>CANQSY010000015.1 GCA_947626635.1 uncultured Akkermansia sp.
ATGAGCAAGATGAGCAAGATGAGCAAGATGAGCAAGATGAGCAAGATGAGCAAGATGAGCAAGATGAGCAAGATGAATTTGCGCTGGATAACAAAACGAGAAAAAATCGTATTTTGTGCTTGACTTGAGAAGATGAAGCAATTAAAATCCGCGGTGTACCATGCTCGTTAATTTTACTTTCAGCAATTTCCGTTCATTCCGAGATGTGACTGACTTTTCGATGATTGCTTCGAAGATTCAGATGGACAAGGAATCCCTCATTTCTGTTCCATCTAATAAGCACATGAAACTACTGCCTCTTAGCGCTATATATGGTGGCAACGCCTCCGGGAAGACCAATTTTGTGCGGGCGCTATTTACTCTACAAATGGGAATTGTGGGAGGAAAGTTTTCTTTTTCCCCTTTCTTGCTGGACAAAAAATGCTACGACGAACCGACAAGTTTTACCCTAACAATTCTTACTGATAACAAAATGTGGGAATATCACATTTCGTTGCTTAACGGAAATGTGCAACGTGAAACGCTCACTCAGTTGCGTGTGCGTGGGGAAGCGCGAATGATTTTTGATCGCAAGCCAGCAGAAGGATTTTTCGTGACGGATGAGACCATGTATGGAAAGGATGGAACAGCCGCGTGTTCATTCGCACAGCAATTCGGTAAATCGTTGGCCGCAAGCACTCCTCTTCTGACCGCCTGTGAAACCATGGAGGTTCCCGCTCTGAGGCCTTATACCACGCGCATTGTTCATTGGTTGAAGGACACTCTCAAAATTGCTCCTGCGGAAGCCGAACGCACGTTCATAGGTCTTGATCTGCTCAATCATCAAGCTGCTTATTCCCGAGCGCTCAGCGCTGCTGATACAGGAATTCGGGAATTGGTGCGTACGTATGTACCGCTCGATCAGACGGGGTTTTCTCAGGAAGATATTGAAAAGTTTCGTCTGTCCGAGCTCGCTGCGCTCATTCCTTCGTCCGGGCACAATTATCACCTTATTAAGGAAAACGGTGCCGTGAAAGCCTACAAATGGGGAGCGCAGCACGCCGATACGGAAGGGGGAAACACGGTTCCTTCTTTTCCTCTTGAACGTGAGTCAGACGGTACGCTGCGGCTCATGAATCTGCTTCCTATTTTGATGGAGAAACAAGAAGCTGGGAGCGTTTACGTCATAGACGAATTGGATCGTAGCATGCACCCGAATCTTACACGGTTTCTTATTGAACAGTACCTCAGAATAGCTCGACGGGGACAGCAGCGGCAGCTTATCTTCACGACGCATGATGCCATGCTGTTGGATCAAAATTTGTTGCGCCGTGATGAATTCTGGGTCGCTGAGCGAACGCTACAGAACATCTCAGAACTTATTCCCTTCTCAGACTACAGTGAGGTGCGCAAGGATAAAGATCTGCGCAAGAGCTACCTTCAGGGGCGCCTTGGCGGCGTCCCCGATCTTCAAGACTTTATTGACGGATGAAGAAAATCCCGCAGAGACCCCGTCGAGCAAGGTATTACCGCACAATTTTCACGATTGTGGCGGAGGGCAGGGCAAACGCATTGAAAATGCGTTTGCTATTTACGATTTACGATGGACGATTTACGATTTATTTGTCTGGACCCGTTTGGGCAGCATGCTTTGAAGGATTTCCGTTTTTGGACGATAGCCTGCAGGGGTGGTCTCTAAGTAGCCTTCGTCGATGAGCGCCCGGAGGTCGCGTTGCAGGGTGCGTAGCGTTTTGTTTCGGTAATGCTCGTGATACAATTCAGGGAGGAGGTCGTTCATTGAAGAGATGCGCCGATTGCCGTCTATGGGAAGACTGAGTAAGAGATCTCTCAGACGTTTGTGATATTCTCCTTTTTTCTTGCGGAATTGACTATAGACGTGGTTTTCCCAGATTACACGGAGGTGAAAAGAAGCGACGAGGGAGAGTTGGTTCTCCAGCCCATCGACCAAGCCTTCCACGGCATAGGATATGAAGCCGTCAAGCGGGTACACTCCTTGCTTGGGACGACTCAATTCAGATAATTCAGTATAGTATCGCGAACGAGTGGAATTGTAAAAATTACTCAGCAGATGTGCCGCCGGCACGGGTACGCCGGCCCGCAGCAGTAAGAACACTTCTACTAATCGAGCGGTGCGACCATTGCCGTCCCCGAAGGGATGAATCCAGGCAAGGTAAATGTGAGCCACAATGGCTTGGATGATGGCCAGGGCGATGTGCATGTTTTCCTTCTCGGAGCGAAAAGTGTCAGAGGATAACCACTCACAGAGGCGCCGCAACAATTCCACGCATTCTCCTGCCGGGGCGCCTCGGTAATTCCCCACCAGCACGGAGTGTTGACGAACGACTCCCGGCTGCACATCTTCCCCTAATTTTAGGTTCTTCAATACAAGTCGATTCAAACGGCATATATAGTCCGGTGTCAGTGGCGAGGGACTCTCGGTGCATACGTCCATAACGATCTCGTTACAGGCATCAACAACATTCATGACCTCCTGCCCAAGATATTGTCTGGACGGAGATAGGCGGGATCTACTTTCCAAGATGTCTTCCACTTCTTTTTCCGTGAGGGTGTTCCCCTCAATGGCGGTGCTGCCAAGGACTCCTTTAATTAAGGAAATATGATTCAACTCCCGATGAATTTCCGGTGAGACAGCTGCCGTTGCCAGTTCTTTCGTTAGGGCACACGCGCGTCCTAGATTGTAGAGGAGTAGTTGAGGATCCGTTCCGAGATCCAATGAAAAGGTGATCCAAGGATGTGTTTCTTGATATGCCATAGTATATGTCGCAATATATGTCACATATAATTTGTTGATATTATATGATTACAGATTATTAATTTTATTGAAATGTCATGTAATATGTCGCACAATTGTTCGCCTTGAGACAATATAAATGTCGCCGAAAGAAAAGGCAAGCAAAAAATGCGATATCAAAAACGAATTTCAGAAAACTATCCGCCTTTGAGAAATTGGTGCTCGTTTGTATTCCTCTTGGTAAATATGTTCCTCATGGTGAGATCCGGAGTATTTTACCTATGCATCCGGCGGATTTGAGTCACTCCCTATCAGTTCTTGTGGAACATGGGTATCTGCAAACGGAAGGACGAGCTCGCGGAATGAAATACAGTTGGGGAGAAGTGCAGCAAATGTCACAAGCTCCCGGGGGAATGTCACAAGTTCAGAAGCAAGAGTCTCATAATCAAGGAGCAATGATGTTTACGTCTTGGCAAATGTCGCAGTTGCCGCCAAGCGTAGTCAAGGTTAGGACATCGCGTAAGGCAAGCCTAGAGGGGAAGGATCAAGCTATTAGCGAGCTGTGTCACGGGCAATGGGTTTCAATGGCAGATCTCCTCCGGGCTCTTGACAGAGACCGGAGGACATTGCAACGCATTCTACGCCCTATGGTACATCATGGTCTGTTAGAGGTCCGCTACCCCAGGCAGCAAAATCATCCACAACAGTTCTATCGAGCGCGGCAACGAGAGCCATAAGAGCCTCGACTTCGGAGCGCCGTATTTCAAGAGATCAAGTTACCTTGAATGACGTCGTGTTTTCGCGTCAAATTTTGCGGGTTGCTTTTTTCACGCAGCCTGCGTTCATTTTTTAATGCTTGGAAAAGATAATGTGCTTGCCTTTTCGAGCAATGTGGGTAGAATGAGTTTGGGTGCCGTGGTTCATAGTGTCTCTATTTTTTGGACGAAATTAATTTAGTATACTTTGAACTTCTCGGCACCCCTTTTTGTGCCAAGAAACTGTTGCCTTTCATTTTGCGATCCACAGATCCTCATAGAACGTGAGATAATCCTTGCACGGAACGCAAAATGGGGGATAATGGAGCGGGATGCTCAACGAAGAGATTATCACAGGGTCTGAACTGGCGGCCGTCCAAATACCAGCCGGCAATGCCGTCGTTTTGCCGGAGGGTTCTCGCATCTACATCACGCAGATGCTCGGGAATTCCATCACCGCCGCTACCGACATCGGCATGGTGCGCATCTCTCGCCAGCAGGCTGAGGCTGCCGGGCTCATGTCTCCCACGCAAAAAGGTGATGACGCACAGTCTGAGCTTTCGCTCGAGCAGCAAGTCTGGAAAACCTTGGGCGATATTTACGACCCGGAGATACCTGTCGATATTGTCAATCTGGGTCTTGTGTACAGTGTCGAGCTTATCCCTCAGAAGGACGGAACGAACTGCGTGAATGTGCGCATGACCCTGACGGCGCCCGGCTGCGGGATGGGACCGCACCTTATGGCAGAGGCTGAAGCGGGGATTGCGGCTCTGCCGGGCGTCAGCGAGGTGAATATCGAATTTGTATGGGATCCTCCGTGGAATCAGGATATGATGACCGAGGAAGCGCGGATGCAACTCGGCATCATCTGAAAAAAGGGCAGCGATGAAAAAGAAAACCTCATTGGAACTGACGAGCGAGCAGATGAGGAATCTGGCGGAAATGGCCGCCTTCGTGATGGTGATGATGGACCGAGTCCGCGGCGAGGATATGGATGAGAGAAAACTCCTCCCCTGGCTGGAACTTGTGCGCGTTATTATGGAGCATGCGGCAACGTGTCCCGAGTTGAGAAAAAACATGGAGGTCCATCCTGAGCTCCAACATTGGTTCTTTTCACAAAAATACTCGGACAGCGCCTTCTTTAATGAGCTCTTTGACGAAGCACGCGATGCTATCTTTTGGGATGAATTGGTCAGTCGCATGGCTGATCACGTGCTTGTGGACAGCCTGAGTCCTGATGAGGTTGAACAATTGGACCCCCAGGAAAGGGAGGAACGCGTCGAGGCCTTGGAGAAAGCCTTCTGGGCCGAAGTATCGGAGCATGGGATTGAACGCCTGGCTTTCATTGTCGCTCCTGACGAAAGTTGACGCCTCCCCTCCACCGCGTGCAAAAAAAACGCGCGAATCACCGAGTGACTCGCGCGATGTTGAATTGTTAACAGGTCAGTTTTATTTGGCTGCCGGCTTCTCCGCCTCAACGGCAGGCGCTGTCGGTTTCTCGTCCACCGGCTCGTTCTTCACAACGAGATGGACCTTCACCGTGGCGGTCACCTCGGGATGCAGCTTCGCAACAACCTCGTAGTCGCCGGTCTTCTTGAGCGGCTTCTCCAAATCAATCGTTCGCCGGTCAATTTCAATCCCCTTGGATGCCAGTGCCTCGGCAATCTGTTGATTGGTGATGGCACCGAACACCTTGTCCCCTTCGCTGGACTCCAACGTCAACTCCAGCGTAACTCCGGCAATCTTTTCAGCGATCTCTCGGAAGTTCGCCAACTCTGCAGCCTCGCGCTCAGCACGCTTTTTCTGCAGCATGTTGATGAAACGCTGGTTCGCAGGCGTCGCCTCAAACGCAAGTCCCTGCGGAATGAGGTAATTTCTCCCGTATCCGGCTTTCACCGTCACAAGGTCGGCTTCACAGCCCAGACCTTCTATCTTCGTCGCTAGTATTACTTTCATGTTAGCCATAACTCAATCGATTGGGTTTGGTGCGCCCCGATTTACACCATTCCGCCGCTCTTGTCAAGCCGAATTTCTTAACGCTCTTCCCCAATTCACATCAACGTTGCCCCTCGCCACGATGAGACTGCTCGTAAGCATTGTTCTGTACCTGCTCCGGAAAGTCCCAATCCTTGCAGGATTGATGGCTCTCATGGAAAGCTCCCCGCCGTGAAGGGGACGGATGCATAAAAGACAGGCGGGACCCCAAGGCCCCGCCTGCTTTTGTCATCATTGTTTCAAGACCATCAGAACTGGCAGCTGTAACCCAAGCGCACGCCGAGGTTGAGCTGAGCTTCAGATTTGCCCTCGAATTCCTGATTAAAGCTAGGACGTCCATGTAGCCCTTGCAATTGCAAAGCAAGAGTTACAGAGCCTGTATTGGTTATTTGCTGTGATAGGCCGATTTCCGCGCTCCACGCAAATCCCCATTTACTCTTGCTTTCGCTCCATGTCTCTCCATAAAAGGTTTCCTCCAATTTCGCCTTTGTCTGCGCAAGACCTACATTAACACCTCCAAAGAAACTGAGCCCCTCCGTTATTTTGCCCGTATAACGATAGCCGGGCATGATGTAGATGTTGGTCAGCTCAGTTTTCAAACTATCCGCGAGCTCATCATACAAAAAGTCGGTATCCTCATCACCGGTCGTCCATCCAAAGCGGATGTTGAGCGTATTGTTTTCATCCAATCTGTACAGAGCAGTCAAATCCAATCCGTACGTGTCAACCTTGATGGAGGGATATTCGTCGCTCGCTTTTGAAATGTCTTTTAGTGCGAAATTATACGCAGCATTCAACTCGAGCCCAAAGCCGCTTTTCTGCTGTTCGTCCTGTCCGTACGCAACGCCGAGCGCTGCACACGCCAATAGTGTGATAGCTGTTTTTTTCATAGTAGAATTGTCCACGTGGACCGAGCAAGTGTAGCGTATTTATAATACGCTCGTCATCGCATTCAATGTCATGATTATCAAGGATTTCTCCTATCCATAACGGGGTCGATTTTTTGCATGATGGAAAGACCATGAATTGGGACCCCCTTGAAAATACAAGGACAATTTTTTCAATATTAGGCTTGACGAGCGTATTATAAATACGTCACCCGAAATACGGGGGCAAAAACGAGGTTGCAGGAAATCTCCGGACCGGGGCGTCTCTCGGTGACGCTTCGGTACCGCACTACCTCAGCGCCCTGCGGGCAACGCTCACGCGTTGTCCAATCGGTCTTACCACCCGCTACGCGTGCGCCCTCAACGGGGCCGTCGACCGCCTAGCCTATTTACGATTGACGAGTTACGAATGACGATTTGAAAATAATGCGCGCGAAGTGCGTTCTAGGGGAGCGAATGCGCAGCGAAATTTATGAAATGATGATGCGTGATAGGAGGAAGGCATACGGAGTTACGCCATGCCGTCTTGCTGACTTGCTTCCTCCGTTCATAGAAATCGTATGGGAAGGAAATGGGGCGAATGCTCGTGGAGAAAATTATATTGGGACACGTGGGGGACCGGACTGTTGACGCATGGAGGTCTTGCCAAGGAGAGGAGACGCGTGGTAAAAAGGGAATATGCAGATGAGGTCAAAGTCGAGGGGTAACATCGCGCGGCTTGTGCTGAGCGTTGTTATGTCGATTTTGATTCATATGGGGTTGGTTGTATCTCTGCTATGGCTGCTGCCGATGCAGACGTTGCGGTTGGGGACGGAGGGGAGAGGGAGAGAGAAGAACGAGAAAATCCGATCCGTACAGATCATTGCTTCCTTACCTCAGCCTGAAGAAACACGCCGCCCTTTTGCTAAAACAGATCCCGACACTCCGGAACAGGCGCCTCGGCAAGCCGACTTCATCGGGAAACGCGATACCACGGCTAGCGCTTCCGAGTTTGCACCAAAACGCAAGGCTGATGCTCCTCTTCCCACGCAAAATGGTGAAGAAACGGACGATGAAATCGTGACGTTCGACCAAACTGAACAACGTGGCGATCTCTCTCATGACCGTGCCTCTTCCACCACCTCTACGGTTGCTCCTCATCATCTCTCAAGTGTGCCTCCTCCTCCATCACCTGCTCCGCCTCAACCACCCTCGCCCACCGCGTCCGAGGAGGCGGATTCCGACGACCGGGAGCAGCAACAGGCGGCTCCGGGTGTGCTGGCCACGAAAGAGTCACCGCGTGATCGGGAAGGAGACCTGCGCACGCGTATCACGGAACCTCCTCCTCATGCCGTGGGAGAAGATGAGTTTGACAGCAAAAGAAAACGCTTTCACGCCTCTGTGCCGGTGTATGATCCCGCCCTCGCACAGCATATGCAGCTCGCGCAGGAGGGAGGCTTTCGTACCCGCGAACGTCGGACTCGCAGCACAGGGAACTTCGTGCTCGGCAGCAAGCCGGCTCTCAATGTGGCGTCCACTCCATTGGGGCGTTATGAGGAGGAGATCTACCGCCGCATTGCTTATTACTGGTACAGAGCTTGCGATGACCACCGAGGCGACATCATCCCCGGCAGCATCGTGGTAAGTCTTCGTATCAACACCCGCGGTTTGCTCGAAACAATGGACCTCGTTCGCCGCCGCGGTGCGAGCGTCAGTCAGCAGTCCTTCACCTTCGGCGCCATCCGCCAAGCCGCTCTTCCTCCCATGCCTGACAGGGTACGCGATGAGGTCGTCGGCGACCTCTTGGAACTCATCTTTACTTTCAACTTTGATTAAAACAACCCTATACCCCCAACAACCATGATCGACACCATTACCCGATTCTTTGATGCCTGCCAGCCGTTCGGCTATCCGCTGCTTGCGTGCTCCCTCATCCTTGTGGCCGCTATCTTCTACCACATCTTCTACGTGGGAAGCAACCGCCTGCTGAACCGACTGTACAACGCTCTTTCCCAAGCCATCGAACAAGACAGTTCTCCGGAGTCAACTCTCACGGAGATATGCATGCGCTCATCTTCTCCCTTGGCTGAGGAGGTGCTTTATGTGCTGCGTCAGCGACATGAACCGAATCTCGAGCAACAAGTAGAAGCGCGACTCCGACTGTTTGTGGATGCCCAGCGCGCCGGCATGGCCACTATCAGCGTCATTACAAATATTGCACCGATGCTTGGTATTCTCGGCACCGCCTGGGGGCTTGTGGAAATCTTCGGCGTGTTCGGCTCAGCGGGAGCGGAACCCGGTATTGCCATGGGTATCTCCACCGCTCTGTACACGACAATTTTCGGTCTTGCCATCGCGGTGCCGGGCATTATTGCCCTCACATGCTTTGAGCGTGCGCTGGAGCGCCGGGCGGCGCGCATCAACCGTTTCTTTACGGAGCTTCTCGCTGCCACCAAAGGTTCGCACTAACTTTTTTCCCACCCTTCTCATGAGAATCTACAAAAAAGCCTCGGTCACACAGGGCATACCTATTGTGCCTATGCTGGATATCCTCACGATCCTGCTTATCTTCTTTATCGTGCACACGGAGTTTAAGCGGCAGGTGAATGTGTTACAGCTCACTCTTCCCCAGACACACCACCTTGCCGGTGAACGGGGCGACAATACCCAGGTGCTGCTGGAGGTGGCGGCTAACGGTGAGCTTGCTCTGGCGGGACGCCGCATTCCACGCAATGAACTGCGCGAGGCGCTCCTCCAAATTCTTCGGCAGGCTCCGCAAACGCGTCTTCAAGTTGCCGCGGCGGATGCCGCCTCTCTCGCCTCGCTCATGGACGTCCTCGACACGCTCACCGCTGCCGGACTTCGTGTTGAACAGGTCCCCGTGCGCATCGACTATTCTGCCGAGTAACCTGTGAACGGACCTCTGGTTGCGTAAGTTTTACTCGATGGGGAGCTCGCCCTGCCTTGAGGGGTACTTACAGCTTTATCCTCACTCGCCGTGGATCTTCGCCCGATCCCGTGATGACTACCCAAATCGTTTGAGGGGGCATGAGAGAGCCGTCAAAGCGATCCGCCCACTCAACCAACAGAACCATCCCTCCGTGCAAGTAGTCCTCCCATCCCATACCGAGGGCTTCATCCGCGGTTCGTAAACGGTAAAAGTCAAAATGGGCGGTCGGCGGAACAGCGTCCCGGTGTTCCTGCACGAGGGCAAATGTGGGACTGACGGCCGGTATTTTCGACCCAAGACCCTGCACAATCCCCTGCACGAGACGCGTTTTGCCGGCACCGAGATTCCCGACAAGTCCCAGCACATCCCCCGCTTCAATGGCCTTTGCAAGCATTGCTCCCAGCCGACGCATCTCATCTTCATCGTCGATCAACCATTCGGTCGCTGAAAAAATTTTTTTCATTTTTCTCAAATTTTTAATAAATTTTGCTTGCCAAGGGACGTGACCTGTATATAATGTGCCAGCCCGCACGAGCGGGTGCAACCAAAAAAATCAGAAAATTATGGCATACGCAGTTTTCGCATCCGGGAGCAAGCAGTACCGGGTAACCGTAGGCGATGTGGTGGAGGTTGATCGTCTTCCCGACATGAAGGATGAGGGAGAGGCCGTTTTTGACCACGTGTTGCTGGTCGAGGATGGAGACAGCACAAAAGTGGGCGCTCCTGTGGTGCAGGGTGCAAGCGTGAAAGCTCAGGTGCTGCAGGCGCAAGCGCGCGGACCCAAAGGCGTTGCTTTCAAGTTCAAGCGCCGCAAGGGATTTCACAAAAAGAAGGGCTTCCGAGCCGCTCTTACCAAGGTAAAGATCACCGCTATCAACGCGTAACTTTTTATTAACTATTTTCCTTTTACTTACTAGTCATGGCACATAAAAAAGGTCAAGGGTCTGTACGCAATGGGCGCGATTCACGCAGCAAGCGCCTCGGCGTGAAAAAATTCGGCGGTCAAACTGTCATTGCCGGCAACATCATTGTGCGCCAGCGTGGCACGAAATTCCACCCCGGCAAGGGTGTGGGCATGGGTCGCGACTACACGATCTTCTCGCTCGTTGACGGTCGGGTCTTTTTCGACCGTGAGGGACGCCGCGTCAATGTTGCTCCGGAAGCTGTCACGGAGTCCTGAACATTCAACCGCATTTTATTATCAGAAGGGGGAACTTAGGTTCCCCCTTTCTTTTTCACCCAAAACCTCACAGACCGAGGAAGGCAATGGCAACGCCGCAGAGCATGATGGTGATGCCGGCAACCTCCCCGCTGTGGCGCTCCAGCCAATCGAAACGCAGCAGTGAAAGTCCTTTGAGACCAAGAGCAACGGCGACCATCATCGTCGCGATGGTGCAAACGCTGAACACAATGGTGACGAGGGCAACGGCGCCACTTCCCAAAGTTGCCGCCGGCACGAGGATGGGGAGCAGCGCTTCACAGGGACCAAGGACAAAAATAATGAAGATGATCCAGGGGGTAATGTTCCTGTCACGGTGACCGAGAAGGTGGTGACCGTGCTCGTGGCCGTGGTGGCGGTTGAGCCAGTTACGGCGCAGGGCGTAGATCAAGTAGGCCGCGCCGAAACCAATGAGCGCCCAGGCCGCGAGATCACCGCGATTTTCGTTGATCCACTCCATATCCGTTTCGCTCAGCAGATGAGAGGCATACATAAAGAGCAGCGCTATGGCAAGCGCACTGCCCACATGCCCGATGCCGCATACGAGGGTCCACACCAGTGCCCGCAGGACACTATAACCGCGACTTTTCGCGATCATCACAAAGGGTAAATAGTGATCCGGTCCGGCGAGCGTATGCAGCACGGCATCCCCCACGGCTAGGCCGAGCAATATGTTGAGAGTTGTCTCTGTTCCCATGCTTGTCTCTTTTTAACGTTCGATTTCATCCATGCTGCCGGACCGGAACCCCTCCAAATCGAGAGTCACATAGCGGAAACCGAGAGTGTGCAGGATTGCGACCATTTCGGCAGCCTGTCGGGCAGCTTCCGGCACGTCCTCGCGCTCTACTTCCACTCGCGCCAGGTCGTCTCCATGTACACGCAGCCGTACCCCTTTCCCCGGAAACATTTTACGCAGTTGTTCCTCCCCTGCCGCCACACGGCTCAAGGCCCCCTCCGTCAATTCTGCACCGTGCTTCCAGCGCGTCGCAAGACATGGGGAAGAAGGCTTGCGCGCCACCTCGAGCTTCCACTCCTCCGCCAAGGAGCGCACGGCTTGCTTGTCCATGCCCACCTCAGCAAGCGGCGAGAGCACACCAAACTCCCGCAGCGCGCGCAGACCGGGACGAAAACTGCGCAGGTCGTCTGTATTCGTGCCGTCCATAAGTGTCTCAAGTCCGAGTTCCCGGGCTTGACGTGCCATGGCACCGAAAAGAAGTTTTTTGCACAGGTAGCACCGATCCGGCGGATTGTTCCGGAGCCGGGGCTCCGCTTGGAAAAGATCAAGCCGGAGGACGTGAAGCTGTTCTCCTGACAGGCGAGCCGCTTCTCGGGCCATCTGCTCCTCCTTACGATCCTGAAGCGGGGTCGAGAAGTAGAAAACGGTCAGTGAGAATTCCTTCATGCTTTTCACGCGGTGCAGGGCCTCAAGCAACACAGCACTGTCCACTCCGCCGGAATAGGCCAATGCTACCCCGCCGGCTGAGTGTTCGCCCAGGTAATCGAGAAGTTGTCTCTTCATGTCTCGGAGGCGCGGATTTGGCTCATCACATCATCATAGATACTGCGCAAACTGCGTCCTGTGGTCAGAGCGAGAGCTTTCATGGATTCGTATTCAGGTGAGTAGCGTGTGATGCCTCCGAGGGTCGAGTGTTTGACCTGTACTTCGCCATAGGGAAGATTCACTCGGATGGTTTCGCGCTGCATCGTGGTCCGTTGTACCTCGCAGTATCGCAAACCAATACTGCTGCTATGCTCAAGGACGCAGTTCTGTACATCCTCCAGTCTTTCCCCCTTTACCAGCACACCGAGTGTCACTGCCGGCCTTCCTTTTTTCATCACGCAAGGCGTGTACCACGCATCCAGCGCCCCCGCGTTGAAGAGCCGTTCCATAAGGAAGCCCAGTTCCTCTGGCGTCGAATCGTCGATGTTTGCTGCAAGTTCGTACACTTGGTTGATGGGTGTCACATCCTCGATCAGCTGAAGGCGCAGGAAATTGGCTCGACCGAAATCACGTTTGCCAAGCCCGATGCCACTGCGCAGCACGCGATAGGTCTCCGGTAAATGATCATGGGTACGAAGGGCTGCCGCGATAGCGATGCCGGTCGGTGTTATCATCTCGCCTTGCGTATGACTGCTTTGTAGGGAAATGCCGCTTGCCTCCGCGATGTTGAGCACAGCCGGCACCGGGACAGGCAGCTCACCGTGTTGGCACATGACCGTTCCCTGACCATCGCGCAGCGACGTCACGATGCAGCCATCCACTTCCAAATCATCTGCCAGCGTCGCGGCGCCGACTATATCCGCCAGCGAATCCATAGCGCCTACCTCGTGGAAGTGCACATCTTCCAAGCTGCAACCGTGCGCCTTGGCTTCTGCTTGCGCTACATAGCGAAAAATTTCTTCTGCTTTTTTTCGTGCCCTCTCATTCATCTGCACGTGCTGCAAAATATCCAGCACATCGTTGAGGTGACGGTGATGGTGGTGATGATGGTAGTGTTCCTCGTGCGGCGTTTCTTCATGCGGAAGATGGACGTTGAAACAGCAGCCGGCGATACTGTAGGAATTTCCCTGCGTCACTGAGTAGGAGAATTCGCCGAATGGTCGCAGACTCGCCAGCGCCTTATCCAACTTCTCGCGGCTCGCACCCAGATCCAGCAGTGCCGCCACCGTCATGTCGCCGCTTATACCGCAGGCGCCGTCAATGTACAGATATTTACTCATGGCCCATTTGACTGATGCGAAGGATTCGACAGGCCTGAACAGCAGCGCCGAACCCGTTGTCGATATTTACTACGGAAAGCCCCTCCGCGCAAGAATTGAGCATGGAGAGCAGGGGAGCAAGTCCCTCGAACGCCGCCCCGTACCCCACAGACGTCGGCACCGCAATCACCGGCGCCTTCACCAAACCCGCGATCACGCTTCCCAGCGCTCCCTCCATCCCCGCCACAGCGATCACCACCTGCGCTCGACGGATCTCATCCACACAGCCCAGCAGCCGGTGCAACCCCGCCACGCCGATGTCGTAGTACCTCTCCACCTCTGCTCCCATGAACTCCGCCGTGCGGGTCGCTTCTTCCGCCACCGGGATGTCCGCCGTCCCGCCTGTGCACACAGCTATGAGACCGGACAGCGGTTGGGGCATGTTCCCCTCCAGCAGCAGCGTACGCGACGGTTCGTCATATCGCACCGATAAGTCACTCTGTCGGGACACTTCCTCGTACTGCTCCGTGCTGCAACGCGTACCTAGGACCGCTACGCCACGCTTTGCGAACGCGCGCAGTATTTCTACGAGCTGCCGCGGTGTTTTCCCCGCGCAGTAAACAGTCTCTGGCATCCCGGTCCGTTCCCCGCGTGCCATATCCAGACGCGCGTACCCTAGATTCTCTGTTGGCTCGTTCATAGCGTGTCGCTTTTTTCCCGGCGGCAGTTCTCCACTCTGCGCTCCTTCACTATACCACATCTTTTTCCTCTTGCCAAGGCGAGGAAGATGTCGTTGAGGAGGAGTGGAAGCTGAGTCGTCCCTGCGTCCGCGCGCGTTCGCAGTGCGGCTGTGTCCTACGGAAGCTCAATGAGCTCGTACCGACGCGTACCGAGTCCCATATCCTCACCGTATTCCAGCTGGTGTTCCCCCTCGCGCGAGCCGATGCGCTCCTGCAGGTCGTGCTTTTCCTCCTCCGGTAACTTGTCCAACAGGTCCAAGCATGCCTGGTCCACCGCTACAATATCCGTAGATGCAAGGATACCTACATCTCGCGCCCTGGGGCGTTCGGCGGTGATGCCGGCGCAGTCGCAATCAACGGACATATTGCGCATCACGTTGATGAAGACGATTTTCTTGCCAAAATGATCCATAGTCGCCTTAGCGGATTCCACCATGTGTTCCATGAGGTGAGCTTTTGTGGCCGGATAGGGATTGCCCTCTACCTTTTTCCCGTGCAGCCCATGAACCATATCCTTTCCTATTTTGCCGTCCGCGCAGCCGATGGCAATGTTTTTGATGGAGCCGCCGAAGCCGCCGAACGCATGCCCCTTGAAGTGAGTGAGCACGACCATTGAGTCGTAGTTAAGGATATTTTTGCCCATGCTCATCTCGGTGAAATGCCGTCCCCCTTTGATCGGCAGCATCGTCGTACCATCCTCATCCATGATATCCACAGGACAAAAAGTCCACCCGTTTGTCTCAAGCGTCTTGCGGTGTTGCTCCGTGGTTTGCCGCGCACCGGGGTAAAGGGTGTTGGTCTCAACAAGGGCGCTGTTGGGAATGGAGCTCTGGAGAGCCCGGACCATGGGAATGGGCAGAATATTCGGTCCTTTTGGTTCGCCGGAATGCCATTTGATGGCTACCTTGCCGGTGATGTCCGAATTGATTTTGTTGTACACCTTGAGCAACCCCTCCGGACTCAGGTCGCGCGTGAAATAAACCTTCGCCTGAGGGACTGCCTGCTGTTCCTGCGCGCCGGCGTGTACTCCCCAAGCGATTCCTGCCAGGATCGTCATCGTTAAAATAGCTCGTGTTTTCATGGTTTTCGATGGTGAAGTCATTTTCATTCTATCGCCTCAAGTCACGTGATGTCCAGCTCATATTTGCATTCTTATCCTCATCTGTCATTCGGTGATTGACACCTTTGTGCCGCCATGATAGATTGCGGCATGAACCCTACATCCGTCGTCGATCGCCACTGTGCCCTCATGAGGCAATTTGAGCAGATGATCAACACTGCGGATGAAGCCCTCGGCGAGCGACTTATCGCTCCTGATGCCTCTTTCCGCACGCCTGCCTCGCCGGAGCTCCTCTATGGCGCCAAAGGCTATCTTTCTGTTGTTCGCTGGATGCGCACAGGCTTTTCGGACGTGCAGTGGAAACTTGAACAAATGGTGGCCCAGGACGATGTCGTTGCCGTCCGTTGGACGCTTACCGGCACGCACGACGGTCCTTTTCTCGGCATCCCGGTCACAGGTCGGAAGATTTCCTGTTCCGTCATGAATTTCTACACCTTCAATTCTGCCGGACAAATCATCAGCGATGTCGCGGCTGAGGGGATGATCGGCATCCTACGCGGTATCGGAGCCTTCCCTGAATTTCCTTGAGAAGGTCGCGACCGGCTACACACGTCCTGAGATGGGCATAAGCGGGTATCAGGTATGCTTTTTGGGGAACATCGCGAGCAGGCACTGGTACCAGGCGGCTGCAGCGCGCGACATGGGACGGGATTTAAGCCATGCGAGGTGGAGGGAGGCATCGAGCTTGGGAGAGAGGGGGCGAAAGGCGAAAGCGCAGCCGGGTCCGGTGGGGGCGATACCGTTTAGGGTGACGGCGTAGCCAAGGTGTTGCTGGACCATGAGCGCGAGATTGTAGAGGAGATTGCCTCGGGCGACGATCGTTTGTTTGGTGATATCGCTGCCCATCCATTTGGAAAGCACGGATTCAACCTGAGATTGGGAGGAGATGAGCAGCGGTTTGCCACGCAACATGGAGGGCGTGATACGGGCATGTCGGGTAAGGGGAGAATCCCGTCGCATGACAACTCCCCATGTGTCCTTGATAGGCAGGGTAAGCGTCTCGTAGAGACTCACATCAACCGGGTCGATGAAGAGGGCAAAATCCAGCACGCCGCTCTCCATGCGCTCGGCAGCATCATTGGCATTGCCGCTGAAGAGACGGAAATGGACGCCCGGATGTTTCTCGCGGACGCGTCGAGCCGCCTCGGCCAACAGAGAGAACCCCGGCGTTTCTGCACCGCCGATGGCAATGTCTCCAACCAATTGGTCATCTGCCCCGCGAAATTCTCTCTGAGCAGAATCAGCGAGGGCTACTATCTCTTCTGCACGTCGCCGGAAGTATACGCCCTTTTCGGTCAGCGTGGTGGCGCGACTTGAACGTCGAAAAAGCTGAGCGCCGAGTTCTTGTTCAAGGTCCATGATCTGCCGCGAAAGCGTGGGTTGGGTCACATGAAGAGCCGCCGCGGCGCGACTCACCGATCCTTCCTTCGCTACCGCCAAAAAATATCGTAGAACGCGTAATTCCATAGCACTATCCTATCATGCCTGAAAAGCATATTGCAATATAAAATGAAAGTATTTGCTATAAAAGGCGGAATCGAGTAAGATGAAAAGAAGAAGGCATGAGCGCGATGAAGATGACAATCAGAGCAATCGTCGCCGTGTGCGTAGCAATGACGGCGGCCGCAACCCCTTTTACCATGATGGACACCATAGCAGACGACACAAGAGTATTTCAGATCGACCCGGAGATCAGCGCACGGGATGTGCGTTTCAGCACCCGGTTTGGCATTCAGCTTGCCGGTCATTTGTATGTACCGACAGGATTTAACCCGGCAAAGAAATACGCGGCGGTGGCAGTATGTGGTCCCTTCGGGGCGGTAAAGGAGCAGAGCTCGGGGCTCTACGCCCAAGAGTTGGCTCGACGTGGGTTTGTGGCGTTGGCCTTTGATCCGTCGTACACGGGAGAGAGCAGCGGCACGCCGCGTTACGTGGCTTCCCCGGATATCAACACGGAAGATTTTTCCGCTGCTGTGGATTTTCTCTCATTGCTTCCGTACGTGGATGCGGAAAAGGTTGGCATAGTGGGAATCTGCGGATGGGGAGGCATTGCCATCAACGCGGCGGCGTTGGACCCGCGCATCCGTGCCACCGTGGCGAGCACGATGTATGATATGCACCGAGTGACGGCCAACGGCTATTTCGACCGTGCAGACAGTGAGGATGCTCGAACGGCGATGCGCAAGCAGCTCGCAGAGCAGCGTCTTAAGGACGCCAAATTGGACGCACCGGAGACGGCAGGAGGTGTGCCGGACGTGTTGCCGGCGGATGCTCCTCAGTTTGTCAAGGATTACCATGCTTACTACAAGACCAAGCGCGGGTATCATCCCCGCTCGCTCAACTCAAATGGCGGGTGGAACAAAACCGCCGCGCTGTCACTGCTCAACACACCGTTACTGACATACGCCGGTGAGATACGTAACGCGGTGATGGTGGTGCATGGGGAAAAGGCTCATTCGAGGTACTTCGGTGAGGCGGCCTTCAAGCTGCTCAAGGGGGACAATAAGAAACTCGTTATCGTTCCGGGAGCGACGCATACAGATCTATACGACCGTATTGAGAAAATTCCCTTCGATACGATCGAGCAATTTTTTCGGACGCACTTGAACTGAAAAGTGCCTTGCTTACCGTCCGGCAAAAGCGCCGCCCGTCGATGTTATCTCGGCGGGCGGCGTATTCATTGCAAGTGGTAGGAATGGGCACTAAGTGAGCGGCGTGCCGAGAACATCGCCTTGTCGGGCGTAGGTTTCGAAACCACGTGCCGTTTGTTCGAGAATATCAGAAGATATTTGCACACGGTTCGGTTCGAAGAAACACATGACCGTGGAACCGCCGAAAGAGAAGAAGCCTTGCTCATCTCCTTTATTCACGGGTAAATCGGGAGTGTATGTTTGGTGGATAGAGCCGACTCCGGTGGCGCCGATAGCAAGGAGAAGAATATCTCCGACACTCTCCGTATGCAAAGTGACGCGAACGCGCTTATTGGTCCAGAGCCAGTCGATACGGCGTCTCAGGCAGAAAGGCGACACACTGGCGAGGGGGCCGGAAATAAGTGTGGGCTCGCCGGGGATGCCCGCGGCGGGAAAGTGGAAGCGGTGGTAATCTACCGGACAGAGACGGGAGAGGAGCACAGCGCCGCGTGCGTATTTTTCCGCGAGCTGTGCATCGTCCAGCAGGGCGGGAAGATCAAAACTCTGCCCCTTCACGTAAACATCACGGATGAGCGAGGCGTCCTGCCAGCCTCGGTGTCGGGCATCCGCCGGGAGAGCGAGAGCGTTTCCCGGGCAGATGGGGCGAGCTCCGGGGCGTAGCTTGCGCGTGAAGAAGTCATCAAAGGAAGTGAAGGACTCCACATCGCGTTCGACCTCCGAGACATCAATGTCATAATGCTGAATGAAGGGAACAATTTCGCGCGCGCTGCGGCGAGATGTTTTGAGAGCTCCCAGGATGCGCGAAAAGATTGCGCGCTTGATGAGCAAGTGCAGAGCCATCCCGCCGAGAGAAGAGCCATATACCCAGCGCAACGCACGCTCACCGAGGATCTTTTCTTCACGGAGCTGCTGAGAATAGCGATCGAAGTAGATGATGGGAGCGGTGGGATCCATCGGATGTTGGGAACATTAAGTTGAGGAGAGGCATCACGCGTTCTCTTCACTCTCCAGCGCGGCCTGGGCAGCAGCGAGACGAGCCGTAGGCACGCGGTAAGGAGAGCAGGAGACATAGTTGAGACCGATTTTATGGCAGAAGCGCACAGAGGCGGGGTCGCCGCCGTGCTCGCCACAAATACCCATCTTCATACCGGGACGTTTCTCGCGTCCGAGACGGACCGCCATTTGCATGAGCTTGCCGACTCCTTCCTGGTCGATGCTGGCAAAGACATTGCCGTTGATGATCTCGAGGTTGCGATAGACACCCATGAAGGACCCGGAGTCATCCCGACTCATGCCGAGACCCGTCTGTGTAAGGTCGTTGGTGCCGAAGGAGAAGAATTCAGCCGTCTCGGCAATATCGTCGGCAGTAAGGCAGGCGCGCGGGATTTCCATCATCGTTCCGACCTTGTAGCTCAACGTGCGCCCCTTTTCCGAGAAGACCCGGTCGGCAACGCGATCAATGATTTCCTTTTGGAGGTCAAGCTCCTTTTTGAAAGCGACGAGGGGAACCATGATCTCGGGGCGGGTTTCGATACCTTCTTCCTCCTCCACCTCGATAGCAGCCTCGAGGATGGCGCGGGCCTGCATTTCCGTGATTTCCGGGTAAGCGATGCCGAGGCGACAGCCGCGGTGACCAAGCATGGGGTTGAACTCGTGCAGTTCCATCACTCGGCGCATGACAAGCTCTACCGGCAAGTTGAACTTGTGCGCGATGTCAAGCTGCTGCTCCTTGGTCTGCGGCAGGAATTCATGCAGGGGAGGGTCAAGGAGGCGGATGGTGGCAGGTTTGCCGCCGAGCGCTTTGAAAATACCTTTGAAGTCCGCTTTTTGGAAGGGAAGAAGCTGGGCAACGGCTTGCTTGCGGTCATCCAGCCGCTCGGAAAGAATCATGCGGCGCATGAAATCAATACGGTTGCCGCTGAAGAACATATGCTCCGTGCGGCAAAGACCGATTCCGGCGGCGCCAAAGGCTATAGCGACAGCCGCCTGATCCGGCGAGTCGGCATTTGTGCGTACCTTGAGGCGACTCACCCGACTGCACCAATCCATCACCTTTTCAAAGTCGCGATATGTTGCGCTCTTTGCGCGTTGCAGGGTCTTTTTGAGCAGGACTTGGATAATTTCCGACGGTGCTGAAGGAATTTCGCCGGCATACACCATGCCCGTTGTGCCATCCAGAGACAGATAGTCGCCCTCCTTGTAGGTGACGCCGCCAATAGTAGCGGTGCGGGCAGCGTAATCAATCTCCATGTCGCTGACACCGCAGACGCATACCTTTCCCATTTGACGGGCAACGAGAGCTGCGTGACTGGACAGCCCGCCGCGGGCGGTGAGGATACCCTCGGCCGCCATCATACCGCGCAAATCCTCCGGGGAGGTCTCAAGGCGCACGAGGAGCACGCGCTCGCCGCGCTTTGTTGCATCAATGCATCGGTTGGCGTTCAGGTAGAATCGACCGGAGGCTGCTCCCGGTCCGGCATTGAGTCCCTTAGCGATGGGGGTTACGTGATGGACGGCATTCTCATCAAAGATCGGAGCAAGGACCTGATCGACCTGGTCTGCGGGGATGCGACGCACGGCGGTTTTCCAATCAATAAGACCCTCTTTTTCCATATCGCAGGCAATACGGAAGGCGGCGACACCTGTGCGTTTTCCGTTGCGAGTTTGGAGCATATAGACCTTGCCATCTTGGATGGTGAACTCAAAGTCCTGCATATCGTGGAAGTGTGACTCGAGAATATGGCGAATGTTACAGAGTTCCTTGTAGGCTTGGGGCATGATCTCCGCAAGGTGGGAGACCGGAGCCGGAGTGCGTACACCTGCAACGACGTCCTCGCCTTGCGCATTCATCAAAAATTCTCCATAGAATTCATTAATGCCGACGGCAGGGTTGCGGGTAAAGGCGACGCCGGAACCGGATTGGTCCGATGTGTTGCCGAAAACCATACACTGCACATTGACGGCTGTCCCCCAATCGCCGGGGATATTGTACTTCTGGCGATAGGCGATAGCACGATCATTGTTCCATGAACCGAACACGGCGCCGATAGCTCCCCAGAGCTGTTCCCAGACATCGGCCGGAAAGACGTGTCCCGTACGCCGGCGAACGAGAGTTTTGAAACGCGCGACGAGCTCGCGATTGTCATCCGCACTCATCTCGGCATCGCTTATGTTTTTGCCGTAGCGTTCCTGCTTGAGCTCATGGATGACCATTTCGAAGGGCTCAAGGTCCTCACCCGGATCCTTCTGTACCCCCATCACGACATCGCCGTACATCTGCACAAATCGGCGATAGCAGTCCCAAGCAAACCGCTCGTTACCCGTAGCCTGCACCATGGCTTGCACGGTTTCATCGTTCAACCCAAGATTCAAAATGGTATCCATCATGCCGGGCATACTCTCACGAGCGCCGGATCGCACAGAAACAAGGAGCGGCATTTCATCGGCAGCGCCAAAATGGTGACCTACTTCAGCTTCCATCGTTGCGATGCCCTCGCGGACGAGGGAGTCCAGCTGCTCCGGGTAAGTTTGCCCATGTTCGTAGTAGTAAGTGCATACTTCGGTGGTGATGGTAAATCCCGGAGGCACGGGGAGACCTATGCGCGCCATTTCCGCCAAATTGGCTCCCTTCCCACCGAGCAGGGCCTTCATTTCTCCATTTCCATCTGCCTTTCCTCCTCCGAAGTGATAAACGAATTTTTCTGTCATGACAAGTCGATTTTCCTTGTTATTACGCTGATTACAGGGCCACGTATTTTATCGGCCCTCACCCCTGCTGTCAAGTCTCCAGTCTGTGCATCAAACGGATAGGTAAGGTCGGCGATCAGACGCGGAAAATGGACGTAGGAAAAATGGCAACAACTCCCATGTTGCCTTCGTCGAAGCGAAAATTGCGCTCCGGGCGCTTACTGCGCCGTCATGAGTTTCCGGACGCAGCACGCAAGACTTTCTCTCCAATGGGGGATGCACAGTTCAAAGGCTGTCCGTATGGCTGTCTTGTCCAACACGGAGTACGCCGGTCTTGTTACTTTGGATGGGAATTCGTCGCTATGGCAAGGGGACACCGTGCAGCGAGCGCTCAGTCCACTGAGTTCTGCTATAGCCACTGCAAAATCGTACCATGAGCACACGCCTTCATTGGTATAGTTGTACGTGCCGAACTGTTCGGGAAGTTTCGGATTACCCAGCAGGCGGAGGATGGCATCGGCAAGATCTCGTGCATAGGTCGGCGTGCCGACTTGGTCAAAAACAACGGAGATTTGCTCGCGCTCACCCATGAGTCGCAACATGGTTTTAACGAAGTTGTTGCCAAAGGTTGAGTAGAGCCATGCCGTACGCAAAATGAGATGCCGACAGCCGGAGTTCCGCACAGCTTGCTCGCTCTCCAACTTAGTGCGTGCATACACTCCGAGCGGGGAAGTCTCTGCGTCTTCGCGGAACGGTGTGTTTCCTTTGCCTCCGAAGACGTAATCTGTGGATATTTGGACGAGAATGATGTTCCTTGCGGCAGCGGCTTGAGCGAGATTGACAACCGCTTTATGGTTGATAAGTTCTGCCGTCTCCACATCGTCTTCCGCGCGATCCACCTGAGTGTAGGCGGCGCAGTTGATGATACATTGCGCGTTGTTCTGCCGGATAGCCGACTCAATAGAGGAAGGGTCGGTAATATCCAGTTCATCGACATCGGTGAAGACGAACTGGTGTTCTGGATGGGCGGGAGCCAGCAGCTGGAGTTCGCTGCCGAGCTGGCCATGCGAACCGGTAACAAGTATATTCATATCAGGGATAAAGAGGTGTATGGAAGTCGAAAATCGGCTTGTGTTGGGCAAGTGTCGGGTAATGCGTGTCTTTTTCTGAAAGAATGATGGCCTCCCTTGGGAGTTTCCAGTCGATGCCGAGCGCTGGGTCATCCCAAGCGATGCCACCCTCGCTCTGCGGCGCATAAAAGTTATCGCACTTGTATTGAAAAACCGCCCGATCGCTGAGTACGGCAAACCCATGCGCAAAGCCGCGTGGTATGAAGAGCTGACGGTGATTTTCTCCGCTTAGTTCCACAGCTACGTGCCGACCGTACGTGGGGGAGCCCGCCCTGATATCGACAGCGACATCCAGCACGACGCCGCTCACCACACGCACCAGTTTGCTTTGCGTGTGCGGAGCTTTCTGAAAATGCAGGCCGCGTACCACTCCGTAGCTCGATGCGCTCTCATTGTCCTGCACGAACCGGATAGAGCGAATCTGCTCATCGAATTCCCGCTGAGAGAACGACTCAAAGAAGTACCCCCTTTTGTCGGCAAATACACGGGGCTCGATCACCCACACATCCGGTATGTCTGTCGGTACGGCTTTCATGCTTGCTGCTTGTTTTCTGCCAGGGAAAGCAAGTATTTTCCATAATCGTTTCCCTGCATCGGTTGTGCCAGTTCCCTGAGCTTCTCTTGATTGATCCACCCTTTTTCGTAGGCGATTCCCTCCAGACAGGCTATCTTGTTGCCGGTGCGTTTTTCAATGACCTCTACAAACGTTGAGGCCTCCGAGAGCGAGTCGTGTGTCCCTGTATCCAGCCATGCGTATCCTCTGCCCATCGTGCACACCTTGAGCCGGTTTTGCTTGAGGTATTCCTCGTTGACGGAGGTGATCTCCAACTCTCCACGAGCGGAGGGTTTGATGCTTCCGGCTATCCGGGAGACTCCTTTCGGGTAGAAATAAAGCCCCACCACGGCATAGTTCGATTTGGGATGCTCCGGTTTCTCTTCCAACGACACGCAATTCCCTTCTCGGTCGAGCTCAACTACCCCGTAGCGTGTGGGATCCGCCACATGATACCCAAACACGACCGCTCTTTCTTCTCTCTCGGCCTGCTGCGCCGCTGCCTCCAATATCTCGGGGAATCCTGCCCCGTAAAAAAGATTGTCACCCAGGACAAGGCACACACTCTCATCCCCGATGAATTCGCGACCGATAAGGAGCGCCTGCGCAAGCCCCTCCGGGCGCGGTTGCTCAGCGTAAGAAAAACTTACTCCGTAATCACTTCCATCTCCGAGTAAACGTCGAAATGCGGGCAGATCCTCCGGCGTGGAGATGATGAGGATCTCTCTGATGCCCGCCAACATGAGCGTCGATATCGGATAGTACACCATCGGTTTGTCAAACACGGGCAACAGCTGCTTGCTTACTCCGCGTGTAATGGGATACAATCTTGTCCCCGCTCCTCCTGCTAAGACTATTCCTTTCATGTTGCGCTCCCATTCTATCCGTTTTACTTTCCTCTATCAAGAAAATTTATGCTTACCTTCGGCGAAAGGGGTGCGTTGCAGAAGGGTAAAATCCGCATTCCCTTGCATACGTGTTCCAATCAAACGACGGAAGCACGGTTAGCATGACAGCAAACCACTGACGATTCAATAAAGCAGTTAGAGTCCACGAGGGATCGGAAGTCGGTTAGACAACGCGCAAGCGTTGCCCGCAGGGCTCAGCACCGATGGGGCGGTGCTGAGTCAAGACGCCCGACGGCCCCGTGTAGGGCGCACGCGAAGCGGGCGGGAAGGGCGGTTAGACAACGCGCAAGCGTTGCCCACAGGGCTCAGCACCGATGGGGCGGTGCTGAGTCAAGACGCCCGACGGCCCCGTATAGGGCGCACGCGAAGCGGGCGGGAAGGGCGGTTAGACAACGCGCAAGCGTTGCCCGCAGGGCTCAGCACCGATGGGGCGGTGCTGAGTCAAGACGCCCGACGGCCCCGTATAGGGCGCACGCGAAGCGGGCGGGAAGGGCGGTTAGACAACGCGCAAGCGTTGCCCGCAGGGCTCAGCACCGATGGGGCGGTGCTGAGTCAAGACGCCCGACGGCCCCGTATAGGGCGCACGCGAAGCGGGCGGGAAGGGCGGTTAGACAACGCGCAAGCGTTGCCCGCAGGGCTCAGCACCGATGGGGCGGTGCTGAGTCAAGACGGCATGGCGTAACTAATAACCTTTCTAACTAAACGAGACTCATGATTTTACCCACCGCCGATGCTTGTGCATTGCATATCCCGCGCGCAAGCGCGCTAACATCCACATCGTAAATCGTAAATAGGCACCGCCAGGTGCCCCGGGTGTGTTTTTTTCATGGGACGGATGTGGTTCCCTTGGGGAGTATGAGCTCTGCGGAGGACTGCTCTCGTCACCGGCGGCAGGGGCACTTGGAGGAGTTCCGCCTGTCGCCCGGGATGGGAAGTGTTCTCCGCCCGTCAAAAAAATCATCCGAGATTTTCAGCCTTTACCGGCAGCCCGATGCCCATGCTTAACTGTTTACTCTGAGTCAATATAGGACATTCAACCATGGCGGGTGAAGGAGGAGAGGGAGGGGGAAGAAAAGAGGGGGCGATGATATTCGAGGTTGACGAAAGGGGTCATCTCGGCGTAGATTACACAGCCCGGTTGTCTGCCGGATAATTTTACCATGAATATATTAAATGAAGATTTGCTCCAGAAGATGGGGATAACGACGGATGATGCAATACGGCTCTCGTTAGAATTACTTGAGAGATGTCCGCGTCAAAAGAAAGGAGTAGCCCGACTCAACTACTGCCGAGAAATCATCAGCGAGGGGAGTCGAGCCGTCGTGGAAGCGACGACCTCGGTGGCCTTTCATGTAGCGGTAAAGGAATCGTTGCGAGAGCGCGAGGGGAGACGACCGAGTACGGTGAGTGAGCTGCGCTACGTCTGCAAGAGGATTCTGCAAGGCATGCCGGAGATGGCAAAGATGCAGTTGCGCTCCATAAGGACGCAGCATTGCTACGACGCGCTCAGCAAATTGTTCGGTACGCCGCGGCAGTTTCGCAAGGCGCGAGTGATACTGCACTCTATATTTTCGTGTGGGATGAGGCACGGGTGGTGCTGTAACAATCCGGTGGATGGGATCATGAAGCCGCGATTGGCGGAAGTAGAGATAAGAGCCTTGGAGTGGGAGGATATAGGGAGACTGGTGAGAGTGGCGCAGCAGAGCAAGCACCGGGAGTGTGCGGCGATGCTCGGGGTGATGCTCTGGGGAGGGGTGAGGCCGGCGGAGGCGCAGAGGTTGTGCTGGGAGGATATCAACTGGGAGGAGAGGGTGATCCTGCTGCCGGCGAGGCACAGCAAGACGGGAGGGGCGCGTTGTATTACGCTGCATCCGGTGTTAAGGAATTGGCTGATACGAGTGTGTCAAGGGAAGAAGAGCAAGGGAGAGCTGTGTCCGAAGGACTGGGGACACAAGTGGTATGAGCTGAGGCGAGCGGCAGGGATAAGGAAGTGGCAGCAGGATGTGCTGAGGCATACATTTGCCAGCTACCACCTCAAGCGTTTCAAGAATCTGGCGCAGCTGCAAATAGAGATGGGGCATTCGACGCCGGAGCTGTTGCGCACGCGCTACCTGAACATGAGGGGGATCACGAAGAGACAGGCGCAGAGGTTTTGGTCAACGCAGGAGTGGTTGATGGAAGAGAAGTGAGGGAGAGAGAGCGAGTAAGGAGCCGTCCGATACCGGACGGCTCCTTTTTGCCGATCCGGTGCGTAGCGGATTTTCCTCGTCTAGGAATCGTATGAGAAGGTCGAATGCACACGTGTCCCAAGAAAATGCGCGCGCACAGGAGATTATCGCAACATTATGTAGCGTAAGCCCTTTATTATTTACAATTTTAGGTAACTCGCGCGCAGCGCGCATTCCAACGGAGCTGAAGCTGAGGGATGAGGGGGAACGATGATCGGGAAAATTTTATTGGGACGGATGTGGGGCATCCGTCGGCAGGATGGATTTTCGCTTCCTCTCAAGTGACTTGAGGGACTATAATACTTGGTATGGAGACGAACTACACTATCGCGCAGATCTCAAAGGAATCAGGCTTCAGCGTGCCGACGTTGCGCTTCTATGAGCAGGAAGGATTAATACCACCGGTACCGAGAGATGGGGCCGGCAACAGACGGTACGGAGAGGCGGAGTGCAGCAGGGTGAATACTCTCCGTTGCCTACGCGCGGCAGGACTCACCTTGCCGGAAATGAAACGCTATATTGCCTTGGTAGCTGATGGCGAGGAGACCCTGCGCGTGCGCAAGGAGATATTGCTCTCCACCCGGACGAGGCTGGAAAATCAGCTTGCGGAGTTGAGGAGCTGTCTCAATTATCTCGGAATGAAGTTGGAACTTTATACCCGCTCGATTCGTGCCTTGGAGCGCGGCGAAAAACCTCCTGTCATGAGCTCGGAGCAATTAAACCGGTGTTTCTCAAAAAAGAAAGAAAAAACACCTCGTGGTCGCTCGGGACGGACGTCGTGAACCCAGAGCGAGTCCTTTAGTCCCCGGCATCAGGTGCGGAACGGTTCGTACACGCGCGGGAGTCTTTGTCCCAGACCTGTAAAAATATCCCACGGGATGGTGCCGGCGCGGCGCGCTACCTCTTCCACCGTCACACGCCGTCCGATGAGCTCCGCTTCATCGCCCGCAACTACATCCCGTACTCCGCTTACATCCACCATTATTTGGTCCATCGTCACACGCCCAAGCATCGGACAGAGCGTTCCCCGGAGAGAAACAGCAATGCCACTACCGGAGAGGTGTCTCTGCCAACCATCTGCGTATCCGATACCGAGTGTTGCCACGCGCGTGGGACGCGGTGTGATAAAAGTACGACCGTAGGATACGCCGTGACCGGCGGGCAAGTCGCGTACGAGAGAGACGCGGGCAAGGAGTCGCAGTGTTGGTTGAAGTTCGGTCGCCGCGGTGCTCGGCACGGGAGCTACTCCATAGAGCATAAGACCCGGTCGCACCAAATTGGCGCCCGGCACCTTGTACCCCAGCAATCCCGCGCTCGCGCTCATGTGCACAAAGCGTGGCTCGGCGTACTGCCGTATCTCCTGCACACAGCGCGTAAATAAATCAATTTGTTCACGTGTGAAGTTTTCATCTTCATCTGCTGCCGGACAATGGGACATGACTCCCTCGAGTCGCAAGGAGGAGAGCTCCATAAGGCGAGGCAAAAGCTCACCGAGTTCCTGCGGTTGGATGCCCTCGCGTCCCATTCCCGTATCCAAGGCCAGGTGCACGGGCATGACCCGACCCGCCTGTGTTGCAAGAGAAGCAAAGTGCAGGGCCTCTTCCCATGAAGAAATCGTGCACCCCCAGCCACGTTGTGCCACTTCCTCTCGCTCCTGCGGCGGTACCGGTCCTAGCAGGAACGGTGGAGCCGACACACCACTTGCCTCCAAACGCCGCGCCTCCTCCGCATTCGCCACACCAAAAAATGCAGGCTTCTCGCGATCCAAACGACGCGCGACGGCCTCCATGCCATGACCGTAGGCGTTTGCTTTGACAACGGGCATCATCTTCATCCCGGAAGCCACGCGCTGAGCAACGCCCAAATTGTGCGCTATGGCTTCCGAGTCCACCTCGACCCATGCTCTCGGGAGGCTCTGCTGCATATCGCGCTTCACTCTAGCACCTTTCCGTCCGGTGCGCAAGTAGAATTCATCTCCTCGCGAAGCACGACTCATCCGGACCAAGGGAAACGAGCCAAGGCGGCTGATGCAGCCTTGGACCGTCGACCGCTTTGCTGAATCGTCGGTGGTTTGTCGCCATGTCAACCTTGCTTCCCTCGTTCAGAGGAAACGCATGGAAAAAGGGTTGAATGAGCTCGGAGAATTTTATGGAGACACGTATGATGCAGACTCGGTGAGGGGTAATCGTTGCTTGACAAATGAGGCGCTATCGGGTAGAGTTCAGCTTGTTCAACAACCACCACCTGTCATGGAACCCTACAGCATGAAAAATCCGTACCGGGCTAAGGCGCTTGGAGTGAAATGCGTCACTAAACCCGGCAGCGCCAAGGAAACCGTCCACATCGATATTTCTCTGGAAGGGTCCGGACTGGAATACGTCACGGGGGATGCTTTGGGCGTCTTCCCGTGCAATGATCCCGAGCTCGTGGATTCCCTCGTTGCCGCTTTAGGTCTGCGCGGTGAGGATCCTGTGCAGCAGGCTGACGGTACCGTGTGCTCGTTGCGCGAAGCCCTCATCAGTACGTACGATATAACCAACGTCAAAAAGAGTACTCTGTCCAAGTGGAATGCCGTCGCGCGCAGCGCGCGGCTTGATGCAATCCTTGAGGATAAGGATGCGCTCAAGGATTTTGTCAAAGGGCGAGACCTGTTGGATCTTGCCAAGGACGAGGAGATGAAGGCGACGTTTGTGGATGCAAATGCCTTTGTGAGCATCCTGCCGAAGCTGGCGCCGCGGCTCTATTCCATCGCAAGTAGTCCACTGGCTGTTCCCGGACAGGTGAGCCTCTGTGTGGGGGTTGTGCGCTATCAATCGCTTGGTCGTGCCCGCGGAGGTGTGTGTTCCACCTATTTGGCAGACCGGTTGAAGGCGGGGGAAACTGTGCGTGTGTTTGTACACAGCAACAAGGGATTCCGTCTGCCTGAGGATGGGGCAACGCCCATCATCATGGTGGGACCGGGTACCGGTATTGCCCCGTTCCGCGCCTTCTGGCAGCAGCGCACGATTGACCACGCCACCGGCCCCATGTGGCTCTTTTTCGGCAACCCGTACAAGGCTACCGATGGTTGCTACGAAGACGAGCTCGCGGCACTTGTGGAGAGTGGAGCGCTCAAACTCTCCGTCGCGTGGAGTCGCGATCAGGCGTACAAAATCTATGTGCAGCACCTCATGGATGCCGCCGGCGCTGAGATATGGCAATGGCTGGAACGAGGAGCGGCGGTGTACATGTGCGGTGATGCGAACCGCATGGCCAAGGATGTGGAGCAGATTTTGCTCACGATCATCTCGCGCGAAGGAAATCGCACGGCGGAGGAAGCAGCTGCTTATTTGGCAGATCTTAAGGCTCAAAAGCGTTACCAAAAAGACGTGTATTGAGCAAAGGGAGGGCGCATCGAAGAACACCGAGGAAGGAGTCGCTGCGACTCCGGTCGGTGGAGCTGGGCTTTCGGCAGGGTCTGCGAGAGGACACGTGTGATGTGTGGGTAGCGATTATTTTATATCCTTGCCAAGAGGGGGATAAAAAGCTATGATAGGAGGCATGAAGAGATTTCTGTATGTTGTCGTGGCCGGAGCCTTGTTCTTTGCGGCTCTGGGAAGTCGTGCCCAAGAATCACAAAATACTCCGCCTCTAACTCCCGTGGCGGAGGCCTTGTCCGCCGCCAAGGTTTTTAACGCCCAGCCTAACCTGAAAGCCAGGTTTTATATTTATCTTCAATCTGCGTCATGGTGTGTTCCGTGCTGCGAGGAGATGCCGAAGATCGTTGCCGCGTACGATTCCATCAAAGCCGCCGGGGGAGAACTCATTTATGTCTCAGTTGACCAAGAGGAGGCTACCGCACGGAAAGTGTTGGAAACCTACAAGGCGCCTTTCCCTGCTGTCATGTCACCGGAGGCGCAGCGGCTCCCCGGCTACCGCGATGCGCGCCGTATACCGGATGCCATTTTTGTTTACGCTGACGGTTCCGCCATTTACAATGGGCCCGGCTCCGATATTCCCGTGTGGCAGGACTTTCTCAAGATCTGACGGCAGGAGACGGAGCCTGCTCAAGGATGATGAGAGGAAAGCCAGGGATGGGATCATACGTGCGGGGCAACAGTGAGGCTTTGTGGCGAGGTGCACGTGCCGGTGGTCTGAAAAGAGCGAAATAAGGCTTGATTTCAAGGACGGGGTGACGTATAGTCACGCGCATGACGGCAGACCGCAAGAAACCGTATCCGTTTGATGAATTTGAGCCCGCCTGGCAGAAACGCTGGGACGAGGAGAAAACCTTTCATGTGGGCAATCCGGGGGAGCCGGGTTTTGATGCTACAAG
>CANQSY010000016.1 GCA_947626635.1 uncultured Akkermansia sp.
GTAAATCGTAAATCGTAAATCGTAAATCGTAAATCGTAAATCGTAAATCGTAAATCGTAAATCGTAAATAGGGCGCCGTCAGGCGCCCCCGCCCCCTCCCGCTTTCCCCCTATCAATGCACTCTTGCTCCTGAAAATTTCGCTACGCTACTGCATCGCTGAAACGCGCCTTTGGCGCGCGAGTTACCCGAAATCGTAAATCGTAAATCGAAAATCGTAAATAGGCAAACGCATTCCCCAATGCGTTTGCCCCGGGATGTTCCCTCTTGACACGGGCAAGGGGGACGAGTACCATGAACGCATGGAAAAGAGAGTTGTTATATCGGCGGCGAGACTGAGGGAGCAGGGCGAGCTGCAGCAAATCGGGGAGGTCGATAGTGGGTTGCTGGACTTGCGTGAGGGGAACCTTCTGTGTTCCGGTCCTGTGAAGTACGAATTGCAGGCCAAGTTGTACGGAGAGGAAGCCGTGGTGGAGTTGCGGGCTGAGGTGCCCATGCACGGGAAGTGCGATCGTTGCCTGGCGGACCTCGATTATACGGTGGCGGTCAACGTGGAGCAGGGGGTGGACCTGGAAGGGCAGGAGGATGAAATCGATCTGAGTGAGCTCGTGCGCGAGGAGCTCATCCTTGCTATACCGGCTTACCCCAAATGCGAGCTGACGGGCAAGAAATGTCAAATTAATGACATAAATGGCGATTTTGGACTGGACAAAGCCCCCCAACCGGGTGTAAACTCTGCCGCCCCGAGCCACCGAAGTGTCTGGGATGCACTGGATGGGATCGAAGCTCCCTCACCTGACTCATCAGGCTCAAAACATTAACTTAAAACTATCAACAGACCATGGCAGCACCGAAACGCAGAACCTCCAAAATGAAGCAGCGCTCCCGCCTGGCAGCCCAGGCTTGGAAAGCGCCCGAGCTGGGTACTTGTCGCAAGTGTGGTGCAGCGGTGCCGGCTCATACGGCATGTCCTCACTGCGGCACCTACACAACGCATCGGGGAACAGAGGTCGTCGTCAAGAAGGTCGACTAACCGACCCGGAAGTCACCACCTGAATAATTTCCTGCCCTTCGGGAACGGAGGGCAGTTTTTTTCTTGCCATGCGGCGCTGCGCTGCGTAGAATGGGTGCAGTCCTAGACGTTTTTAATAACAACAAACACAACAGACGCATATGGCCAATTTGAACAAAGTAATGCTGATAGGGAATTTGACTTCCGATCCGGAGGTGCGCACGACGCCGCGAGGCTCATCGCTGACGGAGCTCAGAATAGCGGTGAATCGCGTAACGAGCGGGCCCAACGAAGGGGATAAACGGGAGGAGACCACTTTTTTGGACGTGACGTGTTGGGGGCGCACGGGTGAGATAGCTGCGCAGTATCTTTCCAAGGGGCGTCCGGTGTTTATCGAGGGACGCCTGCAGATGGACAGCTGGGAGGACAAGCAGACGGGACAGAGACGCAGTCGTATTCGCATCATCGCCGAAAACCTCCAGCTGCTCAGCGGTGGCCGGGATGGAGCGTCCCAGGGCGGAACACCCGCACCACGCCAAGGTGGCTACAATAATGGCAGCTATCGACAGGGTACCGCTCCCCAGGGTGAACCAGCCGCGCCATCTCCCGCACCGGCAGAGGACGACGACGATATCCCCTTTTGATCCTTACAGGGAAAAAAGTGGCAGGGAGGCAGGGAGCACACGTGTCCCAAGAAAAAACACCCTAATAAGTGATTAGTGGCGTATCATGCAGCATAAGTTGTTGGTTATTTACGATTTACGAATTACGATTTACGATCTCAGGGAATTTGCGCGCCAAAGGCGCGGGGTGGCAAAGCCGCTCCTCCGAGCTCTCGGGGGCTTTCATCGTTTTATTGGGACACGAGTGGGCAGGGAGTGATTTATGGAAAAGGGGTGTAGAAAGTGGGGTGGAGAATACGTACCCATGTAAAGCGGGGGTGACGAAGACTCTCCTGCGCTCGCGGATTCTTTCAACATTCAGTCCGGACCTGTGAAAAAGATAGTGAAAATATGGGTGCTTGTGGCGGTTGTAGCTCTCGGGGGAGGGCTATGGTACTTCGTGCCGCAGAGAACGGAGAACAAACTGCATTTCGTGACAACGCGCGTGCAGCGCGGACATTTTGTCAACAAGGTCCAGGCCACGGGTACCCTGGAGCCTCAGGAGCTGGTCGATGTCGGGGCGCAGGTCACGGGAGAAATCAAGGAGTTCGGTACAGATGTCCGGGGAAAACGCGTCGATTATGGGAGTGAGGTGAAGGCGGGTCAGTTGTTGGCGCGCATCGACGATACCCTCGTGGAGCTGGACATTAAAAGGGCGGAGGCAAACGTCGCTCAGGCCAAGGCACAGATCTTGTCGGCGGAAGCGGCTGTGGCCCAGGCACAGGCCAACATAGCCCAGGCGCAGGCCAATAAAAACAAGGCGGACCGGGATCTGCAGCGTGCAGAAAATCTGGGCGTCGGAGATGCCCTTTCTCAGATGGAGTACGACCAATTTGTGAACGCGGCGGAAAGCACGCGCGCCGCCCTGCAGAGCTCCCAAGCCCAACTGAGTACGGCCAAGGCTCAGCAGGCAAACGCCGCCGCCACGCTCCAGAGCGCAGAAGCACAGCTCACGCGCGAACTGCGCAACCGCGATTACACGCGCATCACCACACCGGTGGACGGTACCATTGTCGTGCGGCAGGTGAATGTGGGTCAGACCGTGGTGAGCAGCATGAACGCGACCACGTTGTTTCTCGTGGCCCGGGATTTAACCCACATGCAGATATGGGCGAGCGTGAATGAGGCGGACATCGCCAAGGTGCATGCAGGTCAGGAGGTGCGTTACACGGTGGATGCCTTGCCGAACGAGACCTTCACCGGCGTTGTGAACAAAATACGACCGAACGCGACGATGAGCTCCAACGTGGTGACGTACATTGTTGAGGTGGATGTCGAGAACCCGGAGCGCAAGCTGCTGCCCTACATGAGCGCGAATGCCAACTTCATCGTCGAGGAAATCAAGGACTGCCTCATGGTGGCGGACAGCGCCTTTGACTTTGTGCCGCCCCGCGCGCTGGTGCAGCCGGGAGCTGAGATGCCGCCCCGGGATGATGAGCAGACGCACCCGGAAGAGACCGTCCTCTGGAAGCTGGCCGGCGAGCGGGTCCGACCCGTGCGCGTTGTTCGCGAGCAGGGTGATGGCACGCGCAGTGTGGTGCGACCTGCCGATGGAGAAGACTTGCAGCCGGACGACGTTATCGTGACGGCTGTGCAGAGCTCCTCCGCGGGAGCAGCCGCTCCCCAAGGCGAGAAAAATCTCTTCGGCATGAATCGTCCGCAGCGCCGCGAACGCACGACGGGCGGAGCCGAGCCCAAGCCGGGACAAAACACCAAGAACAACCGTCCGGGACCGCCGCCCATGTGAGGGAGGCAGCAACGAAAACGTGCCGTGATCGAACTACGCAACATCACCAAGGTTTACCATCTCGGGGAGATTGATTTGCCGGTGCTCAAGGGGATATCCCTGAGCATCGACGATGGCGAATTCGTGTCGCTCACGGGCGCGTCAGGCAGTGGGAAATCCACGTTGATGAATATCCTGGGGTGCCTGGATCATCCGAGTGGGGGGGAGTACCTGCTGGACGGGAAGAACGTGGCAGGGTTGAATGCGAATGAGCGTGCGCGGCTGCGCAACGAGCGGATAGGATTTGTGTTCCAGAATTTCAACTTGTTGCCGCGCACCTCGGCTCTGGAGAACGTGATGATGCCTGCGTACTATCACCATCCGGTGAAGAACACGAAGGAGATACGTGCACGCGCGTTGGAACTGATACGGTTGGTGGGTCTGGAGGACCGCATGCACCACACGCCCGCACAGCTCTCCGGTGGACAGCAGCAGCGCGTGGCGATCGCCCGCTCGCTGATCAACTCGCCCGGAATTTTGCTGGCGGATGAACCGACCGGGAATTTGGATTCGGCGACGTCGGTGGAGGTGATGCACATGTTTCGGGATTTGAATCGGCAGCAGGGAATCACCGTGATCATCGTGACGCATGATCCCAAAACAGCTGCCTTCACTGATCGTGCAATCAACATGAGCGATGGGCTGATCATGGAAGGTGTATCGGAAGAACTCTCGGCAACGTTAGGACGATGAAAATGTGGAATCTGCTGTTGACCTGTATGCGCGGGTTGGTGCGCAACCCGATGCGGGCGGCGCTCACCGTGCTCGGCATCGTCATCGGGATTGCCGCCGTCGTCGCTATCATGGAAATCGGCGAGGGGTCCAAGCAGCAAATCAAAGACAAATTCTCGAACCTCGGCGCCGATGTCGTCAATATCTTCGGCGCCTCCGTCAGTACATCAGGAGTGAATTCCGGCATGGGGGGACGTGCCTCCTTGTACCCCGACGATGCCACGGCTATCATGGAGGAATGCACGGATACCGTTGTGTGCGCTTCCCCCTTCGTTCGCGCCAGCGGTCAGGTCATCGTCGGCAATACCAACTGGAGCCCGAATTCCATCAAGGGTGGCAATGAGTACTACTTGGACATCGAGGGCTGGGAGGTGGAGACCGGACAGGCCTTCAGCAAGAAGCAGGTGGATGAAGCGGCACGCGTCTGCCTGATCGGTCGAACCATTGCCGATAAATTGTACGGCGGGAAGGACCCCATCGGTCAGGAGATACGCATCAAGGATGTCGCGTTCACGGTGATAGGCGTCCTGGCGGCGAAGGGGGCAGACGGCATGGGAAACGACCAGGATGATTGCCTGATCCTGCCCTGGACCAGCATACGTATGAGGTTGATGGGTGCGAGTGGCACAGCCACGGTGAACAAAGGCGGCGCCGCCAACAGCACGAGCAAGGTGTCGGCTACCGATACGTTCTCAACTTCAGCCGTCGCCTTTTATCCCGGAAGTGATTTGGAGCCGTACACGAGCGCTCCTCACCCCCTGCGTACGCGCACCGTGGACTCCATCATGGTAAAAATTCGCAGCAGCGAAAGCGCGACCCCGGCCATGGATGAGATGACGCCGGTCCTGCGACGTCAGCACAAGCTCGAGCCGGGTGTACTGGATGACTTCGAGATGAGAGACAGGTCGCAATTCATCAAGATGGTGACGGGAACGAGCGAGACCATGAGCCGCTTGCTCATCGCGGTTGCGATGATTTCGCTGGTGGTGGGTGGCGTGGGTATCATGAACATCATGATGGTTTCAGTGACCGAAAGGACGCGTGAGATAGGCCTGCGGATGGCGGTGGGGGCGCGCCCGCGCGACATCATGCAACAATTTTTGCTGGAAGCGGTACTTCTTTGTCTGACCGGCGGTGTGATAGGAATCGCGGTCGGACGAGTGGCATCGGAATTGGTAAGCAAGCACAATGGGTGGCCCGTAGCCACGTCGCCTATGGCGATGGTCCTGGCGGTGAGTGTGGCGGCCGTCATCGGTATCATCTTCGGTTGGTACCCGGCGTACAAAGCCTCCCGCCTGGACCCCATTGATGCTCTCCATCACGAGTAACGACCTGTGCAGACAATGTTCATGAGAATGAGACCCTCCTACCTACTGAGTGTGACTGCGATGCTGCTTCTGGCATCGTGTCGATTCGGTCCCGACTTCCATGGGGCGCCGGAGCAGGGGCTGCCCGCTACATGGTTGAATGCCATGCCTCCTTCCGCGCATGAGGCGGATCTGAGCGCATGGTGGTCCGCCTTCGGTGACCCCCAGCTCAGCAACCTCATCGCGCAGGGTTTTGCCGCAAACCCCGATATGGTGACGGCGGCGTTGGGTATCTCTCGTGCCGAGACAGAACTGCGCAGCACAAAATCAACCCTTTTCCCCTCGCTCACCGCGAGCGTGAATGGATCAAACGGCGGAAACTATACAACCAGCACGTCGCACGGTCAGTGGAATGGCGGATTATCCGCTTCGTGGTCGCCGGATGTTTGGGGTGCAACCCGCCGGGAAGTAGAGGCCGCGGTGGCGAATGTGGGGTCGATGAAAGCGGCGGCTTTGGCCACTCGAACGGCGCTGGCGGCATCCATCGCCACCACCTACTTTGAGTGGATTTCTGCGGAGGAGAGCCTGAGCTCTGCCCGCCGCCAACTCGACTATCAGCAGCGCACCTATGACATCGTTGCCAAACGCGTCGAAAATGGTTTCCAAAACAAACTCGACCTGGCCCAAGCCGAGATAACGATTGCCAACACCCGTGCCCAAATTCCTGTGTATGAAGCGAACATCAAGTCCTGCAAAAATACGCTTGCTACGTTGTTGGGGACGACGGTGGACCGCGTGCAACTTCATTTGCCGAGTCCCGCGGTATATAACCGCATTCCGCGCGTGCCTACGGGATTACCGTCCGATCTCCTGCGCCGCCGCCCGGATGTTCTGGCCGCGGAGTACAATCTCCACCGCGCGACGGCTAACATAGGGGTGCAGGTGGCGAATCTCTTCCCTCGCCTCAGCTTGACAGGAACAACAAGCGCCGGAGCGAGCAGCGACTTCGCCGATTTTTTCCACGGAGCCGGATGGAACCTGACGGCTTCTGCCGCGCAGACTCTCTTGAATCGTACGCAACTGCGTTCCAACGTCAAACTGGCGCGCATTGCGCAGCAGGAAACTGTACAGGCTTACCGCAAGACCGTCCTGGCCGCATTTGCGGAAGTGGAGAGTTGCCTCATCGATTACGCACGCCTCACCCGCCAACTCCCGCAGTACGTGCAGGCTGCTGAGTCCGGCAAACAGGCAGCAGAACTCTCCCTGCGCCTCTACAACAGCGGGTACTCCGACTACCTCAATGTCGCCGCCGCTGAGCGTTCCTGGCTCAACGCCGAGCTCAATCTCGTCTCCGCTCGCCAGCAAATTCGCATCGCCTTGGCGAGACTCAGCACGGCTCTGGGCGGTGGGTACTGATGCGTCGGCGCCGCACCACCCGCGCGCGTAGCGCACGGGTACCCCGATCGTCAAGGGGCGACGCAACCGTCCTCTGATCGGATTTATTTTCTTCATAACAAAAGACTTTCCTTGACTCGGTGAGGCGGGAAGTATATCCTTAAGCAACATGAGGCGGTGGGAAGGAAAAAGTGAGGAAGGATGCCGCTGTAAGCGACGAAAGGAGAACCGATGAAATTACATTTACCCTTGGGTTTATTGAGTGCGTTGATGGCAGTGATGGCGGCGATGCCCGGCACGGTAGCGGCGGCGGTGAGCGTCGATGTGGCGAGTGGCACAACGAGTGCGCTTGAGTACGGAGTGTACGACAACATGGAGGAAGGAGAGAAACGGGAAGCCATCGAAAGAGAGCAGCAAAAATGGGCGGATGGAATGGATTTGACGGTTGAGAAGGGCGGCAGATATTCCATCAGCAACCCGTGGATCAAGGTGGGCGGAAAGAGCACCTGGACCGTGCGGGGATCATTGGTTCACTCGGCCGGACAGATCGCTTACGGCGAGTCGGACAGTTTGACGATCCACGTGGAAGGCGGTGCATTTGAAATCAAGGATTATGCGCGCGAGGGCTGCGGGAGCGGGGCCTCTCTCGACATTGAAGTGACCGATGGCGGTGAGTTTGCGATGCGCAACGGGCTGCTGAGTTGTGGCGGTGGTCGGACGCATATCACGGTGGATCAGACTTCTCGCTTCGTGTCCAACATAGGGTTTGTGGCGCATAATGGCGGCACGGCTCAGATCGATATAATAGGCGGAGAGGCGCACACGGAAACGGCCGTGATGGGTGCAGCTCATGCCCCCGATCCTCAAATGCCCAAGGACAGCTACGGAAATGATTTTTGTCCGGAAGGCAACAGCAAGCGCGGTGAGGTGTCCATCTCCGTGAGTGACGGCGGAAGCTGGAGGGGACAGGGCTGGTTCGGTCAAGGCACGGGTGTGGGCTACACAGGAGTCGCTAACCTGACCATCACCGGGAAAAACGCTGCAGGCTCGAAAGCCAGCACCTTCGTCATGGAAAGCGGACTCACGTCTTCCGTGATCGCCTACGGTGAGGATGGGGGCTTCGGTGAGGCTCATATTCATGTCGAGGCCGGGGCGCAGTGGATTCAGGAGTCGGGTTGCGTGGGGTTGGCGGAAAACGGAGGCACGGCGAGCTTCGACATTGAAGTGACGGGTGAGGGATCAAGGTACCTGATGAGTGGGGGTGAGATGGGGAAGGAAGTGGGGGAAGGCAGCGAGGTGACAGGAACGATCACGCTGGGTGACAATGGCGTTTTTGAAATGACGGGCGGCAAGGTCTGGGAAGGGGTCACTGTCGATACAACGAAGGGCGGACGCTTCCTTCACACAGGGGGTGACTTCGGAGGTACGCTGAAGGTCGGGAGCGGCAGCTACACGCAGGAAAGCAACGGAGCGGTGTTCAGTGGTACCGTGGAGCTCGGCGAAAAAGGGACCTATTATCTGAATGCGGGCGAATTTCGCGGAACCTTGAAAGGACAGGGCGAGAGCCTCTTCCAACAGAACGGCGGAACCTTCACCGGTACCCTCGTCCTGGGTGAGCAGGGGAGGTACGAGCTCAAAGCCGGAACTCTGAAGGCTGACCTCAATATCTCGGCAGGTACGTATGAGATCATCAATGGTCGCATCGAGGATAAGGAGGCGCGAAACTTTGTCGTGTCGGGTTCGGGTGTCGTTCGTCAGCAGTGGGATACCTTGGGTGACGAAGGGGGCGAAGTGACGATCACCGTGGGTGGGGGAGAATCGACGGGAGGGGTGTACGAATTGGGAGGAACGGCCGCCTTGGGCAGTCGCGCGAAGGTTGTCGTGGACGAAGGTGGTGAGTTGAATGTCACCACGCGAGCCGGTGCCGTCAATCGGGCATGTGTCTTAAATGTCGAAGTGAAGGAGGGAGGCGAGCTCGTGATGAACGGCGCAACGAACGGGGGAGACATCACGCTGGGACAGGGAAGCGTATTCACGATGGATGCCGCCGGGGCCAACATGGTCTCCACCACGGTGCATGTGAACCAAGGCGCCCGGTTGAGCGCGGAAAATGGTCTCTTCACATCATCGTCGTTGATTGTCGATGGCGGGGAGGTTTCTCTCGGGAAGGAAAAAGGAGTGACGAGAGAAGCTTCGAGCTCCTCCGGATTTACCATGAATGCGGGAAGCATCGTGGTGCAGAACGCCGGCGTCGTGAATCAGAATGATGCCGTGGTGAAAGGAACGATCCGGCTCGACGGTGGAACCTATCAGCAAGCGGGTGATTCAAGCATTGTCTCGTTGCAGGTGAGTCAGGGTACCTACACGCAAGAGGCGGGGACGTCGCTGACGGCTGCGGATGCGAACAAAAAGACGAGCGGGGGCGTCGAGGTGAAGGGAAAAGGTATCATGGTGCAGGAGAAAGAAGCGAAGGCTGATCATCTGCAGGTGCGTGTGAATGACGAAGGTCAGTTCCGCCAGTTCGGACAGATGACGGACGTCTCCATTGAGGTAAACAGTGGAAGCTTTGAGCAGAGTGGCTTCATCAGCGGGAAGACCGTCGTGAACGGCGGCTCGTATCATCAAGCGAAGGATAGCATCTTCACCGGAGATGTCCTTGCGAACGGAGGTGCTTTCCGGCAGGAAGGTACACTTAACGGCAACGCCACGGTGAGCGGTCAGGGAAGCTATACGCAGCAGGGTGTCGTGGTGGGACAGGTCATCGTGGAAGGTGGTGAATATGTCCAGGAGGCGGGAGATATCGACTTGGGGGTTATTGTCCGTGGAGGACAAGCTACGACAAGAGGGAATGTGGACGGGGGCGTCGAGGTGCGCGGCGGCAGTTATACGTTGGCGGGTGGCGTCGTTTCGGGTAAGGTGACCCTCACCGGAAAAAATAGCTCCTTGCTCCAGAACGCGGGCGACGTGGCGTCCACGGAGATTCTCGTCGCCGATGGTGCCAAGTATACCGTGGAAGACGGGACCTTGAGCGGAAACATCAGCATCAGTGGGAGCGGAAGTGTCCTCCTGCAGCGCGGAGGAACGATTAAGGGTTCGGTGAACCTGAACTCAGGGGCAACCCTGACGCAGGAGAGCGGACTGATCGAGAAGGAGATTACCCTCTCCGGCAACTCGACGTTTTCCCAGCAGGAAGGCGGGGTCGCGATGAATGGGATTACCCTGGGGATGGCCGGAGTCTTTAACGAGAATGGCGGAACGATGCATGGTGTGACAACCCTGTTGACTACCTCGGTGGTGAACATGACGGCAGGCACGATCGACAGCCTGGAGGTGAAGAATGGAGGCACGGTGAACCAGCAGGGAGGCTTGGTGACAGAGGCCAAGATGCAGCGAGGAACCTACAACCTCTCGGGTGGAGAGTTGAAAAAGATCACCCTGGGCGACAACTACTACAGTGTGCGTCTCGTCCTGAGCAAAGACGGGAAGCTGGGCGATGCGCTTGTGACGGGCAAGGGAAGCGTCGATTATTTCGGTGGTCAGATTGAGGGCAGTGTGACGCTTGACGGAAAAGAAACGAGCTTTGTGTACCGCGGCGGGGACATGGGGACCACGGGGGAGATCGTGGCGCAGGACGCGACGATCAGCGCGATGGCGGACGGGATGAACGGACGCATCGTGTTGCGCGGGGACGCCGCGAGATTGGCGCTTCATGGATATGCCTCGTCGGCGGATGTGACGCTGGAAGGGGGAAGAATCACGGAGGGTTCCGGTTTTAACGGGAAACTGCATGTGGACACGTCGCAGTACCTGACGGATCTGAGCGGCATCAGACCGGAAACCATCAAGGGGTTCAACCTGCGGAGGGCGGATGGTTTCCTCTACAACATAGAAGAGGGTGAGTTGACGCTGACGGATAAGGTGAGCTCGCTCGTCGTCGGGAGCACGACTGCGGCGGCCACAGTTTATTTCCGAACCTTCGGGGGAGGTTCTCTGAGTTTTGCGGACGACGCAAAGATCGTGGTCAATTTTGACGCGAGTCTTTTGAAGGACGTGATGCGGGAAGATGGACAATCAATCGAGCTCAGCTTCAACTTGACCAATGGCACCATCGTGCAGGCGGATGAGATAGGTAAGCATCTGAGTCTGGGGGCAGGGTTGGGCGAGGGCGTGAATGTGGTTTGGAGCGAGAAGGAGGGAAGGATAACGGCGACGTTGACCCTGAAGGGGCTGCTGTTTGCATCAAATTACGTGGCGGTGGGGAAGGTTCTGGATGCGAGTGAAGGATGGGAGACATTGAAGGACCTCAACAAGGCATTTTTGGACGAGGACCTGACGTTGAAAACGGATACGGATCACCTCGATAAGGTGGTTCTCAAGCAGTTGGCGGGTGAGGGTATGCACACTCTCACCGTGCAGGGCGAGAAAGAGCTTGTCTTTGAAAACAAGCATACGGATGGAGAAAACGGCAACACCGATGTCTATGGAAATATTTTGTCCGATAGCACCCGACTGCTCAAGGAAGGGGATGCTGCTCTGACGGTCCACGGAACCGTCGTTGCCCAAGGAGGCTTAAAGGTGATGGATGGACGCTTGGGCATGCTGGGCGGAGGCCGTGTGAACGGGTTGGAGGTGGCGTCCGACGCGGAATTGGAGCTGGGCGGGCAGGTGGAAATCAAGGACGGTACCATAGAAGGGAAAGTGACCGGAGAGGCGGACGTGAGGTCCGAGGGGACGTTGAAGGTGACGGGTGAGGAAGCTGAGCTGAGCGGACTGAGGAGTCTCTCTCTTGTCAAGGCAAATGCGGTGGTGGATAACGGAGGAAAGCTTGCGGCCGAGGAGATCACGTTGGGAGAGGGTGCCACGCTTGAGGTGAAGAGTGGCGTCGTTCAAGGCAAAACCTGCGTCAACAGCGGGGGAGACCTGGTGGCGGGGGATAACGCGACGATGGTGGGCGACGTGGCTGTGGGTGATGGCGGAAAGGTAACGACGGGGAAGGCTCAGATAGATGGTTCTCTTTCCTTGGGCGGAGAAAAAGCGCGATGGGAGGCCACGGGGACGCAGTTGACCGGCGATTTGTTCGTGAGTGGGAAGGGAACTGTTGTGAGCATGGGTGAGACAGGCACGATCGGCGGCTCCGTTTTCGTTGATGGAGAGAGTGCGGACGTGACGCTTTTCGGGGAAATCAAGGGATCGGTTGTGCTGAGCGGGGCGGGAAGCAAACTTGACCTCAGCGGGACGCAGGTGGGTGAGGAAGTGCTCCTCCATCGAGGGGAGATTACCGGTGCGACAGGGTTCGAGGGCCAGATCGCGATCGATTTGGACAGCGATGTGAGCGGAGAGGTGAAATTGAGCGGAGTGGACGGCGCGCGCATCAAATCGGTGCAGACGCACGGCAAAGAAGGAGTGCACTTCAGTGGCTTGGCGACCGGAAGCTGTCTGCAACTCTCCGGTGAGAAAAACACGGTGGTTGTAGGAAGAGACAACGTAGCGGGGAGTGACGGATGTGTGGCCTTGTTCGGGTTCAGTGGAGGGGATGGAAAGTTGGGGTTTGCCGAGGGAGGAAAGTTGAAGTTGCAGCTGGCAGATGCTCTGTACGAGAACTTGGAGAGTTACTTGGAGAACAGAAAACTGAGGCTGAAGATAACGGATGGTAGTTTTGACTTTGCCGGTGAAGAGGACGCGCTCAAGTGGGTGAAGGAACATTTCCTCCTGGCGACAGGTAGTTCGATGAGCTTCCTGGCAAAGGAATTCGTCGAGGCGGAAGAAGGAAGCGGGGGCGAGATTGTGTTAGGACTGATCAAAGACACCACCATGCTGGATGTGAGAGATGGTCACGAGGTGGATGCTGACGCCATGGCGGAAGCGACGCAGGTGATTGTGGAAAAGAATCTGACGTTAACGGCCAACGATGAGGCTACGGTGCGCCAGCTGAGGGGAGAAGGCAATATGGTCATTAAAGGAAGCCATACGGTGACCCTGCTCAATGAGACGTATGACTACTACAACGGCGATACCGTGTTCGAAGGCAGCATCACAGCGACGGAGGGCGCTGATATCGTGAAGAGCGGTAACGCGATTCTTGAGGTGGGAGGTGATGTGGTGACGTCAGGGTCACTGACGATCGAGAAAGGTCGTCTGTCGTTGTACGGAACGGGCAGCAGGGTCGGGCAACTTGTGATGCCTGAAGGCGAAGAAATCCTGGAGGTAAAAGGAGCCTTGAAAGTGATGGAGGAGAGTAGGCTTGATGGTGGGACGCTGAGCGGGGACGGTCTCATCGAGGTGCAGAAAGGATTGACAGTTGGCGCCGAGGTGGCGATGACGGATGGTCCGAGCATGTACGTAGCGCGGAACGCGACGTTAACCCTCAGCGGGGAGGAAGTGACCATGGGCGCATTGTCCGGCGAAGGTACGGTGTGCTTAGCGGCGGATGGTGCAACTCTGACTCTTTCGAAGAACACGGGCGTATTCCTCGGGAATATCAAAGGAAAGGGAAGCATTGTGCTGAAGGGAAATGTCAATCAGACGTTCGTCGGTCTCAACAATGATGAGTTGGCTATCCGGTCGCTGGATGAGAGCGCGTGTCTCACCTTCCGTGGCGAGAATCGCATCAAGTCGTTGACAACTTCGGGAACGTTGGTTATCGAGGGACACGTGGAGACGCAGGAGGGTAATTTGACGAACAACAGGACGGAGTTTGCTGTGCCGTTCGGCAGTGCCGGGAAACAGGCGCTCATGGAGGTAACGGGTGGTAATAAGAGCGAGATAGGAAATGCCTCGACCATAACGATCGGTTTGGCAGCGGGGAGTCGTACCCTTGGTAGCGGGGATTTGGATCTCGTGCTGCTACGCAATAAAAACGGTATTGTCAAACAGGGCGGGGACGAATTTGAGGATGGGGAGCAACTCCCCCAAGTCGAGCTCTCGTGGTTCCTGAAGTACTTCTATGATGACCTGGTGGTGACCGTGGAAGCGGAGCCGTCAGAAGAGGAAGAAGCGATCATGATGGCTGCTATGGACGAGGAAGCGAGTTCCGGATCCCCAAAAACGGTATTGCGGGCGGTGGCTGTAGAGAATGTAAAGGCGGGGACATTGACACAATCTGCGACCAGTGCGAATTCCCGCAGTGGGGCGGAGTTGCTGGAGTCAATGGCAATGGCTGTCGTTAAGGACTCCGTCCCGATCTCATTTTCTTTTGAGCATGTATTCGGAGCTGTGATGCAGGCGGTGGACGCCGGCGCCACGGAGGAGGCAGCGCGCATCATGGCGGCTGCGGTCGGCAGCACGGTCACGGCTCCGAGTTCCGCGTTGAGGGATGAGGTGCGCGACCAGCTCGTGCGCGTACGTGATCATGCGGCTGAGGCGGAAGTGAGCGGAACGCAAGCTCACGCCGTTTCGGCTTGGGTGGCAGCAGAAGGTGATTTCCGCGAGCTGGACACGGATGGCGACGAAAGCGGATACAAGCTTAACACCTGGGGCGGTTCTGTGGGCGCGGACATGCGCATGGGTCAAACAACGACAGTGGGCCTTTCCATCACGGCTCTCTACGGCGATTTGGATGCCCATAGCGCCGATACGGCAAGCGGTTCTCTCGATACCTACTGGTTGAGCTTTTACGCTCGCACCAAAAAGACGGCGTGGGGTCACAGCTTTGTCATGACACTGGGTACTGCGTCGGCAGACTTGGATCGCACGGTTGATTACGGAGAAGGCTCGTACCGGACATCGGGATCGACCGATGGTTACAGCGTCGGTTTCCTCTATGAATTGACGTACGATAAGGCGCTGAATGAGGAAAAGACGCAGATGCTTCGTCCCTACTTCCAAGCGGCGATCCTCCACGCGTCGCTCGACGGCTGGGACGAGAAGGCGGCTGATGGTCTGGGACTGAGGGTCGATGACCAGGAAAACACACTGGCGAGGTTGGGAATCGGCGTGCGCTGGGTGGCAGATGTGGATTCCCCCATCGCCGGCGGCAAGGCACGATTCACATTCGGCGTAGGCGTAGCCCAGGATATCGGCGATACGCGCTCGGAAGCGGATGTCGCATTCTGTGAGAACCCCGGTACAACGGCTTCAATACGTGGAGCAGAGGCCGGTCGTACCTCCGTGCAGCTCGATCTCGGCGCTTCTGTTCCGGTGAGTCCGTCGTCGTTCATCTACCTCAATGGTCACGGCGACCTGCGTTCCGGCGCTTCGGCATGGGGAGTGAGCGTCGGTCTCCGTAAGGCATTCTGAGAGCTCGCGCGTCGAGAACCATCGACGAACGCGTGAAAAAGAACCGGAGCGATCTCAGACCGGGTTGCCGTAGAGCGTGAAGCCCGATGATTCGGTGATGAGGACGGGAACCAGCTCACCGGCGTGTGCGGTGCCTTGTTCAATAATGACCGGCTTGTTTTGGGAGGTGCGTCCCTGGAGACGAGAGGCGTTGGTCTTGCTGGGACCTTCGACGAGGATGGTTTGTCGGGTGCCGACGAGCGCAGCGTTGCGGGCGGTGGCGATACGATTGACGGTGTCGAGCAGGTCGTGGTTGCGTGCCTCCTTCTCGCGAAGACATAGTTGATTCGGCATTTCAGCGGCAGGTGTACCGCGCCGCGGCGAGTACTGAAAAATAAAGGCATTGTCGAATTGAACGCGCTCGACCGCCTGCTTGGTGAGCAGGTAGTCCTCCTCCGTTTCGCCCGGGAAGCCCACGATGATGTCGGTCGTGATGGCAAGGTCCGGACGCGCTTCGCGCATGGCGTCGCAAAGGGCAAGGTACTTGGCCTGCTTGTAGGGTCGGCGCATGAGCTGCAGGATGCGGTCGCTGCCGCTCTGCATGGGGAAATGGATGTGGCTGCAAAGTTTGGGCAGGTAGGAGAATGCATGCACAAGGTCATCGCGAAAACCGATGGGATGCGGTGAGGTGAAGCGGATGCGCTCCAGCCCGTCGATTTCATGGACGGCTTCCAGGAGGCGTACGAAAGCGCCTCGCCCATTGACGACCGGTTCCTCCTTGCCGTAGCGGTTGACGATTTGTCCGAGCAGGGTGACTTCCTTCACGCCGGTCGCAACGAGATCCCGTATCTCGGCAAGGATGTCCTCGGCAGGACGGGATCTTTCCTCGCCGCGCGTGAAAGGAACGATGCAATACGAGCAGCGCATCTCGCAGCCCTGCATGATAGAGACGTAGGCGGAGCAGGTGGTGCGCGACGGAAAGTGATCACGGATAAAGGTGTGCGCCTGTGGATCCGGTTGCACGTCACAGATGTGCGCGCCGCGCCGCAGGGGAGTAGCGGAGGGGTTGCTCAGGCGATTGCGCAGGAGGGAATCGCAGAGGGAGAAGACGCGGTGAAAGCGGTGTGTGCCGGTAACGATATCCAGGCGCGGGATTTCGCGGAAGAGTTCCTCGCCGCGGCTTTCACTCATGCAGCCCATGAAACCGAAGACGACCCATGGGCGTTTGGCTGTGGTACAGAGCAGCCCCATCTTGCCGAGAGCCTTGAGCTCCGCCTTCTCGCGCACGGAGCATGTGTTGATGAGCACGACGTCGGCGCTTGCAGGGTCATCTGTAAGCCGGTACCCACCGGCGAGGAACATGGCGGCGACCTGCTCGGAGTCGCGCTCGTTCATCTGGCAGCCGTAAGTTTTGATGGACACGCTGGGCATAAACGGTAGGAAGAAAATGAGAGAAAGGCTCGTGGGCTACGATGAAGCATAGACAGTAGGGTCAGGAACCCCGGCGGCGATAAAAGCAGCACGCCGCTCCCGACAAGTGGCGCACACCCCGCAGTGCTCCTCCCCACCGCAGTAGCAGGAGTAAGTACGCGAAAAATCAACGCCGAGCCGGGCGCCGAGTGAGACGATTTGCGCCTTGTCCATGTCGATAAAAGGACGTAGAATTTGCAGTTGCGCGTACGAGCCGAGGCGTATGGCTTCCGCCATGGCGGCCATGAAAGGTTCCCGGCAGTCAGGGTAGATGGCATGGTCGCCGGAGTGAGCGGCGATCACGAGAGAATTCGCTCCGGAGCTCTCCGCGATCCCGGCGGCAATGGCGAGAAAGATCCCATTGCGGAAGGGAACGACCGTGGAGCGCATGTTGGCTTCCGCATAGTCGCCCGTCGGGATGGCGTCCGCTCCGCTCAGCAGAGAACTGGAAAGATGCGGTGCAAGGACGCGCAGGTCGATGATCCGCAAGGGGATGCCGAGCGCGGCAGCCTGCGCGCGTGCGCAGGCAAGCTCACGGACGGCGTGGTTGCTGCCGTAGTCGAAGGCGAGAGCTGCGAGCGTCTCGTGCTCCCTGTTTGCCCAGTGAAGGGCAGTGGAGGAATCGACTCCGCCGGAAAGCAGCACGATGCATTTCATAGAGCGAGAAAAGATAAATCAAACCGGACGATTTTCGGGACAGTGTTCGGCTGTGGTGGTGAGACGAATACCGCCGCGGGCGCCGAAGCGACCCACCACGCGCATCCATCGCGGCTGCGCGGCGGCGACGAGGTCGTCCAGGATGCGGTTGATGACCTGTTCATTGAAAGCGGGATAGTTGCGGAAGGAGACGAGGTAGTACTTGAGGCTTTTCGTCTCGATCACCTTGTCCGCCGGGGTGTAGGAGATACAGAGCGAACAGGTGTCCGGCTGCCCGGTGACGGGACAGAGCGACGAGAATTCCTCCGTCTCCAGGGTAACGACGTACGGGCGTTGCGGGGAGCGGTTGGGAAAGGTCTCCAGCTTCGCATCGTCCGGAGAACGGTAGAATTCGCTGTGCTTGCCGAGGAGTGTGAGATCAGTGGCCATGGTCGAGTCAGTTTTGGGTGAGCTGGTAAGAATCACGTCCGTCCTTCATGCTCCAGCCGCGTTCAGCGAGCCGGGAACGCAGCTCATCCGCCTTCTGCCAATCCTTGGCAAGACGAGCCGCCCAGCGTTTCTCCGCCAGGTCGCGGATCTCCTGCGGCACGTCAACGGTCTGCCCCTCGTCATCCTGCGGAAGGATGAGCCCGAGGGCCTCAATGATGAAATGGAAGGCTCGACGGACAGCGGCTGCCGCATCCGCTTCCAGCTCGGCGGGTTTGATGGAGTGCAGGGCGCTGAAGACGTGTCCGAGTGCCTCCGGCGTGTTGAGGTCATCTTGCAAACTGGTCCACGCGGGTTGGAAGAGACCGAGCTCCGGAGGGTTCTTGATGAGGTCCCTGTAAGAAGGCGTGGGTTGTCCCGGACAGCGCGCGGCAAGTGCATCGTCAAAGCGGCGGAGACGTTTCAGCGCCGCCATGGCGTCCCGCATGCCGACCAGTGTGAAATTGAGTGGCCTGCGGTAATAGGAGCCGGCCAGCACGTAGCGCAACGCCGCCGGACTGTGTCCCAGCTTGGCGAGGTCATCGAGCGTGTACATGTTGCCGAGGCTCTTGCTCATCTTTGCGCCATCGACGAGTAGATGGGTAATATGGAACCAGAGCCGTGCAAATGAGCCGCCGCAGCCGCATCGGCTTTGGGCAATTTCGTTCTCGTGGTGCGGGAAGATGAGATCGACGCCGCCGGAGTGCAGGTCGAAGGAATCACCGAGGTACTTGTGGCTCATGGCGGAGCATTCAAGATGCCAGCCGGGACGTCCCTCTCCCCAGGGTGAGGACCAATAATTCTCGCCATCTTCCGGACGACGTGCCTTCCAGAGGACAAAGTCCGCCAAGCTGTCTTTCTCGTACTCGTCGGTGTCGGCCCGTGTCTGGGCTGTTTTGCCGAGATCGAGGGTTTGGGAGTCGAGGTGGGCGAGCTGTCCGTACTCGGCATAGGATGAGATACGGAAATAGACGGAGCCATCGTCGCTGCAGTATGCGTGACCGGAATCGATGAGCCGCTGAACAAGCTGAATTTGCTCGGCTATATGGCCGACGGCACTGGGTTCCACATGGGGAGGCAGACAGTTGAGGGCGGCGCAATCCTCGTGAAATTTTTGCGTCCACTTCGCAGTGTACTCAGCCAGAGGGATGCCCTGAACCTGCGAGTTGCGGATCGTCTTGTCATCCACGTCGGTGAGGTTGCGGACGTGTTTGGTACGCAGGCCACCGAGCTCGACGACACGCCGGAAAACGTCCTGGGCGACAAAGGTGCGGAAGTTGCCGATGTGAGCGGCAGCGTAAACAGTGGGTCCGCAGCAGTAAAAACGCAGGGTCTTCCCATCTTCCGGTTCCACGGGGACGATGCGGCGCGTGCAGGTGTCAAAGAGAGATAGCATGACGCGCGTCATTATGCGCGTTGATGGTCATACTGTCAAGACCGGGAGCTTGACATATCGCGAGTGAGGGCATACGATAGGGGCATGGAAACGCTCATATCACGCGGCATTATAGAATCGTATTTTGGAAAGTTGATGCGTAGCCTGGAGCTGGACGCGGCCATCGTAGGAGGAGGTCCGAGCGGCATCGTGGCGGCGTATTATCTGGCTAAGGCGGGACACAAGGTGGCGCTGCTGGATCGGAAGCTGGCGCCGGGAGGCGGTATGTGGGGCGGTGCGATGCTGTTCAACGATATCGTGGTGCAGGAGGAGGCCATGCCTGTCGTGAAGGAGCTGCAGCTTTCCTACCGTGAGCACGCCAACGGTACTTACCTGTTGGATTCGGTGCACGCGACGGCGGGATTGCTCTATCGGGCAACCGAGGCCGGTGCGATTATTTTCAACAGCGTTTCTGTGGAAGACGTCGTGTACAAACAGGGTCGCGTGGGCGGCGTGGTGGTGAACTGGACCCCGGTGCTGCTGCAGAAGCTGCACGTGGATCCTTTGACCTTCGCATCGAAAGTCGTCCTGGATGCGACGGGACACGACTGCGAGATTGCCCGGACCGTCGCGCGGAAAAATGACGTCCGACTGGAAACTCCCACCGGTGGAGTCGCGGGCGAGATGAGCATGGACGCAGCAGAAGGCGAACGCACGACACTGGAGAACACGAAGGAAATCTACCCCGGGCTCTTCGTGAGCGGTATGGCAGCAAATGGAGTCAGCGGGAGTTTCCGCATGGGCCCGATTTTTGGCGGGATGTTGCTGAGCGGTCGCAAGGTGGCACAATTGATGCACGAGGCTATCGTGGCGCAGGGCTAGGACCACACGCGTCCCCATAAAATCCTCACCGCGCCCCGCGCGCGAATTCTCCACACATCGTCAATCGTAAATAGGCGCAGTCCATCGCCGCTCGCCTTTCTAGCTATTCATTACCGTTGACCCTGAAAATTCCGCTCCGCTACAGCTTGACGCTTCGGTACCCCACTACCTCAGCGCCCTGCGGGCAACGCATGCGCGTTGTCCAATCGCCCTTCCCGCCCGCTTCGCGTGCGCCCTATACGGGGCCGTCGGGCGCTTTCGCATCCCCGCGCCCTTGGCGCGCGAATTCCCCGAAATCGTAAATCGTAAATCGAAAATCGTAAATAGGCGGTGGAACACCGCCCATGGGGTATCCTGTGGGTCAGCTGATGGGGCGTAAGGCGTGAATCCATTCGGCGGCGGAGGCGTATCGATCCTCAATGGCGGGGTTGATGGCCTTCTGGATGCTGCGCAAGAGGATGGGACTGTAGGTCTCGCTCAATCGCGGAATTTCTTCGAGCTTTTCCGCCATGTCGTAGAGATCTCTCTGCCGACTCTCCGGCAGGCATTCTCCGGTGAGCAGATAATAGAAGGTTGCGCCCAGCGCATAGAGATCCGTCCATGGTCCCATCTTGCCATCGGCTACGCTCTGCTCCTTGGGACTGAATCCCACGGACTCCACCACGCCGTCTCCTGTGTCGCCATACTCCTCGCGCGCGGCTCCGAAGTCGATGAGCATGGGGAGTCCTGCCGTGTTGATGAGGATATTATCCGGCTTGATGTCACGATGCAGCACTTCGCGTGAGTGAATGTAATCTAAGGCGTCCAGCACGCGAAAAAGTACGCCGAGCAAAGCATCTTGCGAGAGGGTGAGGTCGGCCTTGCTGTACTCGCGCACGGTATCGGCAAGGGATTTGCCCGCAATGAACTCGGTGACGTAGTAGGAGGTGCTGTGCGCGTGGAAAAATGAGTAAACCTTGGCGATGTTTGGGTGGTTTAATGAGGACAAGAGACGCGCTTCGCGCAGGAAGTTGTTATGCGCCCATGTGAAAGTTTCACCGTTGAGTTCAGGGCTCGTCTGCACGACATCGAGCGTCTTGCTTTGACGGTGACAGAGTGCATCGGGAAAGTTCTCCTTGAGAACGACCCGTCGTTCCAAGGTTTTTTCCTCGGCAAGGTAGGTGATGCCGAAGCCGCCTGCCCCGAGAACTTTGAGAATCCGGTAACCGTGCAGGACGTGACCGACCGGTAATTCTTTGGGAGCAACGTCGCATTCGATTTCCGTCTCCTCTCCGGGAGCAGGTGGTGTATAGTGGACGTCGCTGAGAATGTCATCCAGGAAATTGTTGGGGGTCATGGCGAAGGATAGGGAGGTAGTTTAATGGCGAGTGAGGAGAAATTGCCGGGCGATGTAACGGCAGAACGCGTAGTCGATGTGTCCGCCGCCCGCGAGTGTGGGGATAGCGCGTAATGCGATGATGCGCTGGGGAGCGTTGTTGGCGGAGATGCGCGCGTTTGCTATGGCGTAGCGGATGGTGATCGCGTCGTGTGGTCCGACGACTTTATGCAGGGTGGAAAGGAGGATGAGCGTGTCGTCCTCTCGCTCGGTTTTCCCGGGAAGGCTGACGACAGCGATACGCGGCACCGTGTCATGAGGATCGACATGGAGAATCTGCCGCAGGAGGGTTTCGACTTGTTCATGGGAGATAAGCTCGCCGCCGATGAAGGAAAAACGCTCGCGGCGACCGTCAATGCTCAGCTGCATTCCACGATCCATGTGTCCTAAATCATAGGTGCACACCCAGTCCGATTCCTTTCTGCCGCGCGGGACGGAGGGAGCTTGACTCGTGCCATAGGTTTCAAGTCGCGGGCTGATGCCGGGTCCTTTCACCCATACAAGACCGGGAGTATCCCCCGGCGGTGCTTCCGAGAATGAATGCAGAGAGGATAGGCGCAGCGTGACGCCGGGGAGAACGAGACCACAGCCGTCGGGTGCTTTGGTGGGGATGGAGGTGCCGGCGTTTTTTTGTCCCGAAAATGAAGAAGCGCCCGGCATGCTGCACGCGATGGGCATCGCGGTCTGGAGGGGGAGGTAACACGCGTAAAGGGAGAGCCCAACCTCTTCCCGCGCGCGAGAGACAAGACGTGGCGACACCTTTCCGGTCACCATCGTGTAACAGGATTCCGGCCACTTCTCCTGAGGAGCCGAGGAGAGCAGAGAGTCGATCTGCGAGGAATCCAGCACGGCTATGGCCGGCTTGAATTGACGTGCCAGTTCCATGATGCGCTTGCCGGCTTTGGACTCCGGGTAGGTGATGATATTCTGTCCGGACAGCAGAGGGTAAATCAAGCCCAGCAAAAGTCCCGCGCGGTGACTGAAGGGCAAGGTGCTCAGGACGGCATCCGTGCATTCCGTTAACAGTCGACTACGCGTCATTCGCCAGCCTGTCAATACAGCCTCGTGGCTGTGGCAGGCTCCCATCGGCTGACTTCCCTCTTGAGCAGAGGTGAAAACACAGAGGGCTTCATTCGGAGCCTCCTGGTGAGGTGTGTCGATCCACGCGGCGATTCGCCGAGTCCCCAGTTTGCTGGCGATCCAATCACCGAGGAAACGGAAAAAATGCCCCCGCGAGGTGATCAGGTCATCGATGAAAATGATGTCGCGCGAAGGAGGCCAGGAAAAGCCCTCCATTTTTTGCATGAACGGACGACTGCAGATATGGTGCGTGACATCAGCCTGCTTGATGGCTGAGGTGAAGGTTGTCGATGTGTAGGAGAAATCGAAGTTAACGGGAGAAATTCCGGCGAGGATGCAAGCGGTGTTGGCGATGATGGAGAGACGTCCCGGCGGGAGGATAATGCCTACGCGGCGGGAGCGGATGTGACGTCGTAAATGACGCGCAACCGGGGCGGCCAGAGTGAGCAGTCGTCGATACGTCATCACCTGCTCATCGACACCGTCGATCACGCGGGAGGACGAGTGCTTGATGAGGCTGTTGAGGATTGCTTTTGCCAGGGTGCCGGGAGTGTCGTTGTTCAGTCGGTGGACCCATTCAACCTCGGCTTCTGCCCAGACGGAGCGAATATCGTCGGAGTCGGCGGCAGATGGCGGGATAAGCGCGAGTATCCGCAATGTGACTTTCGCTTTTTTCTCCTCCGTGGTGAGTGTCCATTCCCCATCGCTCCGGTCCACCATGGACAGGTAGAGCGGCAAAATAGAGCAGGAGGCGGAGGTGAGAAGGAAGTCGAGCTGGTGCGGTGGCACGTCCGTAAGGTAGGCAGGTGGCTGCTGCGGTTTGCCCGGAAGAAGGACCACGTATTTTGCGTGCGCGAGTTTTGTGCTGATCTGGGCTTGGACGATAGAGCGTTCCGAGTGGACGGAGGAAAATTGGATGCCGTCCGCATGCGTGTTGCGCAGATGCGCGATGATTTTCTCTTCCGGCGGTTGGGTGGTATCAACAAGCCACGCCACCTTTCCTGCGCCGCCGAGGACCTTCTCTAATGTCGCCATGGCGGACAGGGTCATCCGGTTGGGGAGAATGAGCGCAGGCCTCTCAGGAATATGCTCCGCGCCCTCAATAGTCACTGCCGTATCCATGGTACAGAGCCAGTGTAGCATATTTCACGGGAGCGTCAATGAAGATTTGCGTTTGTCCGTTCGCCGCGCACTCGACAAAAATCGACCGGAGCCGTCGGCTCCACACGTGTCCCAATAAAATCTTCTCCGGGCTTATTCAAGCCATTTCCCATGCGCTTCCCATGAACGAAGGAAATAAGCCGGCAAAGCCCCCGAGGGCTCGGAGTGAGATTGGACAGCGCATAAACGTTGCCCGCAGGGTGAAAACCCCCGAGGGTTCGAAGGGGGATTAGCCAAAAGCGATAGCTTTTGTCCCAACGGGATGAGGAGTCGTGGGGCGACTCCGAAGCAAGAGCAAAGCGGTGCCGACGAATCAATGGAACACCGCCCCCGCCTCCGTCGCTTTCCTACTACCCCCAATCATTGTTTCTCCTCATCCCTCAGCTTTAGCTCTGCTGGAACGCGCATCGCGCGCGAATTCCCCGAAAAAGCCCCTGAAGGCATGTAAGGGGATTGGACAACGCGCAAGCGTTGCCCGTAGGGCGAGTAGGCAATGGGGTGCCTACGAGTCAACGTAAATCGTAAATCGTAAATCGTAAATAATAAAGGGCTTATGCTGCATCATGTCCCGTTAATTACCTATTGGGGTTGCCTTTCCTGGGACACGTGTGCGTCGGATCACCAGAAGATGATGTACAGCGCGACCGTGAGGAGCACGACAAGAACGCCGAACGCCTTGGCGCGACCGGAGGAGTTCATTTCGATGATTCCCTTGTTTTCCAGCACGACCGCTTTACCGCCGATGAGATGGTTGAGCAGCGTGAGCAGGGCGCCGATGACCATGATGGTAATGAGGCAGACGGCCATGCGGTTCAGGAAAGCCATGGAGGGGAAGAGAAGCTTGAGGGCTCCGTACTCCACCACGTTGATCGCAATTCCCAGCCACCCGAAATAACGCGGACACTTCGGCACAAAGAAGCCGAAGATGAATACCGCCAGAGCTCCCGGACTCAGGAAGCCTTGGAACTCCTGGATATAGCTGAAGATGCTGTCCAGCTTGTCCGACAGGAAGATGGCGAGCCAGAGGGCCACAGCGGCAAAGACGAGGACGCCCAACTTGCCGATGCGCACGAGTTCACGCTGTGAAGCAGACTTGCGCAGCTTGTTGTAAATGTCCATCGTGAAGAGGGTGGAGGCAGAATTGAGCATGGAAGCGAGCGAACTCACGACCGCGCCGAAGAGAGCGGTCAGCACAAACCACGCCCATCCTGTGCCGGGCAGCAGTCTTTTGAGCAGGGTGCCGAAGGCGGAGTCGTAGTCGTATCCATTGATAGCTTCTGTCGCGACGAAGACGGAGCCGGCGGTTGCTTTTTCCTTGAGAAGGTCGGCATTAGCTTCAGCCAGTTGATTGGCGATGCCTGCAGCTACGACGACCACCTTCGCCGCCGGTGAAACGGCCTTCTCAGGAAGAGAGACAGCGTACTTGGCGGCGAGCTCGGGGATCTGGTGCTCCGTTCCCTCGATGTTAAGAGCCGTAGTCACGCGCATGAGGTCGTCAGAAAGTTCTTTGATCCGAGCTGCCTGCGCCGGAGAGGCGGCGGACTCAGCGTTTTGTACAATAAAGCCCACGCCGTTTTCGACGTCGGTCATGAGGTAATCCGCGGTCACGTTGTAGAGCGGCTTTTTCCCGGATTGCTCCGCATCTTGCGCAGCTTCGATGATGGCGGCCATTTTCCGTTCTGCCCCATCGCGCATGTCATCGCGGTACAGGTTGTAGGCGAGAATGCCGGGGATGAGCACCACAAACGGGATGAGCAGCTTGAGCCCCGCGGCAAAGACGACGCCCATCTGTCCTTCGGCAAGACTCTTGGAGGCGAGGGTGCGCTGCATGATGTATTGGTTGAGTCCCCAGTAGAAGAAGTTGGGAATCCAGAGACCCAGGCAGAGGGCCGTCCAGGGGATTTCGCCGTCGCTTGCAGGACGTATCATGTGGAGTTTGCCGCCCACGGCATTTGTCGCGGTGATGGCGTCGCCACCGTTGAGGGCGAGGAATCGCTCAATGCCGGAAGCATTGCGGATGGAATCTACCGTGGCGCCGGAAGTGGCGGAAGCGGTGCGAATGAGCTTGTCGGGGTCGGCCGCGCCGATCGCATCAAGAGCAAACCAAGCGACGACTCCGCCGCCGATGATGAGGGCCGCACCCCAGATCAGATCGGTCCACGCGCAGGCCTTCAACCCGCCGACGAACACGTAGACGGTCGCGCACGCGCCGATAATGATGCATCCCGTGGACATCGAGAGATCAAAGTAACCGGAGACCACTTTCGCCCCGGCAAAGATGACGCCCGCGGTGGGCACGCCTACGAGAATGACGAGGTTGGCGACGGCCATGATGGTGCGGGCGGCTCCGTTGTAGCGTTCCTCAAGGAACTGCGGGATGGTATAGACGCCGCGCTTGAGGAGCATGGGGAGGAAGGTAAAGGCGACGATGACAAGGACGATGGCGGCGAGCCATTCGTAGCCCGCTATGGCGAGACCGACCCAGTTGGCGGCTTTGCCGCTCATGCCGACGAACTGTTCCGTGGATATGTTGGCGGCGATGAGGGAAAAGCCGACGAGCCACCAGCTGAGACCGCGTCCGGCCAGGAAGTAACTCTCCGCTCCGCCTTTTTTCTTGTCGCCCTCCGCATGGTCGGAGTCTCCGGATTTCCAGATGCCGAGACCGATGACGCCGACAACGACGATGCAAAAGACGACCATTTCCCACACGGGCAGAACGTTGACTGCGTCGGATGGAGCGGCGATCTCGTCCTGGGCGAAAACGGCGCCTCCGCATAACGCAAGCAGCCCGAGTATTGTGCTGATTTTTTTCATAGGTTGGTGGTAGGTTAGGAAGGTTAATGTGCTTGGAAGAGAATTCGAGCCCCGGCGCCCGGTCGAGTGACGAGGTAGGAGGTTTCAATGCCGAGGGCCTCGCGGTACCCCTCCAGCATCTCGCTCGCTACTTTTTCGACATCCTCACTCTTCACGAGAGCGACAATGCAGCCGCCGAAACCGCCGCCCGTCATGCGCGCCCCGTACACGGATTCTGCGGAGGGGATGGTGTAGCTGAGGTTCACGAGGGTATCGACCTCGGCGCACGATACTTCAAAGTCGTCCCTGAGTGAGGCGTGCGACCCGCGCATGGCGATCCCCGCTGCCTCCCAGTCCTTTTTCTCCAGCGCCGCGGCAAAAGCGGCGACCCGCAGGTTCTCCGCCACCACGTGGCGTGCCCGTCGGTAACAGAGATCGCCGAGTTGCGCCTTATGCGCCTCCAGCATCGGCAGGGTGGCCTCACGCAGAGAGGATACGCCGAGAATCGAGCAGGCATCCTCGCAATTCTTGCGACGCGCGGCATAGCCGCCATCAGCAAGAGAGTGTTTGACGGCGGAATCGATGACGAGCACGCTCACCTGCGGATCCACCATGGGGATGTAGCGGTAGGAAAGGTCCCGACAATCCAGCATGAGAGCGTGGTCTTTTTTCCCGTTCGCGGATATAAATTGGTCCATGATGCCGCAGGGAACATGCACAAATTCGTGTTCGGTTTCTCGTCCGATGACGGCGCGTTCTGTAGGGGAAATATCAACTCCGCAGAACGTGGCGAGCGCTGTGCAGACAGATACCTCAAACGCCGCACTGGAGGAAAGTCCGCCGCCGCGCGGCACGTTGGAATCCACGAGCATATCCACAGGCGGCACCGTGACGCCGCGCCGCTGCAGCATGCAGATGACCCCGCGCACGTAATTGCTCCAGAAAGGTTCCCCCGGAACGGCCGCAGCTTCCGTATCCAACTCAACCACGACGTCTCCCGGTGATCCGATCCAGCGGTGCTTCCCCGTGGGCGATGGGGCTAAAGCCACCACGTTGATTTTTTCGAGTGCCATGGGCAACACAAAGCCATTGTTGTAGTCGGTGTGTTCGCCGATGAGGTTGACTCGTCCGGGGGCGGCTGCAATGACTTGCGGCTCGTGGCCGAAACTCTGTTCAAACAGCGGGGAAATGGTATTCACGCTGATACTTCTCTGTTCCATCTCCATGATGTCTTCTTTCTAGCAAATCCGCCGCGTAAAGTAAAGGAAAAAGAACCGCCCGCAGAATCGCTGAGGAAACGGCGGGCGGTACTTGAAGAATGAGAGTGTGCAGCTTATTTGCGTTTCTTCGTGGCGGGTGCCAGTTTTCTCGCTTTCCTCTGCCATGACCAATCCCAGCGCTGCAGCGATGTGAGGCAGGCGGCCAGAAGATCGACACATGCTTGCACATCGCCCTTGTGCGCCATCTCGATGCTCTGATGCACGTTGCGTACCGGGATGGAGATGGCGCCGGTAATGGCTCCTCCGGCCGTATATTTTTGCAGCGCTCCGGCATCTGTGCCGCCGGCGGCAAGTAACTCCGGTTGGAAGGGGATTTTCTTTTCCGTGCAGAGAGCCGTCATGAATTGGACCATGCGCGTGTCGGTGATGAGAGTTCCATCGTACACCTTGACGCCGACTCCTTGGCCGAGGACGGTGCATCGCTCGTGCGGCGAGGATCCCGGCGTATCAAAGGCGATGGTTGTATCGAGAGCAAAGGCAAAGTCCGGTTGGATCTCAATCGTGGCAGCCTGCGCTCCGCGCAGTCCCACCTCTTCCTGGACGGAGAAAACAGCATAAAGATCATAATCCGGCAGCAGCTTGGCCCGACGTATGGCGCGTACAGCCTCGATGAGCACGTAACACCCGCCTCGGTTGTCGATGCTCTTGACATTGACGCAGTCCCCCATCTCGATGAAGTCGCCGATGCGCGTGATGGAATCTCCTACGCTCACCAGTTTCTCGACCTCCTTTTTCGTCATTCCCAGGTCCACCACATAGTCGGTCAGAGCCGGCATCTTGGTGCGCTCTTCCGGCGTCATCACGTGGATGGGCTTCACTCCCATGCAGCCCGGGAGATCTTTCTTGCCGTGGACAACAACGCGCTGCGCGGTGAGCGTTTTGGGATCAAAGCCACCGAGCGGGAGTATGCGGATGAATCCTTGGTCGTCGATGTGACGCACAATAAAACCGATCTCGTCCATGTGCGCTGCGCAGAGCGCCTTTTTTGCGTGGGATTTGCCGTGAATCGTGCAGATAATGTTGCCAATGTTGTCCACACGAATCTCGTCTGCCAAAGGTTTCATCTGGCTCATAATCACCTCGCGTATCTCATACTCGAAACCGGACGCGCCGGAGGCCTCACAAAGTTGCTTAAAAAGGGATGTGTTCATCGCGGGTGAGCATACTCCCCTTCCGCTCAAGAGTCAAGTCACTCGTCCGTCTTTTCAGGGCAAACGCATTTGACGGAAGTAATCGACGAAGAGAATGCTCGTATTGACTGATATCATCGTTGACGCCTATCAAAAATCATGGCAACAAGCGGTCATCATGATGACGACTTTGAAGAACCCTTCTGCGTACGTTGATCATTCAAAAAATCTGCACAACGCGTACCTTATCAACAGATCGTAAATCGTAAATAGGCGCAGCCCAGCGCCCGGCCGCTTTCCTCGTAACACCCCGCCATGATTGATCCCACCACCAATGCTTTTGCATTGCATATCCCGCGCCTTTGACGCGCTAGCATCCCAAATCGTAAATCGAAAATCGAAAATCGTAAATAGGGCGCCGTCAGGCGCCCCGGGCCGCTTTCCTCCTATCAACGCACTCTTGCTCCCGAAAATTCCTCTCCGCTACAGCTTGACGCTTCGGTACCCCACTACCTCAGCGCCCTGCGGGCAACGCATGCGCGTTGTCCAATCGCCCTAATTAAAA
>CANQSY010000017.1 GCA_947626635.1 uncultured Akkermansia sp.
TTTGTCAAATACTGGGTATTTTGCCGACTTTGTAGAATTGCTTTGTGGAGTCATTCCACAAAATTATACGAAGAGCGTTTTGAGACGGGCTGCGATGAGGTCGCAAACCTTTTGTTGAGGGCCCTTTTCCAGACGATGCGAAATAATGACTGTGAACACGAAATCTTATTCACCAACATCATTGAGCGATTTGATGGCTGTTCTCACGGACTTGCCCTTATAGATTGTCCACTCTACCATATAATCATTGGCACCTCCTTTACAGAAATAGACTTTCAGTGAGTAATAGGGGGTATTACCTACCCTGTATTTCTCAAACTTAACATCCGCTTCACTCAAGTCACTCTTTTCCACCCACGGCGTTGCCAAATTACTTACGTCTAAATCAATAACTTGAGAATCCAGATAGAGCCTCCCCTCCTTTAAATAGGAACAAGGCGGATTCTGCAATGCATACAAGTAAAGTTCGTCCTTATAGACGCATACTCCGGGAGCAAGCTCCGATTGAGCCATGTTTCTTTTGTATGCGGTCAATTCCAATCTACAATTTTCTGCCGGATACAACACAATTTTTTCTTCCGATGCCGGTTGACAAGAACACAAGAAAATAGCACATAATAATAACTTCTTCATTTTTGTTCCGCTCTTGTAGTCAAGGCTCACTCTTGTATTCTTCCAGACATAGAGTATACGCCGAGAGAACCGAGCTTTTTTCAAAATGATCTTTTTATCCGGCTTTTTTCTTTTGAATATTTCTTCCCCTGCTCCTTCCTTAAATTCCCCGGCGTTTTAACGTCCGTCTCATACACTCCGGCGGGAAATCGCTGCCGGTCGGGTCGCCGTCTGGGAAGCCACCCTGCTTGTCGCGCAAGCAACAGTCATGGCTTTTTTGTCTCCCGTTGCATTTACCCTCACAATTTACATTAACCCTTGCTTTCGCCATCATGGCAGATATCCCCCACGCAAGAATTAATGACAGGGGCAGGCAAAGCCCAGCGGATTCCAAGGGTGGTAACAATTCATAGGAATGTTGAGGACCATAAATTGCGACAGAGTTAAGAGATTGTTCCAATAAAAAAACACTTGGGAAGACGTTAATCAAAGTGTAATTGACGATGACCTCCGCAAAAAAGAACCAGAAGAGGGAGACAGTCCCGGTGCCCTTGGAATGGATATTTGTTAATCGGCATAAATATTTTACTACCACTCTACAAAGCCAACATTTGGGTAAAATCAACAGATAGTAGGGAAGAGCAAGGGATCCCCAAATGAAAAAGAACTTTGGGCTCTCTCTGAATCCTCCCCACCATTGGCATATCATGTAAGAAACGGCTAATATCCCCGGAAAGAAAAAAACGTGATACAATCTATCCATGAATGCTCTGTCAGATTGACCACGTCCTGTCATCAATCCGATCATCATATCTTCCGTCCTTATGAGCAATTCACGGAAGCTCTGCCAAGAATACACCACTTTATACAGGAACCCGCTTAAGCAACAGCAAAGCACGTGCTGAGTCAGCAGATACACCAAGAAAGTCGAGTATCCCCAACAGTCTCCTGCTACATATCCTTTATCAAGAGCAAGAGGAAGCAGGAGAAGCGACCCCAGGACGGCTGCCGATATGCACACCGCGAAAGCTTTATGTTCACCCATTTTCCTACCCACAAGCCAGTAAGCAAGCAGAGCTATTGGCACCATGGTACTAAGTCCTAAACAAAAGAAACTTCCCATGATCACCACGAGAAAACTAACTATTTGTAAAATAGCACTTCCCCCAGGTGTCATGTATTTACAAGCGAAAAACATCATTCCCCATGCAACCGGAAACAAGACCAGCGTATAGAGCAAAATTCCGATGATTGTGCATGTATTTGTGCGTTGTAAATTCATAACTATGTACCCCTGCGGGAAGTCGCTGCCGGTCGATCACTCCTCGATACCTTGGCGATCGTAGAGTTCTTTATAGAGGGGGGAGGAAGCGTAGAGCTGTTCGTGGGAGCCATCGGCGATGATGGAACCATGGTCAAAGAGGAGGATACGCTCAGCGTGGCGGAGAGTGCTGAAGCGGTGGGCGACGATGAGGGTGGTACGCCCGGCGGAAATTTTTTCAAGTTCGCGCTGAATGTCGCGTTCACTCTCGGCATCGAGAGAAGCGGTGGCTTCGTCGAGGATGAGGATAGGAGCATCCTTCACAAATGCACGGGCAATAGCGACGCGCTGACGTTGTCCGCCGGAAAGTGAACAGCCGCCCTCTCCGACTTGGGTATCCAAGCCATCGGAAAGATTGTCGAGGAACGCGTTGACCGCGGCAGCATTGGCGGCGGTGGTGATGCGGCGTTCGGAGGAATTGGGGCGACCGAGGGCGATGTTCTCGCGGATCGTTCCGGAAAAGAGTAGCGCTTGTTGCCCTACGAGGGAGAGACGGGAACGGAGCTCATGCGTGAGCACGTCACGCACATCAACACCATCCACAAGGACGGCGCCGGAGTCAACGTCGTAGAAACGGGGGATGAGCGCAGCGAAGGTCGTTTTACCGGCACCGCTGGAACCGACGAGCCCGACGATTTGTCCGGCAGGAATATGCACGGAGACGTTCTTGAGGACAGGTTTGCCCGGGGTATAGGAGAAGGAGACATCACGGAACTCGATATCACCGCGTGCGGGAGTGGGAAGAGAGACAGGGTCGGTCGGCTCAGGCATGGTGTCGGGAGCCGTGAGGATTTCCTCGATGCGGATGAGAGCTCCCTGAGTTTCATTGAGGCGGTTGAAGGCGGAACCCGCCTTTTTCATCGAATCGAAGAGGAAGAAGAGAGCTGCCGCGACGGCGAGGAAATCCGTAAGGGTCATTCCACACTCGCGTCCACGCACGAGGAGGACCGCCAAGGCAATGGCGGTGATAATTTCCATGATCGGGACGAGTGCGCGCTGGTACTTGACGAGTTTGATGGTATTGCGGCAGTAGTTTTGGGCGACGCGAGAGAACTCCAGGACTTGACGTTCCTCCATGGAGTAGGCTCGTACTTCACGCATAGTCTCGAGATTTTGCTGCACGACGGCGTTAAGCTTGCCGAGGTCGGCGAGCGCGCGACGCGCTTTTTCTGTGATGCGTTTGCCGAAGAGGATGATGGGCCAAAAGGCAAGCGCGATAAGCACGGCATTGAGCAGGAAGAGAAGAGACTGTCCGCTGCTGAGCATCATCCCCAGAAAGGTGGCAATGGCAACGATACAGGTGATGGGTTGCTTAAAGAGATCATTAGCGACGCGGGTCAGCACCGCTTGCACGGTGCCGGTGTCGGCGAGCATGCGGGAGATGAGATCACCCTTTTCGTGTCCTTCAAGGAAGGCCAGCGGGAGACTCTGAAGCTTATCGAAAACGGTTTGGCGCACCGTGGCGGAAATGAGCACACCGAGAATGGTGACCACGAACCCGTTGAGCCACATGGAAAATCCACGCAATAAAAATATGAACGGAAGCGAGGCGCAGGCAAGGAGCAGAACGAGCATCGGGTCATTCTGCTGCAGATCATACAGCGATGGAAAGTAGTGAAAGACTTCCGGCAAGGTTGCCGAGCTCTCCGGCGAATAAAAGACCACCGGGAAAATGTACTTCACCATCACCGGAATCCCCAGACCACTGACAGCAGAAACGAGGATGCCCGTCAGGATAGCCATCCCAAAGAGCACAATGTGCGGCATGAGGAACATGCGCACGTAGAAAAATATGCGACGGAGTATTTGTTTCATGCCGACGCTCCCTCCTTTCTATCTGTTTCCGCCTGCCGTACCTGCTCATCATAGAGGCCGCGGTAGAGGCTGCATTTCTCGTAAAGCTTGGCATGCGTGCCATCGGCGATAATGCGACCGGCCTCGAAGACGAGGATGCGCTGGGCCATGCGGATGGTGCTGAACCGGTGAGCGATGATGAAAGTGGTATGACCATGGGCGAGTTTCTCAAGCGCCTCCTGGATGAGAGCCTCGCTTTTCATATCCAGAGCCGAGGTGGCTTCATCGAGGATGAGAATGGGGGCGTTCTTCAGGAAAGCTCGTGCGATGGAGACGCGCTGTCGCTGTCCCCCGGAGAGACCGCTGCCGCTCTCGCCCAGTTCGAAGCGGTAGCCGCCGGACTTTTCCATGGCGAACTCGGTGACGCGCGCGCTTTCTCCGGCGGCGATCACTTCATCATCTGTCGCCGTGGGACGTCCTACGCGGATATTCTCCATGATGCTGTCCTGAAAGAGCGCCGAGAATTGGGAGACGAGGCCGATGTTGGCGGTGCGTTCTGCGCGGGAGATGTCGCGCACATCGATACCATCAATGCACACACTTCCGGAGTCGACATCATAAAAACGGCAGATGAGGTTGATGAAAGTTGTTTTGCCGGAGCCACTGGGACCGACGAGCGCCACGATTTGCCCGGCCGGCACGTGGATGTTAATGTTGCGAAGCACAGGCTCCCCTTCCCTGTAACTGAATGAGACCTGATCAAAATCAACATCGCCGCGAACCGGTATCGGCATGGGCTTGGGTTGTTCGGGCTCCGGTGTTTCATCCTCCGCCTCCAGGACAGCGTTAATCTTTTCCACCATCGTAGCCATGATCTGGATCTGGTTGATGAGTCCGCTGAGGCGCTTGAGGGGGTCGTAGCAGTAATAGAAGGCCGTGGCAATGGCGGCGAATTGCTCCATGGTCAAGCCATCCCCGCAGCCACGGTACAGCGAATAGGCGAGCGCCAAGGAACTGACGATTTCCACTGCCGGGGCAAGCGATAACCCCCACGCGGACATCTGAATGGTCAGCGAGTTGAATCTTGTCAGCTGCTTATAGAGTAATTCCGACTGGCGCTGCTCCAAATTGAAGGCGCGGACCTCGCGCTGCGCGGAGAGCGACTCCTCCACGGTGGAGGTGATCTCCGTGGAAGTAGTGAGAGCTTTCTTCATGCGCTTGACCATGTGCTTGCCGACGATGCGGATGAGCGGCACCACCATGGCGGCGGCGAGGAGGTTCCCGAGCAGCATGGCGCTCTCATTGCTCGTGAGTGCGGCGTACACGAGGTAGGCGGCAGCGCAGAGGAAGGTGAGCGGTTGGATGATGAGATCGTTCATCACGGCCACCATCTGACCCTGTAAATTGTGGGTAAATTGGATGATGACGGTCATGATTTCGCCGCGGCGGTGGCGGTCGAAGAAGGAGAAAGAGAGTTGCTGGACCCGGGAGAAGACATCCCCCCATAGTTTGCGCAAGATATGTGTACCGGCACAAGCCAACAGGTAGGAATTCAGGTAAATTCCTACGCCGCGCATAATCATGACAAGAGGAATGAGCGCGACGGCGAGCCAGAGTTTGGCTGCGTCCATATCCGCCGGCGCGAAGGTGCGTACAATCCAGTCCCGGATTTCAGGCGGCAACTCCCTTTCTCCAAAGACGATGGGAAAGGCCACATTGATAATCATCGGCAGACCAAAGCCGGCAGATGCAGCCACCGCCCCTGCAATGACGGCGGGGATGGCGATGGGAAGCTCCGGGCGGAGATATTTCTTGAGCACGGGACGCACGGTCTCCCATGTGCGAATGTCCTTCTCGTCGTCTGTTTCTTGATCCGGGGACATGGGAGAGGTGGAATAGTGGCGAGTGTACTTCCGGTGAAGAGAGAATAGGGGTTCAAGGCTCCTGCACCATGAACTTCAGCTCGCCCTCACAAGTAATCTCGCCATTCACGAGGCAGCGACCAACGGCAACCCCAATCGCCCCGCGCATCTTAACCAATTCCGTCTCGATGATGAGGATATCCCCGGGAACGACGGGACGACGCCACTTCACCTTGTCACAGCTCATGAAATACCCGATCTTGCCCTGATTTTCAGGGATGCGCAGCATGAGAATGGACGCCACTTGCGCCATGGCCTCCACTTGCAGCACGCCCGGCATGACCGGGTGTCCCGGGAAATGCCCTTGGAAAAAGAGCTCATTCATCGTGAGGTTCTTTTGCCCCGTGCACTTGGTCTCGCCCTCAAACCCGAGAATGCGGTCCACGAGCATGAAAGGATAGCGGTGTGGCAGAAGTTTGAGCACTTCCTGCGTGTCCAGGACAGCATCCCCTGCCGGCAGCACAATGGGCTTCGGCCGCATGGCCTCCATGCTTTCATAGGTTTTCTGCAATTTTGCCGCCATCTGGGTATTGATGCCGTGACCGGGCATGATGGCGATGACGTGGCCCAGAATGCGGTGTCCGTTGAGAATAAGATCACCGATGAGATCCATGGCTTTGTGGCGAGCGCACTCGTTATGGTGACGAAGCCCGCCCGAGCAGATGTATTGATCACCCTTGATGACGATCGCGTTGTCCAATGTGCCTCCTTTGATCAGCCCCTTGTCAAGCAGAGGCTGAATATCTTCGTAAAAGCAAAATGTCCGTGCATCGGCGAGTTCTTTTTCGTAGATCTCCGGGGTGATGACGGATGAGAAGTACTGAGTAATGCGACCATGGGGGCCCACTGCGGTGAGGGAGATACGGAACTGCTTGTCCGGCAGGATGACAATCTGTGAACCGTTTTTGTTTTCTACGGCGACAGGCTGGCGAATTTCCCACACCGTACACGGAGCCTCCTGCTCCTCTATACCGGCTTGCTTGATGAGCTCAACAAAAGGCGCGGCGCTGCCATCGCAGATAGGAGGTTCATTGGCATCCATCTCAATGATCGCGTTGTCCACGCCCATACCTGTCAGTGCGGAGAGGATGTGCTCCACGGTATGAACATTGACCGATCCCTCCGCCAGAGTAGTAGCGCGCTCAACCGTCTGAACATTGGCAGAAGAGGCAGCGATGAACGGCTTGTCCGGAAGGTCAATTCGACGGAATCTCAGTCCTGTGTTGGGTTCTGCAGGTTTGAGAGTAAGTTTTACTGCTTGTCCGGTATGGAGGGACGTGCCCTGAATAGAGGCACATTTTGCAAGAGTCTTTTGCTTAGCGGTCGCCATATTACTCCACCTATTTTACACATTTTCATCCTCTTTGTGAAGCGAAAATTTACAGCATCAGTTAGATGAATTCTCCGAGGTATCCGTATACTTGTCCCATGGGGCTGTCAGGTTGACCGATGTCGTAGGGATATCTCCCCGGTCTCCTCCCGCGCAGGGTCTCGGTAAATGCTTCGCTCAGTCAGGAACGACGACACGGCCTTTGGCGTCGGGATCATCCATGATGAGTTCTCCCACACCCGGCACGCGAATTAAGCCGGAGGTCGGGTTTTTGATGCTGAGAATGGGGGCTGTCAGGGTGGCATGGACATGAGATTTCTCGAAGGAGAGATCCGTATTGATCATCTCGCAATCCCGCAGCACGAGGTCGGTGCAGTAGCAGAGAGGCTGCGTGCCTATGATTGTACAGCGTTCAAGGGTGAGCTTCTCCGCGAACCAGGCAAGGTATTCGCCATCCAGCACACTGTCGCGAACGATGACGTTGCGGCTGTGCCACAAGGCATCCTTGGTATGCAGTTCACAATGCTCAAGCGTTGCGTTCTCAACGTATTGGAAAGAGTATTTACCGTGAAGGACGACGTGGTGAAAGTCAAGCTCACGCGAGCGCAACATGAAGTACTCGCTCTCCGCCTTACAGTCCGCCATGCGCACGTGGTCGGTGAACCAGCCGAACTCCGGCGAGATGATGTCGCATGCGCGAAGAGAAACCCCGCTGCACTCGCGACATGCTTTGATGCCGTGCAGTCGGGACTCGCTCACGTCCACATGGCGCGAGTACCATATCGCGGCTCGACACTTCGGGGTGAGTTCACAGCCCCGTATGCGCAGACCATCCACATGCCAGCACGGGTAGCGCAGGTTGAAGTAACACTCCTGCACCGCGATATCGCGGCTCTCCTTCAAAGCGCTCTCGCCGTCCGCCGGTCCATCAAATCGGCACGCCCTCAACAGCAGTCCCGAACTGCCGTAGAGGGCGCGCTCCTCGTCATAGCTCTTCCCGCAAATAGTCGTCATACCTTGTCAACCCATCACACACCCCGCCGAGCGCGGTCCGAACGACACGCCCAAGGCGGAAGGAAAGGACCTCGCGGTCGCAACCCACCCATTAACTGTAGGCGGACTCGACCTTTTGGGCGACGTCCTTGTAGCCGTAGTCAACCTCGTAAATTGCCTTGTAGTTCTCCAATGCTTTTTCCTTGTTGCCGGAGGTTTCGTAGAGGGAGGCAATGAGGTAGAGAAGGTCCTTTTTGGTCTCGTCCATGGTGACGTGCTCACCGTTGGCCTCCTCGAGCTGACGCACTGCCATGTCGACCATGTTCTTGGCGGCGTAGCAGCGACCGAGCATGAGCATGGCTTTGACGCGCAGGTTGGGGTTGTTGCGCGCACGCTGCAGCGCGGGGATGGCCTCAGAGTATTGATCGGCATCGTAGAGCGCTTGCCCGTACTTATACTGCAACTGGGCATCCGTAGGATTCGCATCGACGCGCGATTTGGCATCGGCGACGACAATCTGGGCGATTTCTTTCTTCCGCTGGGCGAGTTGTTGCTTCGCTTCCTCGTTGTTGGGGTCGTCCCGGAGGACTTGCTGGTAATGCGCCAGCTCAACCTGCAGAACCTTCTCGCGCATTTCCATGGCCTTGTCGTTGATGGAAAGGTCCGTGTTGCCGCTGAGCTGGAAGGCATACGCGTAGAAAGAGTACGAATTGGCGAAGTCCTCCATTTGCTCATAGACGGAAGCAATGCTCTTGACGACTTGGAGGTTGGTGTTATCCGCGGCGTACTCCTGGGAAAGTTGAGCGAGACGGGCTTCGAGCTCGGCGCGGGTCAGGCCTACCTTGTCGGCGCTCTCGAGGTCCGCCGTGGCGTTCTTATTTTTCATCTTGGAGCGGAAGTCGCCGGAGCCTTCCCAGTTCCCCTGACGCATGGAGGCGCGAGCGGCGCAGTCCTTCTCTCCACGCTGAGCCACAGGGTCCGTGCGGTCGATCTGCAGAATACGGCGGTAGGTCTCCGCCGCTTCAGAAAACTGCTCGTTTTTGATGTAATGGTTGGCGAGCAGGTGGAGGTGCTTCTTCGGGTTCGGCTGACCCTGGCATATCGTTTCCAGGGCGAACGCCGCCAGCGCCGGCAGATTCAGATCCGTGGCAGCAGCAAAAAGAGTCTCATTCGCCGGGATGGAATATGGATCCTTCTCGAGTTCGTCTTCGATGGTGACAATAGTGGTTTCCGGATCACGGCGCGTCGTCGTCAGGCGTACCCCGGTGAGAATGGAGGACTTTCGCCCCGCATCCGGCGTCACCTTCACTTCACAGGCGCGCAGCACCTGGCGTCCCTTCAAAAAGCCGGGAGAACGCTTGATGAGCGTGCGCAGGATGCTGACGGCGTACTTGAAATTTTTTGCTTCGACGGCCTGTTGAGCTTTTACCCAAAGCCCTGCCTCAGAAGCGGGGAGTTCCTTTTCAGTGATGATAGTAACCATAGGGAGAATGTCCGTTGGGTTCAGAATCTTTACAGATTCAGAAGTTGATGAAGAGGGATAGCTTCCCTTTTATTACCACAAAGAGAAGAGGATTTCAATCTTGTTTTTCAAAAAAATAATGTTATATTTCTACCCGAGATGAGAGTCGATGCCCTTTTGAGCCGGTACGGGTATTGTACTCGCCGTGAGGCGGGCGGCTGGGTTCGCGCCGGGCGTGTGCGCTGCCGGGGCGAGCTTGTGGATACGCCGGCGAAGGTGGTGATCCCATCGGATGTGACGGTGGATGGGGAGGGTGTCGAGTTTGCGGATGGATTGTATGTGGCGCTCCACAAGCCGACGGGATACAGCTGCACGCATGACGAGGAAGAAGGGGCGCCCACGGTGTATGAGCTGGTGCCGCCGCGCTGGCTGCAACGCCATCCGTCCGTCCAGACTGTGGGCCGACTGGACAAGGAGACGTCCGGGTTGTTGTTGCTTACTGACGATGGAAATTTTTTGCATACCCTCACCTCGCCGAAGCGTCACGTGGAGAAGAGGTACGAGTACACCACGGCGGCTGATGTGCCGGCGGATGCCGAGGAGCTCTTTGCCGCGGGTTCGCTCCTGCTGCGTGGAGAGAAAGAGGCTTGCTTGCCGGCAAAGCTGGAGCGCCTGGCCCCACGCCACGGTTTCCTCACCCTGCGCGAGGGACGCTACCACCAGGTACGCCGCATGCTCGCCGCCGTCGGCGCTCCGGTGGAGACCCTCTGCCGCGTAGCCGTGGGTGAGCTCTCGCTCGCTCCCTTGCATCTTGCACCCGGAGAATGGAGGGCCATCGCGCCAACGGATGTCCTGCCATGAGCAAGAATGCCCCCATAGCCGTGCAGCCGCAGTTTAGCGTGGTGTACGAGGATGAGGAGGTCCTCGTGGTGGATAAAGCGGCTCCGCTCATCATGCACCCCACGGGAGGAGGCTCCGAGCCCACCCTGCTGGACGGCATACGCGAGTTGCTTGCCTATGAACTCACTTGCGGCGGCTGCGTCTCGCTCGTCAATCGTCTGGATCGCGAGACAAGTGGACTTGTGCTCATTGCCAAAACGGCACGGGCGGCGCACGAGCTGGGGTGCGCCATGCAAAACCGACTCATCCACAAGCGCTACGCCGCCATCGTGCGGGGGCACCCGATGTGGGACCTCGCTTGTTGCGCGGAGCCCATCTTGCGCATGGAAGACGTGGCGACCACGCGCATCCATATCCGCCAGACGTGTCACCCGACCGGCCGACCCTGTCGTACCGATTTTCGAGTTCTACGTCGCACTCCGGCGCACGGCACCCTCCCTCCCCTCTCGCTTCTTGAGTGCAACCCTGTCACCGGTCGTATGCACCAGATACGCGTTCATCTCTCTTTTCTCGGGTTCCCCATCCTCGGCGATAAAATCTACGGAGGCGATGAATCATGCTACCTCGAGTTCATGCACTGCGGCTGGACGCCCGCCCTCGCCCGCAAGCTCATCATCCCGCGCCACGCCCTGCACGCAACCGAGCTCACCTTCCCTCTTTTCGGGCGGAGCATTCATGTCCGTTCTCTTCTTCCTCCCGATCTCTCCTCCCTCCTGCCGGACAGCGAGAGCCCCATGACCCCCGGGAGCAAGCACACGTGCCCCAAGAAAAAACACCCTCAATAAGTGGCTAATGGCGCATCATTTAGCATAAGTTGTTGGTTATTTACGATTTACGACATACGATTTACGATGGGGAGAATTCGCGCGCGGGGCGCGGTGAGGATTTTATGGGGACACGTGTGGGGAGCAAGGCTAAGCGTGAGCAAATGGCTTGATTTCCGGGCAGGAGCGTGTAGAATGGGGGAGTTATGAGCGAAGCGAGAGACGAATTATTGGGAATCTTGTTGAAGAAATCCATCAAGACAGGGCATTTTGTATTAGCCTCGGGGAAGGAGAGTGATTTATACTGTGATTGTCGGGTAACGACCCTGGACGCACGCGGGGCTAATTTGATCGGCGAGGTGGGGTGGAAGCTCGTGAAGGAGGAGATTTTGCCGCGCTTCCCCGGCGTAAAGGCTATAGGGGGAATGACGATGGGAGCGGATCCCCTGTCATTGGCTATCGGGATGTATTCGGCGGCGGAAAAGGAGCTGGGGATATTTACCGTACGCAAGGAGCCGAAAGATCACGGCCGCGGAAAACGCATTGAGGGCAATTTTAACGCCGGAGATGAAGTCATTGTCGTCGACGACGTGATCACGACCGGAGGCTCCACCATCAAGGCGATCGACGCTATCGAGGCAGAGGGAGGGAAAGTGGTGGCGGCACTGGTTCTGGTGGATCGGGAAGAAGGCGGACGACAGGCTATCGAGGGACGAGGCGTGCCGGTGTATGCGCTGTTCACGCGACGCGATATCTTCGGGGATCAATAACGTCGCGCACGAGCCATGTTGCCTGTCATAGCAGGAATCGGTGGAGTGCGGCTGAGTGCAGAAGAAGAGAAGATTTTTACTCGCCTGCAGCCGGCAGGCTATATCCTTTTCTCGCGCAATATCGAGGATGCGGAGGAGACTCGCGAGCTCACGGATCATTTGCGCCGCTTGACCGAGGGACCGGACGCCCCCATCATCGCCATTGATCAGGAAGGCGGACGCGTTGTGCGCACGGCGCAGCTGGGACTGAAATTGCCCTCTGCCGCGGCGCTGGCAGCTACACACAGCGAGCACATCATCCGACAAGCGGTCCATTACAACGCGCGAGGATTGCACGCAATAGGCGTGAATACCGTCTTAGCGCCGGTGCTTGACTATGGGAGCGAGCGGACGAACGCGCTGGGAGGAAGATGCTGGGGAAGCGAGAGTCAGCAGGTGATCAGTTACGCCGGCGTGTGGAACCGAGTCATGCAACGGCAGGGCATCATGACGTGCGCCAAGCATTTTCCGGGTATGGGGGCGGCTCAGCAGGATCCCCATTTTTCCCTTCCGTGCATACCCGGTACCACCGATGATCTTCTTTCCGACCAGGGGGCAAGCACTCCCTTTATGGCCCTGATGCCGGAATTGCCAAGCATCATGGCGGCACACGTCGTGGCGCAGGACCTCGATGCGCAACGACCGGCGAGCTTGTCCCCTCGTGTGATACAGGACTTCCTGCGCAGGCAACTCGGGTTTGACGGAGTTGTCTTTACCGATGATTTGTGCATGGGCGCCGTAGCGCGTACGGAAACGCCCGCCCGGGCGGCAGCCTTGGCCTTATCCGCCGGTTGTGATGCACCTCTTATCTGCCACGACTCCACACAACATCTTGAAGCCGCGGCGGAAGCCATCCGCAGCCTGCCGCGCGAAACGCTCTTCGAGGCAGAGCGCCGATTGGAGCGTTTTCGGCTGTACATGCCGAAGGCGTTGCCCGCACCACGATATGCGGAATGGCGGCAGTACGTGGAAGATGTGCGCCGTTTTTGCGAGAGCATCCCGGAGCCGCAGGGAAATATCCCCCACTCCCCGGTACAGAATTACTGAATCGTGGCGCCGGAGATACGCTGCACCGGAAGAGGGATGGGCGTGTCCTCCAGCCAGTGCAAGTGCGTGGTGGTGATAAAGGTCTGCGACTCCGGCGGCAGGACGCCCAGCAGGGCTCGACGGCGGTGCGGATCCAGCTCGCCGAATATATCATCGATAAGCAGGGCAGGAGCGAGCCCTGTTTCATTGTACAAAAGGCTGGCCTGCGCGAGGATGAGGGAAATGGCGAGCGTTCGCTGCTGCCCCTCGGAAGCGTAGGCCGCTGCCGGGGCTCCGTTGATGGTGAGCGTGACATCATCACGATGCGGTCCCGTTGTGGTGTAGCCGGCTTGAATATCCACGGCAAGAGCGCGCAGCATGGCCTCCTGCGCCGGGAGGGAGGATGAGGGAGCATAGGCGAGGGAGATGTTTTCCTCTCGACCGGCAGAGATGCGGGCGTGATGCTCTTGCACGTGGGGACACAGGAGATCCAACATACATTGGCGCAGCTGCGAGAGGCGTTCGCCGTGCTGCACAAGCAAGGAGCCGTAGCTCATGAGCGCATCACGACTCGGGTTGGGCCGGCGCAGCAAAATATTTCGGGATTTGAGGGCTTTTCGGTAGGCCAGCAGATGCTCCCGGTATTCCGGGTGCCACTGGGTCCCCATGAAGTCCAGAAAATCCCGTCGATACTCCGCCGCACCACTTACAAGCGCCATGTCGCGGTTCCCCAGCCACACGACGGGGGGCGCATCCGCAAGGTAGTCGGCATAGTCCCGTTTCGCTACGCCATCCACCGCCATTTCGAGGTGGCGGGGTTGCCAGAGAAGACGTCGGGTACCGGTATCGGTGTCCAGCGAGATACCGAAGTCGTTGGTCCCATGGCGAGCAAGGCGCTGAAGGCGCGCAGCGCGCGGACTGTGCAGAGTGAGCGCTACGCAAATGGATTCAATTAAGCTGGTTTTTCCCTGGGCGTTATCACCCAACAGGAGAGCGCCACCCGCGGGTATCTCCCAACTCAGCGATTCGTAACACCGAAAGTTTCTTAACCTCAGCGCGTGAAGCATAGCTCAAACTTCCGTTGGCAGGGCGCGGATTGCCTCCATGATCTTGTGACCGATGGCGAGCTGGCCCTCGCGTCCTTTTGCAAGCAACTCGTCGTGGGTGAAAGAAATGGGGTCGCCGATACTCACGGTGATGGGGCGGAACTTGATCGTTTTGCTGTGGATAGGCAAGCAATCAAAGGCGCCATGGATGCGGATGGGCTGCACGGGAACAGAGGCGAGCTTGCTGATGATGAGTCCTATGCCAGGCATGGCATCGTGAATTTCCCCATCCGCACAACGGGACCCCTCCGGAAAGATGACGATCCTACCGCCACCCCGCAGTAGCCGCATCACACCCAAGATGCTGCCGGGATTCGGCTTTGTCTGGTCGATGGGCAACGCGTTACATAACGGCAACGCCTGCTTCATGAACGGAGGGTCAAAGAGGGTTTTGCGAGCCAGAAAATGCACCGTGGTTTCGTACATCTGACCGATCAGGGGAGGGTCAAGAAAGCTCTGGTGATTCGCGACAATGATGCACGGTCCATCCTGTATCAGCTTTTCGTAGTGGATGATGCGCAGACGAAAGAGAGTTTCGTAGATGCTGCGCGCAAGTGAATGACCGATGAAATATACGGGATGCATGGCAGATACGAATCAATGGGAAAGCTTGGCGCGAACATCCTGGGTGATGCGATTTACCACTTCCTCAACCGTCATGTGGGAAGTGTCGATGAGGAGAGCATCCGGAGCCTGAGCGAGGGGTGCGCACGCACGGGAAGCATCGTTTTTATCGCGCTCGGCGATGGAATCGGTAAGTCCCTGCGCGGCACGACGCGCGGCACGCACTTCCGGAGACGCAGTCACAAAGTACTTGAAGGGGGTGTCCGGAAAAACGACGGAACCGATGTCACGCCCTTCCATGACGACAGCCTCCGTGCGGTTGTACTCGCGCTGCTTCCGGAGGAGGAACGTGCGGACCTCCGGAATGGCTGCCACGATAGAGACGCTTTCATTGACGGCCGGATCCGTGAGCTGGTGCGTAAGAACATCACCTGCGTAAAGCACCGTGGAGTGAGAATCTTCCTTTCCAAACTCCAAGGGGATGTCGGGCAGCAGAGCGGTGATTTTTTCCGTTTCACTCGGGGAAATGCCGTGCTCATGCAAATACCAAGCGATAGCGCGGTACATCGCTCCCGTGTTGATAAATGTGTAGCCCAGCTCTTTCGCCACAAGTTTGGCTACCGTGGACTTGCCGGACGCGGCCGGACCGTCTATCGCTATCGCCGGTGGTTTCATACCGGGAAAGTATAGCTTCCCACCGCCATTCTGTCCAGTCCAAAGCCGGGGCAACCGCATTAGAAAATGCGGTTGCCTATTTACGATTGACAAGTTACGGTTGACGATTGCGGGAAATTCGCGCGCAAAGCGCGGGGAGGCAAGACGCTGATTAGCCAAAAGCGGGTCGCATGATGGCGGTGGATGGAGGAAATGGGCCCAAAAAGGATGCATAAAAACAGAAAAAAGGCTTTTCATGAGACGGGGGAGGAGTATAATCTTCTCGTCTGAAGCGCGCCGGCAGGTCGCCGGAGCGACAACCCCAGACCGGCTTACAACTATGACAGAATACACGACACGCGTGCTGAACACAGTACGCACGAAGAACGCGCACGAGCCTGAATTTTTGCAGGCGGTGCAGGAAGTAGTTTCAACGATAGAACCGGTACTGACAGCGCACAAAAAGTACGAGGAAAATTGCATTTTGGAGCGCATCACGGAGCCGGAAAGGACAATCATGTTCCGCGTACCGTGGACGGATGACGAAGGTCATATCCACATCAATCGCGGGTATCGTGTGGAATTCAACAGCGCGATTGGACCGTACAAGGGCGGCTTGCGCTTCCACCCCTCCGTCAACCTCGGCATATTGAAGTTCCTTGGTTTTGAACAGGTATTCAAGAACTCGCTGACCACCTTGGCCATGGGCGGCGGTAAGGGCGGGTCGGACTTTGATCCGAAGGGCAAGAGCGACGCGGAGGTGATGCGGTTTTGTCAGAGCTTCATGACGGAATTGCAGCGACACATTGGGGCTGATACGGATGTTCCCGCCGGTGATATTGGTGTAGGAGGTCGCGAGATCGGCTACCTGTTCGGGCAATACAAACGGTTGCGCAACGAATTCACCGGCGTACTCACCGGCAAGGCGCTCAACTGGGGAGGTTCTCTTATTCGTCCGGAAGCCACCGGGTACGGCTGCGTGTATTTTGCGCAAAACATGTTGGCTACGCGCGGCGACGACGTGTCCGGCAAAGTCTGCACCGTCTCAGGCTCCGGTAACGTGGCTCAGTATCTTGTGGAGAAGCTCAACCAGCTGGGAGCCAAGGTCGTTACCATGTCGGACTCCAACGGCACGGTGTACGACCCGGACGGCATCAATGCCGAGAAACTGGCATGGGTGATGGAGCTCAAGAATGTCCGCCGTGGTCGCATCAAGGAGTACGTCGCGCAGTTCCCCGGCTCCCAGTATTTGGAAGATCAGCGTCCGTGGGATATCCCCTGCGACTGTGCATTCCCCTGCGCTACACAAAATGAGATCAACGGGAAGGATGCGGAAACCCTTATCAAGAACGGCTGCAAATTGGTCGCTGAAGGCGCCAATATGCCCACTGACCTTGATGGCATCAACATCTACCTCCAATCCAAGATCCTCTACGGTCCCGCCAAAGCGGCCAACGCCGGCGGCGTCGCTGTGTCCGGCCTCGAAATGGCGCAAAACAGCCAGCGCCTCAACTGGACCCGCGAGGAAGTGGACGCCAAACTCCACGGCATCATGAAGAACATTCATGAGAATGCGTACCACCACGCCCACGAGTACTCCTCCGATTGCACCGCCGACTTCACCAATTACGTCGCCGGAGCTAACATAGCCGGCTTTGTTAAGGTAGCCGATGCCATGATCGACCAAGGGCTCGTGTAAGTCCCGGATGTGCCTGCTTTGCGGGCAATCCCTCACTTCCCAACGTCCTCCGGTCCCGGACCGGGGGACGTTTTTTCTTCCCGGGGATTTCCCCGCCTCTGTCCCGGCTCCCCCTCGCACAAAGTTTCAGCAGAAGCAGCCGGAGGATATCCTTGACGAGCTTTAGACTTGAATAAGGGGAGGCGTTCGGCTACCATGGGGGCGGTATGGGAGAAACGCACAGGGAAGGAAGATACCGCAGGCTCTTTTACGTCCTTGTGGTGTGTGGAGTGGTCGGTCTGATGTGGCTCGGGGGAAAACGCGTGGGCGCAAAACGGGAGGTCGCGGCGACAACTCTTTACCGGCAGGCGGAACCTTCGGCGATCATGCCCGCGCAAATTCTGGGCGGGCTTATTTTGCTGCAACCCCAACAATTTGTCGCAGCGCCGGAGGTGGACGGTTTTCAATGGCCCTGCGGCGCCCCACGCGGCGCGATGATGTATGATGCTCAGCCTTTCGGCGCCATCAACCGCACGCGCCACGGTCACCATACCGGAAAGGACATCAATGGCATCGGCGGGGAAAATACCGACCTCGGGGAACCTGTGTATGCAGCCGGACGCGGGGTGGTCGTCTACTCCGGACGTCCGACGCCGGAATGGGGAAATGTGGTGGTCATTTTGCACCGCTTACCGGGGGAGGATGGGTATGTGCAAACTCTCTATGCCCACCTGAGCAAGAGGGAAGCGCGAGTGGGGCAATACGTGGCGAGAGGACAGCGAATCGGACGCATCGGGACGGCGGAGGGACGCTATATGGCTCATCTGCATTTCGAGGCCATACCATCCGTGAGTACAGAGGCAGGCATGCCCGGCTACCACCCGGCGGGCACCATGAACCGCATTGACCCGCTGGAATTGATACGCAAGTACCCGGCTCCACCCCACCCGGATGCCTACGGCGAGGTGCGAATGCTGCGCATCCGTGAATCAGCCGAACATGAACGCGCTACGCGCAAGTCCGCGGATCAATCTTCCCCCGCTGAACCGGGAGTGTTGCGCGTATCCCCTTCTCAATTTCTTACGCCATGAAGAGCCATCATTTATTTGTCGTATTGGTCATTATTTTGCTTATTGCAGCAGGCATCACCGGTCTGTACCGAGGCAAGCCCACGGACCGGCAGGAACCCCGACCTCCCGCTCCGCCGGCCGCCTTGCAACCCACCCCCCGGACTGAGACTGTGCCAGACACCCCGCCGGCTACCCCAGAACAACCTGCTCCTCCTGAAGAACAACTCCGACCCACGCCCCACCAGGCGATACGTCCCCACTCCCCGGAACACGCTACTGCCCTGCAAGTAACGCAGGCCCTTGAGCTCCCTGCTCCACAACGCGCAGCCGCTCTGGATCGCCTTGTAGAGCGAGGCGTCCTCGCAAAAGAAACAGCTCAACAACTGAACGACTGGCGCAGCGGCAAGGAGGACGTTCCGTTACAACTCCGGGAAATAGGCGATATTCATCACGATCCTTCCGGGTCCAAAGAAACCCGCTACCGCATCGCCACCCAATCTGATACTCCGGCCGACGCCGATAAGGGCGAGGAGGAGCATATTGTGCTCAGCGTCACTTCTCCCGCCGACGGCAAACCTCCCGTCGTGCAGCGCGTGAAAGAGGTCCCGGCAGATAAAACGAAGTTGACGTCGGAGAGCGATGCCCTCTCGGTGATAGACGGCTTCGTGGAGGCGCTCAAACGCGGAGATATGGAAACAGCGCGCCGACTGACGGACGGCGGTGAAGTCTCGGATGCCACGCTTGCCGGACTATGCATCATGTTTGAGGAAGGAGATTTTGAACTTCGCGATCACTTGCCTCTGCGCAGTATGTTCAGCAATGAGCAGAACGCCGGCTTCCTCGTCTACCTTACCCCTAAAAACGGAGATGAAAAATCGCGCAAGGTGGGTATTGAGGTGCTCCACGACGCTCAGAAGGGATGGATGATCAAGGCCGTAGCGCTGGACGACATGCTCAACCGCTACGAGGAACGCGCCCAGGCCGAGGGAGGCGTGTACTTCCCTATCGTCAAAAATCCGCAGGGCGGCGACTCGCTCGTGCTCTACTTTGCCTTTGATGACGCAACGCTCAGTCCGCGTTCTCTCAAACAACTCAAGATTGTGGCACATATCCTCACCTCCCGAGGAGGGGATATCAACATCTCCGGCCACACCGATGATGTAGGCACCAAGGCATACAATCAAGATCTCTCTGAGCGGCGCGCGGCAGCCGTGCGTGATGCCCTTGCCGCGCAAGGCGTGGCGCCCGAACGCATCACCACGCGCGGCATGGGGAAAAGTCAGCCGCGCCGTTCCTACCGCGCCGGTGACTCCCGCGAAACGATCAACACCATACGCAGCGAGAATCGTCGCGCGGAAGTCTATCTCGATTTCTGATCCTGCCACCTCTAAAAACTACCAAGGTGAAAAACGAGAGAAAAAAAGTTGAGGAGAAAGGAGTCAAAAAAGGGAAAAATGGGAGGATTTTGAGGGGAAAACATGGGAAAAATGTCCGAGATGATACGCACCATCGTTTGCCCGCTATCTAAAAAAACGAGTTTTTAGAGGTGCCAGATCCATGCTTCCCCAACTGCCATCCATCGCCCACGTACCGGATTTCGCCGCTGAACTCAATGAACAGCAGCTTGCCGCCGTCACAACGGAAGCACGATTTTCTCTCGTCATTGCTGGGGCCGGAAGCGGCAAGACGCGCACCTTAACATACCGCGTGGCATGGCTGCTTGCTCACGGAGTGCCCGGCTGGCGTGTCCTGCTGCTTACATTTACCAACAAGGCGGCGCGGGAAATGCTGGAGCGCGTGCGGAAACTTGTCGGACCGGAAGCGGGTGACATCTGGGGGGGGACTTTTCACTCAATCGCGAACCGTATTTTGCGTCGACACGCTCCCTTGCTCGGCTACCGTCCCGGCTTCAGCATCATGGACACGGACGACCAGAAAGCCTTGATCCGCAACCTCGTGAAAAAACATATCGGCAAGCAGAGTAAGACCTCGCCTTTCCCGAAAGGGGACACCCTGCTCAGTCTGCTCAGCCTCGCCGTGAACACAATGCGTCCCCCGGAGCAAACCCTGCGCGAAGACTTCCCCCAACTGCTCAAGCACGAAGACACCATCCTGAAAATCATCGCTGATTACACATCGCGCAAACGCGAGGCCAATACCATGGACTTTGATGACTTGCTGGCGAATCTGCACCTCTTGCTGGAGAAACACAGCGAAGTGCGCGAGCTCTACAGCCGGCGCTTTCTCCATGTCCTCGTGGACGAGTATCAGGACACCAATGCGCTGCAGGATCGCATCATCAAGCAACTATGTACCGGAGAATCCACGGGGCTTATGGCTGTCGGGGATGATGCTCAGAGCATCTACTCATGGCGTGGTGCTCAAGTGGATCATATCTTTGAATTCACCAAGAATTTCCCGGGGGCCGATGTTTTCAAAATTGAGACCAACTACCGGAGCGTGCCGGCCATCCTGGATATTTCCAATGCCGCCATTGCCCGCAACGAGCGACGCTACGTCAAGACCCTGCGCCCGGCCCGTCCCCCGGGGAATGAACTCCCCACCGTCGTGCCCGCACCGGATAACCACACGGAAGCCCAATTCGTCGCGCACACCATAAGGCAACTCCTCGACTCCGGAATGAAGGGACGTGAAATCGCCGTCCTCTACCGCGCCCACTTCCACTGCCTGGATGTGCAGATGGAGTTAACCCGCCAGCACATCCCCTTCCGCATTACCAGCGGTCTGCGCTTTTTTGAGCAAGCCCACGTGAAGGATGTCATCGCTTACCTGCGCCTCCTCGCCAACCCGTACGACGAGATGGCATTTCGACGTATTGCCGCGATGCTTCCACGAGTAGGGGAGGCAAGCGGCAGCAAAATGTGGCAAACATGGACGCAAGCACTGAAAAAACACGAGACCGAGTGTCCCGATGAGCCCGTACGCGACTTTGGCGGGCTGATGCTGCCCGCGGTGAAGGTACCGCCCGCAGCACAGGCGAGCTGGTCCTCTTTCCTCGCCACAATGTCTTCCCTACGCCCCGCCGACCACGAACTCACCCCCGCAGAGATGATCTCCCGCGTGTTACTGGACACGGAAGCCTACTTCACCGTCCATTATGAAAATTACGAGGAACGTCTTGAGGATATTGAACAGCTCTCCCGTTCTATGTCGGATACCGAGAGTCTCGATGACTTCCTGGCGCAAGTGGCTCTCCTCAGCGAGGCGGACCGCGACCACGTGGAAGGAAACGATGATTGCGTCACCCTGAGTACCATCCACCAGGCCAAGGGACTCGAGTGGAAGGTCGTGTTCATCATCTTCCTCGGAGAAGGCATGTTCCCCCATTCCCGCACCATTTACAGCAGCGATCCCCGCGAGATGGAGGAAGAAACACGCCTCTTCTACGTCGCTGTCACCCGCGCGCAGGACCTCCTCTTCCTGAGCTACCCCCGCTACAACGGACACAATCCCGACTCTCACTTCTGCCCACCCTCGCAATTCCTCACCTCACTTCCCCCGGAGCTCTACGAGCTCGGCGAAGCGTGATGGACCTCAGCACCCGCAGCCCCCTTTGTCCTCCTCTTCTGCCGCTCCCTCATTGCCATGTGAGTGAGGCATGAGAAGCTCCGCAAGAGAGGCGTCCGCCGCCATTTCAGCCGCGAGCTTTCCCTTGGCATTGTGCAGATTCCGATCCGCCCCGGCTGCCAGCAGCATAGCAACAATGGAAGTGTAGCCGTACGAAGCCGCAAGATGTAAGGGAGGCTCTCCGTATGGGTTGCGCGCATTCGGATCCGCCCCCACTGACAGCAGCAGGGCAATGAGCCGCTCATCCGGCTCCACTCCTGCCTCCCGCAGCTCGGGAGAAAAGTCGATCTCGTCTTGCAGCAGCAATGTGGCAGCACGGCGCAAGTCCGCCGGGTCACCCCCATGCTCCAACTCGCTGAGAAACTCCTGCACCGGCTCGTCAAAATCATCCGGGTCAAGCTCGTGCAGCATGGCCTGTATATCTTCCGCCATAACCTGCGGGCGTTCCGCCGCCCCTATCTGAATGCTGTTCCAACCGTTCTCCATCATATCTCCTGCATCATACACGATTCTCCTCTCCTTGACCAGTCGGAAAACGGCAGAGTTCTCACTCAAGAGCGCAGGTAGCAGCGCCCTCGGACAAGATAGTGCGCGCCGCTCCAAACGGTGAGGAACAGACACCCCCAGAGGAAGAAGGCACGGCACCACTCGCCTCCGACACCGATGGAGAGAAAGCGCAGAGGCTCGGGAAGATTCCCGCCGTAGGCAAGATGCACCAGGCAGGCGATGCAAAAGCCAAGTTGCAGCCCGGTCTTCCACTTGCCCAGCCTGTCCGCTGCCAGGGCCTCTCCTCGCAAGGCCGCTATTTGCCGCAGCCCTGTCACCAAAAATTCCCGGAAAATAATAACGACCGTTACCCAGAACGGGCACATTCCCACCGAACTGAGGTAGATAAATGCGGCGCACACCATAATTTTGTCCGCAAGAGGATCCAGCAGCTTACCAAGATTTGTCACCATCCCATATTTGCGCGCCAAATAGCCATCAAAAAAATCACTGACAGCACCAATGATGAAAGCCCACAACGCCACACACACCGACGGTGTCGGTGACGTCAACCACGCGCCCGGCTCGGCAGCCTCCACATCCGCATGACATGGAGTCTCTCCCACCGCCAGCGCTACCGTGAAAACGACCACCATGATCAAGCGCATCAGCGTGATACTGTTCGGCAAATTCATCATTTTTCTTATATCCTCCCGTTGACATTCTGGCAAGCACAAAAATCCACGGTTTTTTTCTCACCAAAGAGAGCGCGCCGGGACAGATTGGCTGCCTCGCCCGACAATGAATCTGCAGAAACTTTCGATGTCCGCCAGGCGTCCTTTGTCCCTTCCCGTTTCCCTGATCGGTGAGATAGGACACCCCTTCTCCACGCGTGTCCCAAGAAAAGCAACCCCAATAAGTAGTTAACGGGGAACGATGCAGCATAAGACCTTTATTATTTACGATTTCAGGTAACTCGCACGCTGCGCGCGTTCCGGCGGCGCGAAAATGAAGCGGAATTTTCGGGATCAATGGTAATGGTAGCTAGAAAGGGGCGGGTGTTATGCAAAGCTAGACTTTCAGCCGGACTTCCTTCGTTCATGGGAAGAGCATGGGAAATGGGTTGAATAAGCCCGGAGAAGATTTTAAGGGTACACGTGTGCCCCTTCTCACCCGTGCTGATGGTCGCGTTCCCTCGAACGTTGAATTTTATGGGAACCACCCGCTGGCATGTCTTGACTTGAAGCATGAGATGGGGCATAATTTTACGGAAGAAAGCCAATCATACAATGTCATTTTTCATCAAGAATGTCGAGATAGGAGGGAGTCAACCTTTTTATATATTGGGACCTTGCTCGTTGGAAAAAGAGGATTTCGCGTTCAGTATGGCAAGGAGCATCAAGGAAATCTGCACCCGCCTGCAGTTACCTCTCATCTTTAAGGCATCCTACGATAAGGCCAACCGCACGAGCGTGAAGAGCTACCGAGGTCCCGGTCTGCAGGAAGGCTGCCGCATCCTCTCCGAAATCGCCCATGAACTGGACGTCCCCGTTGTCACCGACGTCCACACCGAGGAACAAGCCGAATACGCCGCCCAATACGTGGATCTCCTGCAAGTCCCCGCCTTCCTCAGTCGACAGAGCGACCTCCTGGAAGCCTGCGCAAAAACAGGACGTCCCGTGAATATCAAGAAGGGTCAATTCCTCGCGCCATGGGATTGCAAAAACATCTGTGAGAAAATGCTCGCTTTCGGCTGCGAGCATTTCATGCTCTGTGAGCGTGGTACCTCCTTCGGTTATAACAACTTGGTGGTTGATATGCGAGGACTGGCATGGATGCGCGAATTCGGTTTTCCGGTCGTGTTCGACGCCACGCACTCCGTGCAGCGTCCCGGCGGACTCGGCGGCGAGACGGGCGGAGATCGTGATCTTGCGCCTGTGCTGGCAAATGCCGCTATGGCTGTCGGAGTGGATGGCGTTTTCATGGAGGTACACAGTGATCCGGAGCACGCATTGAGTGATGGACCGAACCAGATACGCCTTTGCGACCTCGAGCGCATTCTGCGCCACCTGCAGCTTGTGCGCGCCGCCTGGGATCAAATGCAAAAGGATTGACGACACACATGCTCATACGGCAGCTCATCATAACAGTCCTCGTTGCGCTTCCCCTCGCCGTGGGGCAGGTGTCGGACCAGGCTGCCGGAGAGGATGATTTCCCGGCATTGCAACTGCTGCCCCCCGGCAGCGTCGTGGAAGAAATTTCTCTGCCCCGCTACGAGAATCATCGCGTCACCGCTCTCATCACCGCGAAACGGCTTAAAATAACCTCCCGCCATGAAGCAGAGATGTTCGGTATTCGCTCCTTTCTCTATGCCGCTAACGGCGGAGACACAACCTGCGTGCAGCTCGATTCGGCACAGTACGATTTTCGCACGAAACTGATGCATTCCCTTACTCCTCCCGTCTCCCTGCTGAACCCTCGCTACACGGTGCACGGGACAAACGTCGTCTTCAGCAATATCTCCCACTGCGGACTGGTCACCGGTCCGGTATCAACCACTTTTCGGCTCACTCCTCAGAATAAAAAATAACCGCTTGCCCCCGTCGCTGTCATGCTCTGCGATTTCTCCAGCTTCCCTCTTTTGCTGCTTGGCGTTGCGGCTGTCGGGCTGTGTTGCGGGGACGATGTTATCCGGGCGGATTGGGAAGAAATGAGGCTTTTTGCCGAACAGGCCGCCGAAACTCAACAGAGGGCGAGAGCGATGGATACATTGCCTGACGCCCCCTTTGATCCACGCTCCCCCATGCCTGAAGCGCGCGAGGATATGAGCGCCGCAGAAACAGATGGAGGCCTCTTCTTCGACAACGATCGCAGCACGCTCACCTACATCGGCAACGTCCGCTTCAGCGACCCGCGTATCCAACTTCGAGCCGCCAATCGAGTGTATCTCCTGCTGCCTCCGTCGGAAAAGAACGAAGCCGCGCAGGAAATAGCAGACACCTCGCAAAAAACGACGTCCGATGAAGTTCCCCCTGCCGACGCGTCCGAAGAGCCGGAAACACAGGTTCGGCAGCAACAGCCGCCCTGCATCCAAGCCGTTGTGGAAAACGCGGCCGTTGACATTCCCGGCAACCGCATTCTTCTGGAAGGACGACTCGCTTCGCCCTCTCTCGTGATGCACCGCGAGACAGCCAAACTCACCCTGCAAAAATGCAGCGGAACATCTCCCGCCTGGCTGTATGCGACCCAGACCGGCGACATCATCCTGATCGGCAACCAGATCGTAGCCGAATGGCAGGACAGTGACGGCGGACACTGGCGTCTGGAAGTGGAGCAGGGTCCCGTTGTCTACCGCGCGGCGACCCGCACCCTCACTGCACACGGCAATGCCCAGCTCACCTCCCCCAGAGCCAACCTGCGCTGCGCCGAGTCGCTCTGCGTCACCTTCGCCGCGACAACGGACGCGGAAAAACCCGACAAGGCAAGTGAGCCCTTCGCCCAATTCTCCTCCATGCAGTTGCGCGAAGTCGAACGCGCTGAAGCCGTCGGCAACGTGCAGCTTACAACGGAAAAACAGTCGAACCAGCCACCCTCTATCGCCCGTGGCGACCGGATGTGTTACAACTTTGTCACCGGCGACTGCCTGCTCACCGGTGAACAATGCACCCTCATCTCCGGCGAACGATCGCTGCGCACCAACGGCGAGATGAAACTGCTCCCGAACGGCGATGCCCTCATCTCCGGCGATATCATCTCCGGCTCGTACTCCCGCCCATCCCCGGGCGACAACCCCGACCGGCTCATTGTCGGCTCCTACTCTACTCGTGGTCCCATCTCCTACTCTGCATCAGAAAACAGAATACACCTCCCGGCCGGTTTACAGGCCAAGGATTCGCTGGCCTCATTCAGCTGCACGGGCGAGGCGGATATCTTTTTCCTGCCTCAGACGAAGCATCCCGAGAGCCCGCGTGACCGTAAAAATCTTCCCAATATCGCCGTTGCGCAACAGGAGGGCGTCGCACGCGTCCTGGCACATGGAGATGTGCGGCTTACCAGCCAAGCTTCCGATAACTTCCCCGCATGCGACCTACGCGGAGACTTCCTGGACGCCGATGTTGAGCACTCTGCTGCCACGATAACGACAGGGCAAGGGCACGCCGCCCAAGTCCACTACGGAAATTACAAACTCGCCGCCCAAAGCCCGGTTTCGGGAGCCGATGCTACGGTGCAACTCTTCGAAAATGGCGACCTGCGCGCTGTGGGCGATCGCGTGGAAGTACGTCTTCCCGTAGAGGGGGGCACAGGCGTGGCTACATGTGACACGGAGCTGCAGCTGCAGCGTGAGCAGGCCTTGCTCACCATGGGCTCAAACGCCCGGATTGAGACCCCCAACGGCATCCTGACAGCCCTGGGACCCCTGCAGGCTCAGCTCTATACCTCCCCGGATCCCCTTCCCTCCGGGAACGCGCCTGAAAAGCGGCATGGACTTCCCTCTAACCTTTCGTACAACTTCACCGGCCTGCGCAGCGCGCGCACTGAACAAGGCGGCACTGTTCGCACCCAACAACTGAGCATGCAGTGCGAAAAACTCATTATTCTCGAGCTGCGCGAGGCCTCACGCATTCCCAAGGACAATCCGCGCGACCAGATTCTTTCAGCCCTTGCCACGGGGAATGTTCGTCTCGCAGGGAAAGACAGCACCGGACGCCTGATGCGCGCTGATGGCGACACTCTCCAGTTCGACCAGGACAGCGGCAATTTTTACCTGCGCGGCAGCAAGGTCACTCTCATGGATGAATTTAATGCCCATACAGCCTCCGGCGCGGGCGCATGCGTCACCATCGACGCCATGAACAATGTCCGCATCTCGGGTTCCCGTCAATCCACCTCCGCCGGCAATATCCACCGCCAAATTGACAACTTCAAAAAGCCATGACTACGATTGAAAACACGTCACCAGCACCACTCCTCCAGGCGAGCGATCTGTGCAAATCATACAAGGAACGCTGCGTGGTGGACCATGTGAGCCTGCAGGTTCAAGGAGGTGAAATCGTGGGGTTGCTCGGACCCAATGGCGCGGGAAAGACAACTTCCTTTTACATGGTGGCGGGCCTCGTCCGACCGGATGAAGGAAGCGTCCTTTTTGCCGGACAAGACGTCTCAGGCTTGCCCATGCATTTGCGAGCTCGTCTTGGCATGGGGTATCTCCCCCAGGAAGAATCCATCTTCCGCAAGCTTTCCGTGCTGGACAACCTCATGGCCATCCTTGAAACCCGCTCCGACCTCTCCCGCAAGCAACAAAAAGAAAAAGCCGAGGAGCTCATGGAGCGCTTCAATATAACCCGTCTGCGCAAAAGCCAGGCTATCCAGCTCTCCGGCGGGGAAAAACGCCGTCTCACTATTGCCCGCGCCCTTGCCTCCAATCCCAAGCTGCTCATGCTTGACGAGCCCTTTGCCGGGGTCGATCCCATCGCCGTGCAGGACATCCAACACATCATTGCTTCGCTCCGGGAAACAGATGGTCTCTCTATCCTTATCACGGATCACAATGTCCGCGAAACTCTCGGCATTGTCGACCGGGCCTACATCCTCTTTGAAGGACGCGTCATTAAGCACGGCAACGCCCAAGAAATCGCCAACGACCCCAAAACGCGCAAGATCTACCTGGGCGAACACTTCAAGATGTAACCCAAAGCCGCCCCGCGCGGAGCGTGCGTTTATTTCTCGTCATCCCGACCACGCATGAGCTCCCGACGCACGCTCAGCCAGTTCCACAGTCCCACTCCAAACAGCAGCAGACATATCCCACCCGCCAGCACCTTCTTCCCCAACTCGGGATCCTGTTCCCCGAGATAGTAGCGCGCCGCAAGAAGAGTGGCAAGCCCCACTGCCAGCACGATGATGCTCCCTTTGTTTGCCTGCCACATATCGCCATCGAAAAAAACCGGAGACCAAGTCTCGCTGTCGACCTGATCTCCGGCTCACAGAAACGTTCAAACGCGCCGGGCGTCCATCAATAGTTCTGCGGCAGCAGCTGGAAGTAGGCCTTCGGATGCGCGCAAACCGGACACAACTCCGGCGCCTTCTTACCCACCACGATGTGACCGCAGTTAATGCACTGCCAAATGCAATCTCCTTCGCGGCTGAAGACAAGGTCGCCCTCGATGTTCTCCAACAGCTTGCGGTAACGCTCCTCGTGGCGCTTCTCTACAGCCCCGACCCCCTCGAAAAGAGTCGCTATATCATCAAAGCCTTCCGCGCGCGCCTCCTCCGCAAACGTCTTGTACATATCCGTCCACTCGTAATTCTCTCCTGCCGCGGCGTCCTTGAGGTTTTCCTCCGTGCCGGGGATGTTGCCGTCGTGCAGCAACTTGAACCATATCTTCGCATGCTCCTTCTCGTTGCGTGCCGTCTCCTCAAAAAGTTGCGCTATCTGCACATATCCATCCTTCTTGGCCTTGGATGCGTAGTACAAATATTTGGTGTGCGCCTGTGATTCTCCTGCAAACGCTGTTGCCAAGTTTGCAGCCGTCTTTGTGCCGTCCAATTTGGTGCTCATATTCTCTATGGGTCTGTGTTCCCGCATATTGTACCACCCTCCTAACAGGATGCAAGTCCAATCCTCATCCGTCCCAAGAAAAACGAGACCCGCTGGGCGCCTCCGGCGCCTATTTACGATTTACGAATTACGATTTACGATGTGGATGCTAGCGCGCCGGAGGCGCGGGGAGGCAAAGCCGCCGAGGGAGAGGAGGCGGATTGGACAAAAGCGCAGCTTATGCCCCCGAGGGTTGTCCAATCGGTCTTCCCTGCCCCGCCTTAATTCCTAAAAGAAAGGACCAGCCGTGTTCAGAAAACGCGGCTGGTCCCATACGTGAACCGGGACTCGAACCCGGGACCAATAGATTAAAAGTCTACTGCTCTACCGACTGAGCTATTCACGCGTGT
>CANQSY010000018.1 GCA_947626635.1 uncultured Akkermansia sp.
CGTCACTATTTTACCCCTCTCTTCGCATGACCTCAACTATTTCTGTCATATGTCGCATTTATTCTTGCAATTCACACGATGCGTTGCCGTCTCGTAGGATTTGCCTCCACCGTCCGAGAACTGAGACGTTCGCCTCAGCGCCGGGCTTTGGCGTTGGCCCCCCACTCGTTGGCTCCGGGACTGCTGTCGATGAGACCGAGGATAATGCTGGGCAAGAAAAAGAAAACGTTCAGCGGCACAATCAACAGCATCCACCAGCCGCTTTTCCCGATATCATGCAGCCTCCGCACGGACAAGCCCATCCCCCATACGAGAAAGAAGAACAGGGCGAATAGGAGAGCAAGCCCCAGAAAAGCCTCCGCATCCGTATTCGTTTCATCTTGCAACGGCACAACTCCTACCAGAAAGAAAACCGCAACCGGTGGCAAGGTCATTCCCCAATAAGTCTTGCGTGTAAGCCGTCCCTTAAACGATGGATCCCAAGCGAACCAAGGCAGGGAGATGGGGACGGCGTGCTCGTTCGACGATTTCGCCACAAGCGGGACACGACGCACGCCACCGCAGACGTCACAGTGCGCCCACTTTTCCTCGGCTCCCGGGACGCAGCACTCCGCGCAGGGCATGAAGCCCGAAGGCAGCGCGGCATGAGCCATGGACTGCGCAGGATCCGCCTCGGGGTTATCCACCGGCGCATGCGGTTGCGGGGCATCCTCTTCTTCTTCGCCTTCCGCACCTGTTTCTCGCGAGAATCCCAGAATCACTGCCGGCAAGAAGAAAAAGCAATTGAGCGGCACGAGATAAAGCGCGTGTTTCCCGCTTTTCCCCATGTCGTGCAAACGACGCGTCATCATGGAACATAGCAACAGCAGGAACCAGATAAGGAGGGCCCCGAGCTCAAAAGTGAGAAACTCATAAAGTAAACCTTTTTTATCGAGGCAGCCGGTCACAATACCGAGTCCTATGAGACACCCGCCCGTGGTCAGTAACAGCGTCCAGTATCGGTGCCGATTCATCGTCCCGTCAAAACGAATAGAGAGGCGTCGCAGCAGCGGCTCCACCCAGGTCTCTCTGCTGAATTGAGCAACATCATCTTGCTCATGCAGAGCGCGTGTATCCCGCATCTGCACGTATCCCACGCGCACCAGCCGCCACAAGACACCGCCAACGAACAGGTAGAGCACTGGGTCCGCAAAGACAAACCCTGAATTATGGATGGCGTGGCAGGCGATGGCGACCCATGCGATTCTCCAAAACCTCCATGAAAGAAGATTACGCCACAAGAACATCGTGCCGCGAACCTCGCCGTGCTTCTGTTCCCAGTGTACTTGAGCCATAGCAAAAGCCCCGACCGTTATACCCGTCCAGATGGCATGCCCCGGGGATGCGACAAGAGCCCTCAAAGCAGCAACCCCCAGCATCGCCCCCAGACCGTGCTCCTTCAAGGTCTTCGGGAGGTACTGCGTCCAAGTCTCCAGATAACCGAAGGCGGCGCCCACAGCACACCCCAGCAGCACAGCGCGTAGCACACGATTCATCCGTATGCGCATCATCGCCGCCAGAACCAGCGCCGTTATCAGCTTGGCGGGTTCCTCCACAAACCCGGCTATCCACGCATAATCCAGCACATTCGTCCCGCCCAGCAAAGTGGATAACCACGTGTTGAGAGAACCGGAAATGGGCAGCGCAATAATCACCACACCGATGAGCGCCCGCACGATCGCCATCGTGGACAAATCGCGCCGAGTGTTCAGTTCATACGCCATCACTAGGACAGTGAGAGGCGTCACAAGAGCCGCAACAGCCATGAAAAGATGCACGCCCAACTTAGGATCCCACGTGAAAATGCTCATGAAAGCGAAAACGGAAAGAATAATTCCCCAGAGCAGAATGCGCGTGTAAAGCCATGGTTTCGGGGCGGACATATTGACGCGAGACAAGGGCAAGCCTCCCGGTTCCGTCTCCGCGCAAAATACCTCCCGTAACTCGGTCCATGTGTGTCTTTTCCACACCTGAGAAAAGAACCCCTTCCACTCCACTCCGGAATCCCGGACACCTGAAAGCCAGCTCACCACGCGACCCACCACTGCACGAAAATCAAACACGGAGCGGTAAAAACGCCAACCCGTCATCCCTTCCTTCCAGAAAAGCGTCTCCTCCGGCAACTCACCGGCGTGGTGTTTTTGCTTGAGTAACTCCGCCTCGACAGGTCCACAGGTTTCCTCCCCTACCCGGAAATAATACTTGCCAACGCTTTCCTTTTCCCCTGTCTCTATTTTTCTATCCATTGCGATCATTTATCTCTACAACGAAGTCATTGTTGATATTTTCATTCTATCGTAGTCCAATAAACTGTCAATTTCTTTCAAGCAACAAGCATTTATCGAACAATCCGAAAAGTAATGACGCATAGTAACTGACATTTTATCTTCCGGAATTTATTGCACTTTCAGGAATTCTAACACGACATCTTTTCCCTCTGAAAAGAACCCAAACAGAGTGCGCCTCATTCTACTTCGTCCCTATTCCTATGAAAATCTCCTAATTGCCTCAAATGTTTATAGCGGGATGTTCCATTTAAGTGCTTGCACTCAACCGTGTATCGATAGCTGAAGAGCTATCCCGAGAAATGGGACCTTTGTATATAGGAGCATCTCAAGGAATATCTAGTGCGAGATGTGATGCCTAAAGCCTGTAGGTTCCTGGTTCTTTTTCCTCCAGGATTTCCATGATACGATCTACCACATCTCCAACCGGTTTAATCTCTTCTTCGGGTACAGTACTGCTCTCATTTTCCCCGCAACCGCATACAAAAAAAGCGAATGTAATTGCGAAGCACAGCAACACAACACTAACTATTCTCTTCATCATCTCTAAAATGTACGTTTGTAAGTTTGTTTAACAGTATTTTCCAGACTTAAACTCATTCCCCGACCTGTCAGATGTAGTCCTCCTCATGTTTTGCCCTCGTGATTGACCTGTATGACCTGTTTGCCAGCACTCCGTTTTATTCCCAATCACCTTTCCTCTAAATCCGGATCATGCAGCGATCAGCCACATTGGTACCTCCGGCCATGAAGAATGCACCGATTCCACAAAATCACGAAGTGAAACTAGAATATACATTTCCCTTGTTTTCCTGATTTTGATTCAATCCTGTGCCAAGATAGATTACTCTGCACTGCTTTCCTCTGCCTGTTTTGATGTTTTACTAAACAACCCAATTGTCTGAGGAACCGTTTTTATTACATCAAGGTAGAGTCCCCTCCTCAGCTTCATGATTTCCTTAACAGACAGACCTTTGCTCGTTCTCTTCAAAGCGCGAATGAAAATGGCGGCTGTGACACGTATATTGACTTGAGCCAGTACCCACTCTGTACCATAACGGGAAACACGGGCAACAAAAGTGGCAGCAGCATCTCCGAGAACACCCATCCCCATATCCATAATCAAATCCGCACCCGCATCCGCTATATCGTCACCAAAAATCGCCTGCAAGGTCGAGGACACAAATACCCATACGGAACATAGCATGATGAATATCGGAGAAGGCGTGTAGCCGTACAACTTAGCCAACTGAGCCATCATGCGCACCTGCACGCCAAACAGAATGAGACCATCCAATGCAGGGCTACGACTTATCAAAACAGCAAGCGCCGCACGATTGCTGTAATTGTTCACAATCTTCTGCGCCTCAGCAGGAAGAGAACCCATTGCTTCATACTGCTCAAGCAGTTCCTGTTGTTTGCTGACTTTGCCCGTTGAGTAGTACGTCTCAAGGTCATAACCGATCTGCCGTTGAGGACTTTCTACCGGATACCTCTTTGAATCTTTAATGACTGCTTTTACTCTGCTCTTGAAGGTGTTGGCTCCCTTCATAAGCATGTAAAAATCAATGACTGGTTTGATCAACAATATCCATATTGCCCACAAAATAATGCCCCAAAGAATATCGCCGACACCGAGATATTTTCCCCAAGGGGTTAGTTCATTCAAAGCCACGCCCTTTTCAATAATATCAGCCCCAAAATAGGTAATGACGAAAATCAGCGCAACTAACACCGGCCAGGCCCACATGGCAATCAATGAACGTGTCGTTTTCATAGTGTGTTCACATGAGATTGGATTGTATGAAGCCCTCCAAGCAGATCACCAACAGAGGCAAGATGCTCCTGCAATTCCCGGTACGCCTGTTCGTTTTCTGCTACCTTTTCTTTCACCGTGCTTTCCAAGAGTCGTAATGACTCACCAACGCTGCGTTTTAGTATGCCATCAAGCCAATCATCCTTTCCTGCACAAAACACGTCAATGATCTGATTATAATAACCTTGCACAATATCCTCCACTTCCTTTTCAATGATACGCCCGGGGTTTTTATGCTTTATTTCCCATAAAAAGCCCAAGCGGCGTTTCTCAAATTTGGTAGAGGCACCGACAGGATGTATGGTCTTTCCTTTTGGAACGTCAAAACGTTCCTGCACAACAAGAGCTGATTCAATGTGGATTTTTTCTTTCAATTCGTACATCTCTCCTTCCTTCATCACCCCTTTCAATTCCTCTTTAGAGCCAATTTGCTCTATTCCTTTTTTTACTCCTCCCAATATCTCATCCCTCTCCCTCTTCATCGCATCCTTTGTATTTTCTATCTTCTCGTCATTTCCAACAACTTCAGAAAGTTCTATCGTTATATTTTGAAGAAGGTTCTCAGCATTGCGTCTGCAAATAGTTGCAACCTCCTCCAAATGGCTGTCAATTTTGCTTCCTGGCATCTCCTTCACATTTTCTTCTTCACTTATATGTAAGGCAAGAGAAGGCAGATTGTTCTTCAATTTCTCCTTGATGCGCCTCTCCCTAAGCTGCACGCATTGCGCCTCCGCACATCTACGTTCCTTCTCAATTTCCCCATCAATCCAGTCCAATATGTCCTTCCAGCCATTGCAATGCTTCTCCCTCTGATGGAGATCGCTTTGCTGCTTTTCCCGATATGTTGTTAAGTTCCCGATAGCCTCCTTGACCTTGCTGCTGAGTTCTTCCTTGCAGTGTTGGAATCTGGTGATTTTACCCGATTCCCGCAATCTGCTAATCATGTTTGTCTCAAAGAGAGCGAATTCGGAGTTTTCAAACAGCTTTCCTCGCTTCCCATGCTCAATTAATGTTCCATCCGGCAAGTTCTCTCCTTTCCTCAAAAAACTCTCACGCTCAAGCAACGCAGCGTACGCCTGTCCCAAATTAGCAGCGCTGACTGAAAGTTTATCGGAAAGTTGACTTATGACTTCTACGGCTCGCTGTCGCTGTACATTCTTTTCATCATTGATTTTTTCTTCTTTCAACCAAGGCTTGCATGCCACGTTGTTTTGGATGACCCATGCAGTAGCGGTACTACGTGTCTTCAACACCTCCTTAAAACAATCCAGTGCCGGTTGATTTAAGGGAGCTACCGAACTCTGAAGGCAAAGAACCATATCACACTGATCTACCAACTTCTTATACCGAGTGCCCAGTTTTTTTGATATTTCTGAGTTTGCTGAATCCAATCCCGGCATATCGAGCAGATAATTCCCATCTTTTAATAATTCCGCATCTTCATTATACGGTAGTTCAATGACGACAAGAACAGGTTCTTCAGGAATGACATTTGAGCTTTTCTCACACAACGCATGCCTTAAATTTTCTTGATTAAGTTCCAATATTACTTTAACACATACAGTCCGCCCCGTATCAGGAGTTATTCCCCGTAACTCATCCATTACGCTTTGAAGAGCCTCACTGAATTGCTCATCCTCATTGTTATTTAGCTGTTTCTCTTCCGATACCTTATCACTCTTTTGATCTGTTTGACTTTTTGCCGTCTGCATCAACAATATCGGTCTTGAGGTATAAACATATATTGCCCCTTTTTGCTCTCCGCCTGCCTCCGACTTCTCGCGCATTTTGATTAAAGCCGGTCGCAACGTTGTATCTACGCCGAAGCCCACAGGCGAAGCGTTGGTGTTCCTAGCAAATAGATTGATCAATGTTGACTTGCCCGCCTTCAACATCCCCACAACGATCACCACGGCGATCGTTGAATCAAATTGCTTGATCCCCCGACGAATCTCCTTGCTGGCTTTATCTACTAGCTGCCGAAATTCCGTGAATTTCCTCCTGTCTTGATCCGAGAGGTTGAACTTATCTAAGACACCTTCGATATCACGAAGCTTGTCATCCTGCGCTTGGTCTGTTAATTTTTTCATAGTTGTATCCCTGTTAGGAAAAACTTATTTCTTGTCCTGCACCTTCTCCTTCCTCAGCCACCTAAACGGCCAGAGCAGAATCCAGGCAAGTCCTGCCTTGATTTCCGTCTTGAAATACCAGAGGAAGAAAGCGACGATGAGGACGATAATAATGGAAGTAATGGGGTGAGAGGCGGCGAGATTGAGTGTGGAATCCGCCACGTCGAGTGCGCCACCGACAACGGTACGAAATCGAGGACTGAGAATGTAGGCACCGGCAACTCCGGCGATGACGGGATGACGCCCTGCCCATTGAATAACTTGCGTAGCCGTTTCCTTTGTCAACTTGCCGACATCCTTCCAATCGGAGAAACGTCGGAGCCACTCCGGAGGGAGATTTTTTATCGATTTAGCAGCGGCGGGAGCAAATTCGAGAAGTTCACCCCCCATCTTGCCGTGTTTAAGAAGAATCACCGTGGCATCATCACCATACTTTTCCACCAACTTACGGGCAGCAGGAGATTTTAATACCTGCACAAGAGCCTCTTCACCTACTTCTCGTGCCATCCTAGCAAACTCCGGGCTTTTCTTAGCAGCGGCACGTACTGCCTGGCGAGCTGCTTGCTCTGTCGTCTCTTCGGCTCCCTCTCGAAGCATCAATTTTGTAAGGGTCCTGGCACCCTGCTCCACCACCTCGAGAGCTCCTCGACCGGCGGAGGTCATCACATTTGCTTGAGTCTCTCCCCCAAGCGCGGCAATCACAAAGCCGCCAACAAGGACGATTCCCTTCATTATTTTCCGTATTCTTCTCATGGCTTTTTTGTACTTTAAATCTGTTCTTCCCATTCAACGCGACGCTTCTTGAGAGCCTCCATCAGGGCATCACGCAATTTAGCCTTCAGATCATCCCGCTCAGCCTCCAGGCTTGCCACAAGCTTCTGCTTCACTTTCCCTTCCGCATCCATAATTTTACCGACAATCACATCCACAATAACCCCTGCGACTACCGATATCCCGAAAGTTTCCCAAGATAAAGCTGTGCTTGTACCCAAAATCCCGGCCGATGTTGCCAGCTGCACGGCAACCATAGCCGCTACTTCCCCTCCCACGTTCGAAGCAATCTCTCGGTAGATATCCTTCTGCAATTCGTCATCAACTCCATCTCCGGGAAGACTGGCATGATTGGCTTCCACCGCACGAGCCTTCGCTTCCGTTGTAAGAGCATAGCAATGCGTCTCCTTAGCTAGCGTGTTTTCGATATCCATCCATTGCAGCACCACCGAACCAACTACACCGGCAATCACCTTCTGCTTCTCTGCCTGCGTATACAAATTTTCCTCAAGCATCCTTTGCCGAAACTTCGGCATCTCCTTCTCTCTTTCCTTCTTAAACTGGTCTTTCAAAAGAACCCACTTGGCGCGCCAACCGATGAGCGCGCCGGCCGCCTTTTCTGCGCGCGCGTCAATCACCGTCTTGTACCACTGATCCACTTCCGCCAATCCACCATCCACCGCTTTCTCGCAACTAATATACGCAGAATCTATAGCTTCCTGCTCCTCGGGCGTATGTCCCCCACCCCCGGTTATGATGAAACACACCGCTCCCAGCACTGCGGAAATCAGCACGCAAGATGATATCATCCATCTCTTTTTCATGTCGACCGCTCCTTCCCTCTGCTCATTAACGGAACCGCGCTCATGGTATTGTGTCCTTGCTGTTTCCTGAATAGCTTCCGTACCTTTTTCCCACCCTCCTCCGTTTTTCGACTACACGTCTACCCTCGAAGAAAATTTTGCCATGATTTTCTCTTCTATCTTCTTTGATTCCTGCTCGACACACGATAGCTGCTCCCTCAGAATCTCATCTTTTCCCCCAGAAAGCTTTTTCTTTCTATTCCTTATCATAAAATCCTCAACCATGCTTCCCCTAATAGCTTTGCGGAATATCCACGTACCCCCCTTCAACAACAGCCGCGTTAGTATATCAAGTGGTGGTCGCTCATCAAGGATCATTGTTTCCGGTATTTCCGGTAGAGAAATTATATTAAATATGCAAAAGTCCTTCTCTTCAAATTTTCCCAGCCCTTCCATAGCACCATTGAACGCAGGCACTATCTGCTCGGCAAGCGCAGGACTCTCACTAATAAATTCTATTTGTTTCTTAATAGAGAGTTTGTAAAGTTCCTTGACAAGTTTCATTACATCACGAGCAAATTCTTTATTAAATTCTTTTAATTCTTTCAGCACGGCTTCGTCCCTGCTTACCTCCGCTCTGAACACATCCTTTGAGGGGATGTTTTTAATTTTCTTGATTAATTTATCCTTGACCTTTTTTATCTTCTCCTGTACAGTTTTCTGAACTTCTCCCACGAAACTCGCCCATAACCTTTCGAAGGTCTTCCCGTCTCGATCCTTTGGCACTACAACGGGCAAAGTCTCCGAGTTTCCCCACTTATGTTTGGCATAAATTGCCGCACCCAAACTAACTGCCTGGTCAGATTTCTCCCATGTTTTAATGTTCTCCTTATCTATCCCTGTCGCCTCCTGTATTGCATCGGCTACAGCAGGAATTTTACAGGAGCCGCCTACCAGTAAAATGACGGTCGGTATGAGTGATTTGTCTGTAGTTGCAATTTTGTTAATCAAATTTTTGGCTGTTTTTGCAGCTTGATCAAGGTAAGATTCAATACCCTCTACAAACGCCTTCCTTGTGAGCTGCACGGGTTTATATACTTTTCCCTCACGACTAATCAGCTTGAGGGGGTAATGGTCGTCACGTGAGAGAATTTTTTTTGCGGATATAATCTGTTTATACATTCCACGTAACCAGCCCTTATCATCCTTATCCGCTTCAAATGTCCGTTCATCTTTGCCGTGATTGATGAGCAACTCAGCCAACAGATATAGTCTGTCATCGAAGTCTTCCCCGCCGTATAGCATGCCGTCGCAATATTGTTCATGTGCAACAACCTCCTTTCCCCTCTTGGACACCAGAGCCATATCCAATGTGCCGCCACCCCAATCCACTACAAGAGCGTTTTCCCATGTATCATCAGGATGCTCCTTGCAATATGCGTAGCCGGCAGCCTCGGGCTCTGTGATGAATTCTACCTCGCGTAATCCGGCGTCAAGTGCCGCCTTTTCCAATTGTTTCAGTCGGGCAGGCGTAAATTTGACAGGACGAGTGAGGACAGCGCGGTCACATTTATAAGAGTTTCTCTCACACTCCTGTAAAATATATTGCAAATATTTTTGGGTGAGATCCGCGGCTGTGTAAGGCTTGCTAGTTTTCTCATCCTGATATATTACCAAATAATCATTCTGCCCAAGGAACCGTTTAAATGCCTTCACGTATGACTCAGTCTGATACACGGAAAAATCGTCTGCATCATCTCCGAATGAAAAACTATCGATTCCTACAACGAGTACACTCGTGGGTACAAAATCATTCCCTCGTCCAAGGTGGATGGTTACAGCTTTATTTTCATTTTCATTGAAACGAGAAACGAGCGTTTTTGTTGTTCCAAAGTCAATGCCTAAGTAAGTGGTGTTCATGACAGGTTTATAAGAAGATGGTTCAGTTTTTCCGCCTTTTCTCGAACGGAGGAATCAGGCGATGAGCGTAGCTCTGCCACTCGTCTGCGAAGTTGAGCCCTAAGCTCACCATCCTCCGGTAGATGGCTGTTTTTTAGTGCCTCCATGATGAGATCACGCACGTCGGCAAGAGGCGCGGCCTCCTGACTGTCCAGCCAGCGTACTACTTCGATTTTATCATCTTTCTGATCAAATTTTTGTTCGAGTTTAATGCGCTCTTCGTCAATTTCCAGATAACTCGTCTCTAACGACTGTTGCTCATCCCCCCTCTTACCGATTTCGTTACCAAGCCAACTTTTAAGTTCGGGCGTTTGCACCTCCTTTTCAATGCACCGCATTTTTTTCAATTGTTCTTTGCGAGACGTAAGTTCGCTGTTGATATCAATATACGCCTGCTCAATAACAGACTGTGCGCGGGCACGCGTCTGGCGTAAACGGATGACGGCTTGCTGCTTGAAGAATCGTTCCTCAAGCATGCGTTCAAATGCATCCATGCCGCTTAATTCAAGAATCACCGTATGTGCCATAACCGCATCACCAGGTTTTTTCCGGAAAATTTCGCGGAGCATGATTCGGAAACTTGCCCAAGGCAACGCGTATTCCTGCTTAGCAGAAGTCCACAACTCCTTTTGCTCATCTTTCTTATTCCACAGGGTTTCGTTTAGTAGAGAACGCTTAAGTTCTGCCTCTCCGGCATAAGTACATGCTACAGCCAGACACTGTTCCCAAAATCCAGGAGAAGCCATTTTTGCAAGCAACGCCAACGGCGCACTTACCGGTAGTACATCTGCCACAGTATCCTTCATTCGCTCGCGGAGACGAGATGCCTTTGCGAGGATATCGTCCATATCGCCTCCGTTTTTCCAGTATGTTTCGTCCCACTTGTGAAGAACTGCCACACTGTTGTAGGGATCTGAGCCAGGTAGGCAGGTCTTGCGAAACTCGCTAAGCGCATCCTCATCCATCTCTCGACCTCCCACGGAAGAAAAGACGTACACGAGGGCATCCGTCTCTTGTCCGGCGATAAATTGTTGAGCCACCTTTTCATGCTCCACAGCAGTACTGCCGGTGCCGGGTGTATCAACGATATGAATATCCTTGAGGCGGGGTACATTGGAGAAAAGCTCCAAGAAGGAGGTGCGTTGGATGCGTTTGAGCACATCCGGATCTTTACCGTTCCAACCGCTTTGCAATTGTTTCAAGGGAAAAGATTCAGGCTGATCATCTTTCCAGTGCACCTTGAAGGAATCGAGTTGATCGCCGTCTCCATAGCTCAGACAGTTGATGGTGGCAGTCGTCTCCTCCGCCCCCGTGATAGCCAACGGGAGTCCGATCATCGCGTTGATGAGCGAGCTTTTACCCGTCTTCATGCGACCGAATACGGCTACGTTGAACGGCTGCACGGCTCCCGCTGCTACATGCTGTAACGCTTCGACGTGTTTCCCTAAGAAGAGAAACCCCTTCAACTTATTGGCTAGTTGGCCGAGTTGGGCACAATAGTCCTCCTCTATTTCGTGCACTTGGTGAGTTTCTGCCATGGCTGATGAGGACTTTAAGAGACAATCGGAGCGGTTTTGAGCATCTTATAACGAGCGGCGATTTTTTGCATGATTTCATCATATACTTTACGCTTTCGTTTTAACTCATCCTCTTCTTTCTTTTTCTTATCTAACCCCATAAGAGCTCTCTCCTTTATTTCGTTCTTGCGCTCTTCCAGTTCGTCTCGCCGAATGCGGATGTACTGCTCAACACGCTCCGTCACCTCGTACTCCACCTCGCTTAGAACACGTTGAATAATTTGCTGCAAATCGCCGTAAATTTTTGAAAAACACTGGGTAAGTTGCCCCATAGCCTGATTTCTTTCTGTCTCCAAGTCCCTCTTTTTCTGTAATCGGTGGGCTTCAATTCCCCCCCATAGTGCTGCAGTTGCCCATCCTATTTTCCCTCCTATGAAAGTTCCAATGCCTGGGGCAACAATGGTGCCGAGGAGACCCCCTATGAGCCCACCAATACCAGAAGCCACTGAACCTCCAATTAACACATTTCTACATTTTTCGTATCCCGAACTCATCTCTACTATGCGCAACTGGCGGATATTCATCGTATTAAGCTGCTCATCTCCTGTCTGATCCAGCTCTGTTGAAGTCGCAGAATCGGATTTCTTTGCGAGATCAGCAAGCAGGATAGATACCTTTGTCCAGATAAGTTGCAGAATCTCCTGCTTTGTTCGTGAAATAAACTCAGGAAGCTTCGCATTGATGTCCTCCACTATGTTCACGATGCTTTTCGCATCGCGAGCCTCCTGCAACATTTTTTCGAATTCTTGTTGGATTTCGCCGCCAGGGCGCAGTCGATTGCAGTTTTCGGATGCGGAAAGTCGGATTTCCTGCAACCCCTTTTTGAGTCCTTTTTGCAATTTTGGCAATTCATCCTTTTGCCAATCGAGGAGTTCCTTCTGATTTTTTTCCACTTCCTGCTTATACTCCTGCTGTTTTTCTGCAGAATCAGCTTCCAGGAGCTTCTTCTTTATATCAAGGACTTCTTGAATATGGGTTAGCACAGGTTGCATGAGCAGTAATGCACGCGCAGCGATGTATTTCTGCTGATTGGGTTGCAGAACATCGTTAACAAAGGCCATTAGTTGAGGGTAGCCGCTCATAGCAAGAATTTCTTTATCCTTATCCTCTTGAGAGGCAAAACGAAGCTCGGAATCAAGCGTGAAATAAGGAATCTTATTTGTGGGAAGCCCAAGCTCGCGTGACAAAATAGAGAGATTATTCTTCTTGCGAGCAGCACAAGCCTCTTCATCGACCGCGTTCGTTTTTGTCTGCACAAAATAGAGGTTCTGCGTAATCTTGAGAATGTCCTTCAGATATTCAATTTCCAGTGCACCGATGGGTGATTCCACACTGTCCGTTACGAAGAAAACGGCATCCGCTCGCGGCACGTAATCGTAGGTGATGGTCTTGTGAGCTTTTATAACACCTCCCAGTCCGGGCGTATCAATGATGACTATGCCGGAGCGCAGGAGAGGCGCCGGGCAGATTACTTCAATGAAATCTACCTGTTTCTCATTGCCGGGATTACCATCCTCTGTGCCGAAGCTAGCAAGGTCATGCTCTGTGATATCCATGGGGCTCTTGCCGGAAGAGGCGCGGAAATAGACGCGATAACCGCGCTGCTTGCCATAGTGGATTTTGAAAATGGTGGAGGTGGCGACATTGGAGCTCACAGGCACCAAATTTTCCACCCCTAGCATAGCGTTGATGAAGGAAGATTTGCCCTTTTTGATCTCCCCCATCACCACCAAACGGAAAATGCCTGCACCCCATACCTTCAGGTTAGCGATGCGCTTCTCTTTCTCTTCAATGAGCCTCTCATCCTCTTCTTTTTCTTTCCCCGTTAAATCCGCCTCAAGCTGGACGGCTCTCATAAGATTGGCTATCAATTCTTTCATAACGTTCACATGTAAAAGGGTTATAACTGAGCAATATTGTCGATATTATTAAAATAATCCTCTGCGAAATTTGCTGCTATTTCTACAGCTTCACCTACCTTTCCTGCAAATTCTGTTACCGTTCGCTCCACAGCAACCCCTGTTTCAAATGCTGTCGTGAGCTCACCCGTTACTGAAAATACCCCTATACCCGCTCCCACTCCAGCGCCAATACCCAACCATTCCGTGAAATCCAGATTACTGATGCTCTCCATATCATTGTCCGGTAGGGGATGATCTGTTGCCGTGTAATAGAAACCGCTATTGTCCCAAGCATCTATGAATCGATCCATGGGATACCTGGCAGCGGCGCCCTCAGGATGACCGGAATCATTGATAATCACCATAGGGTTTGCGGGATCAGAAACATCAATCCCTGTCACGGTAATCGCATGGTTTGCTGGCATGAATTCGGGAGTATCAAATCCAAGCGCCTTACAAATTGCATGCCAAATTTCAGCCAAAGGTCCCTGTTCCCATAGTTGATCGGAGTTGACCCCCACAATCACCCCATGTCCTTGCTGCAGTTCACGTGCCAAATCACCAACTGAAGCACCATGACAACTATGGTTGGAAATACCGCAGAAATCCATCATGTTACCGATATCATCCATGGAAGTGCCGCTACCGGGATTGTACCATCCGTTCTCAGCAGAAATATAGTTGGCTTCGTCCTGTGTGATATCCATGCCGAACTGGTGTATGATGCCCATCTCTGCCATCACAGCACAGTTGTCCGGTTCTGTTTGCATTTCCCAGTAGGAACTTTGATCCTCGGGATCTCCTATCATTGTATCATCTATATAGTCCATATCGATATCGGGGGTTATTTTTTAATGTAAACTTCCTGCTTACGCACAAGGCGCCCCTGCACGCAAAGGCCAAGCGAAACTTTTCTTGTAATACGCGGCACGCTGTCCAAGGGCAACCCTTCCTCCACGCGGATAGCTCGTTGCTTCTCGGGATTCCATTCGTCAAGGTCGATCAACTCACAATCTAACAACTTCAACTGGCGACGCAACTCTGCGCGGATTTTTTTCAGCTGCCCTACATCAGACTCATCATCAGAACGCAAACTCTCCAATTCTGCAAGAGAGTCTGCCATCTCCACCCCCCAATCCTCCAATCGTCGAGTTATCTGTTCCATACGATCACGCACCAGTTCGCGCACATCATCCTCATGAATCTCATTTGTCAAATCCGCTATTCGTGGCTTTTCCGCCGAATGTTGAACGTGCGCCTCAGTCCCCTCCTCCTCATTTTCGAAATTATCTTCCTCCGGAAAGTTATGTCGAGTTTTCAGAATTTGCTCCACTTCTTTTTGTATACAGTCCTTCTTTCGACCGCCCGTCTCTTCAACCGGCGTTTGCCCCATAATTTGGGCGAACATTCTTCCCAAAAAATTCAGTATTCTCGTCCAAAATTTTTCCTTCATTTTTGTCATTGGTTCTCCTCACGCATTTACATCGATTTCAGTGGATGATTTTTCGCTTTTAGAAAAATATGTCACTAATTTGCCTCCGTCTGACATGGGCTAATTCTGTATCTTTTTGTTGGATATGTCCAGATAAATAATTAAATTTCGGTAGAATTTTGTCACCGGTGTATCGGGGTCTTCCCGGAAAAGAGGCTCGTGTGACGGGCAGGGTGCAGGAGATTGATGGTGGGGCAGCCTTGTTGGTTGCCGCGCGGCGGATTCGTTTGAATGCAGGAGAGCGGCTTGAATAAAAGCGGCCGGTTTGGTATAATGATGCGCAGGATGGATGATTTATTCACATATACGGATAGGGACAGGGAACGGAAGGAGGCGTCCGAGAAGGCCAGGTATGACGAGCTTTGCCGCATCATCCGACGGAACAACGAGCTTTACTACGCAAAAGCAGAGCCGGAAATATCGGATGCCGAGTATGATCGACTCTACCGCGAGCTTGAGGAAATAGAAGCGGCACATCCGGAATTCATTACACCGGACTCACCCACACAGCACGTCGGCAACGACCTCTCCGAGGGATTTGCCAAGGTGACTCACCCGGTCCCCATGCTGAGCATTGACGACATCTTTGAGCAGAAGCCCGCGCCCGGCGTGGAGTCAGACCAGGTACTGATTGAGCTCTATACGCGTCTGCAACAGACCTTGGATGAGGATTCTCCCCATGTCGTTATCGAGCCGAAAATTGATGGATGTGCCGTCACGCTCGTGTACGAGCACGGACGGTTAAAATACGCGGCGACGCGAGGCGATGGGAAAGAGGGCGATGATATTACGGCGAATGTGCGCACCATCCGCAGTGTGCCGCAGCAGCTGCCGGAGGGCGCGCCGACTGTGCTGGAAGTGCGCGGTGAAATATATATGCCCTCCGCAGAGTTCGACGCGCTCAACGAGCAGCGGGACACCGACGGCTTGCCGGCATTTGCCAACCCGCGCAACGCCACAGCAGGCACCATCAAATTACTCGACACGGCAGAGGTCGCTCGCCGTCCCCTGCGCTTCCTTGCGCATGGTCTTGGCGCTTACGATGGAGAACCCCTGCGCTGCATGGACGACTACGAGAGCCTGCTGACCCGCATGTCCATACCCTACAACAAGCCCATCCTCCATGCGCGAAGTCTCGAGGAACTCCGCCGCGCCGTACGCGAGATGGACACATTGCGCCGCAAGCTCGGCTTTGGGACCGACGGCGCCGTCATCAAGCTGGACTCCTTTGCGCAGCGCGCGCAGCTGGGCGCCACCTCGCGCGCGCCTCGCTGGGCGGCCGCCTTCAAGTACCTCCCGGAGCAAAAGGAGACCAAGCTACTCGGCATTACCGTTCAGGTAGGACGTACGGGAGTCCTCACTCCGGTTGCAGAGTTGGAGCCCGTGCTGATCTCCGGCTCTACGGTCTCACGCGCTACCCTGCACAACCAGGACGAGATCCACCGCAAAGAAATCAGGATCGGCGACACCGTCCTCATCGAAAAAGCCGGGGAAATCATCCCTTCTGTCGTCAAGGTTCTCAAGGAAAAACGCCCCGAGCATACGCAACCGTACAACCTCCCGGAGGCGGTGGGAGGCGTGTGTCCCAGTTGCGGAGCCCCCATTGCGCAGGAAGAGGGACAGGTCGCGTGGCGATGCACCAACTTTGCATGTCCCGCCCAGGCCGTTACCCGTACCACCTATTTCTGCTCCCGCGCTGCGTTGGATATTGAAAATCTCGGCGGCGTGGTGGCAGAGGCTCTTGTGAAGAACGGGCTTGTGCAGTCGCCGCTGGATCTCTTCCGTCTCTCGAAGGAGGAGCTCGGCGCGTTGAATTTGGGCACGGCGGAAGAGCCGCGCCGCTTTGGTGAGAAAAATGCGACCAAGGCACTGGAGGCCCTGCAGCGCGCGCGCACGCTTCCCCTCGAGCGCTGGCTCACCGCCTTCGGTATCCCCTCCATCGGTTCAGTGAAAGCCCACGACGTTGCCGTTTACCATGAAAACCTGGCGGCGTTGGCAAATTCAGCGTACCTGCACGACCTCGTGCAACTGGAGAACGACATTGATGCCTACAACGAGTTGAATCCCGGCGCGACAAGGAACAGAGGAAAAGACAAGCAGGAACTGGAGCGGCAACGGGAGCAACTGCGCAGCCAAAAGATCGACCCGGTGGCCGAGCCGTACATCCGATGCGGCTACGTTGCCATTGAACCGGATGGAAAAAACAAGCTGCACCTCGTCAATCCTATCGGCTCCGTCTCCTGTCGCAAGTTGCTCGCCTACCTGGAAAGCGCAGCGGGTCGGCACGTGCTGGACACCCTGCGCGAACTCGGTATCAACCCCTTTTCCTCCTGCTTCGTGGAAAGCAAAGGAAAGGCTGATGCAGGGCCTCTGAGCGGAAAGACTTTTGTGTTGACGGGCAGTCTGAGCCAACCGCGTGATGAAGTGGAACGGCTTATCGTGGCAGCCGGCGGCAAAGCTACCTCGTCGGTGACGAAAAAGACGAGCTTCCTTGTAGCGGGGGAAGGCGGCGGAAGCAAACGCGAAAAAGCCGTCGCCCTCGGCGTACCCATCATTGACGAGGCAACCTTACGTTCCATGATAGAAGAGACCTCCATGCCATGAACCCACAATTGCTCATCTACGGCACCATCGCTATCGACACGCTCATCACGCCCGGTGGTCGGGCGGATTCCGTCGCGGGAGGTTCCGGTCTGTACGCTGCACTGGCAGCTCGCTTACTTACCGACAAATTGTCGCTGCTCGGCGTGGTCGGTGAGGATTTTCCGGAAGAATGGAAACACGAAAGCGAGGAGCAAGGCATCAGCTTCCGCCACGTGGAGCGAAGGCCCGGCAAGACGTTCGCATGGACAGGACGCTATGAGCAGGACATGAACCTGCGGACGAGTCTGAGCACGGAAGAGGGAGTACAAGCCGAGTGGCAACCGAAACTGCCGGAGGATTTGCGCGCAAGGTGTCGAGTCATAGCAGCGGCCAACGTGACCCCGCCTCTGCAGTATGCCCTGCTTGAACAGGAGAAGCCGCGGCACAGTCTGCGATTGGCGGACTTTATGAGGAGCTGGATTATACGCGAGCGGGAGTACACCCAAAAGCTGCTGAGCATTGTTGACATAGCGCTGATGAACGACGAGGAGGCGCGCGAGTACGCCCAAAGCGACAACCTGCTGCAAGCCGGCCAGCGGCTGCTCGACGCCGGACCGACCTACGCTATCATCAAGCATGGGAGCGAGGGGTCGTCCCTCTTCTACCGCGATGATAGCGGCACGACGAAAATTCACCGCTGCCCGGCCATGCGCATCCGGCACGTCATCGATCCCACCGGCGCGGGAGATTCCTACCTGGGAGCCCTGAGCGGTTACCTCATGCGGAATATTGAAGGGGATGACTTTCCGAGTGTGGGGACCATTCGACGGGGGATGGAATACAGCAGCGTCGTTGCGGGAGTGACGTGCACAGCCTTCGGCACAGATGCGCTGCGACAATTGACTCCGGAGCGGGTGGAGGCGCTCAAATGCGAGTATGATCGTCAGGCGGATTGGGGGCAGCAGCTTTATCCTCTCTGTTGAGCTTGCTGAGTTCCTGACGTCTGATAGCGACCTCACGAAGTCCCAATTTTTGGGAGCGCTGTTTAATCAGGCGACGGACAAGGTAGAGCATGATGAGTCCGATAGCGATGAGCACGAGCCCCGAGGAGATCATGCTCAAGCCATAAAGAAGCGGGATGCTGATCACGGAGGTAAAGCTCAGCGCACACGAAGCTGAAACAGCAGCCGAACTCTCATAAAAGGCCCCATACCAAAGAAATGCTAAGGAGTAGGCGAGGGCTAAAAAAGGACCGGCGGGCATGAGCAGCACCGAAGGTAAAATGACAAGCGCCGGCAGAACCAACGTGTTGACACCGAGAAAGACGAAAAAAGGAACGGTCAGTACCTGAGCGGAGCGCCGGCGGGCCCAGAGAAAATGACCAACAGAAAGGAGCAGAGGTACGGCGAGGAATATGAGGAGAAGATGTTGCCAGCTGCTGCTTCCCTGCTGACTATCCCAATACGCATACAGCTCGCACACAACGCCGAGCAACATCAATAGAACCGACATGCCAAGCACCGACTGCAACAAGCTGCGCGGCACACCGCCGACACTCGCCTCCGCCTGACTCCCCTGCTCTCCCGATTCCGTCGGAACATCGGCGGGCTGAGGAGCGCCGGCCGACGCCTCTGCAGACAACACAACCTCGGTTGTATCCGCTTCCTTCATGGCATCAGGCATAAAACGGAAAAATCAGCGGCGACGAGTGGTCTTCTTGCGAGCAGCCACACGGCGCTTGGAGGAAGCGGAACCCTTGCGCACCACGCGTGCACGATTGCCGGAACTCCGAGCATACCTCCCGGAAGAACTGCGGGAAACGCTCGGGCGGTAGTCGGACTCGCGCACCGGCGTACGAGCCGTCTGAGCGGCGGCGATATAGGCCTTGCGCTGATCACTCAGGGAATAGTTAGCAGCGTTCTGGTCGCGGAAGTAAGCCTGATACGCAGGGTCCACCTGACCAATGTGCACAACGGCATCACTGTAATTACGTACCCCTACACTCCCCCCCGGCGGCGGGGTCTGTTGACATGCTACGCAACAGCACCCTGCAACAAGAGCCACCAGCAAAGATTTTCCTTGTGAGTCCATCATGGCGAAACGGCGTTATAGAGATTTCCCGGCAAGTTGACGAAATAGCGCATGATGCTTTCCACAGTACTGCAGCTGCTCAAAAAGCAGACACATAACGCTAAAATCAACACGATGAATACATTGCGCATTATCATATGGGCACACCTTACTTCTGACGTTTCCTTATTCTACCATATCGTGCCTCTCTTGCCAACTCTAAATCAAAAGTTTCGTAAAATTATTTCGGAAAAATTAAGTTTTTAAGTGATGCCGAGACAAGTCCAGAGTGAAAGAGATGGCGTTGACGGAACGTATTAGTGGTATGATGCGTAACACAGGAAAAAAGTGGATGAGGCTGTTCATGACGGGTATGCTGCTCGCCTCTGTGCTTGGCGGCGGATGGGGAAGCGTCGCTGCGGGGGAGGAGGCAAAACTCGCGAGCGACGAAAGCAAGGTCCCGGAGCTGCAGGACGACGCGCGAATCGTCCGGGGAAGCCTCCCCAGCGGACTTCGCTACATCATACGCCCAACCTCAGAGCCGAAGGGACGTGGCTCCGTTCGGTTGTATGTGCACGTGGGTTCCCTGAGCGAAAATGAGCAGAACTCAGGATTTTCGCATCTGTTGGAGCACATGGTGTTCAACGGAAGTCGTAATTACAAACGTGGGGAGCTCATACCGGTCATGCAGAAGCTGGGGCTGGGTTTCGGGGGTGATGCGAACGCCTACACGAGCTTCCGCGAGACCGTGTATATGCTCGATCTGCCCAATTTGCAGGAGAAGACGGTGGACACAGCGCTCACCATCATGAGAGATTTTGCGGACGGGGCTACACTGGACGATGAGGCGATCGACAAGGAGCGCGGGATCGTCATCAGCGAGATGAAAGCGCGCGACTCGGCATCCATGCGGGCAACGGTTCTCTTGCTGGAGCAACTTACGGAGGGTACAAGGCTGGCGAAGTACATGCCCATCGGCAAGGAGGAAGTACTGAGGCATGGATCAGCGGAACTGGTGCGCAAGCAATACAAGGACTATTATGTTCCGGAAAATATGGTGCTCATCCTCACGGGAAACTTTGAAGCCAAGGAGGCAGAGGCCTGGGTGAAAAAACACTTTTCCGGCATGGAGGCAACTCCCAGCGCGCCCTATCCCGAGCTGGGCTCCTTGACCAATACGCCCAGCCGCCGAGAGAAATTCATCCCCAACGAGGAACTGGCAGACTGCAACATTCTCGTCACCGTCGCTCGTCCTTTCGAGAAAAAAGACGACACGCTCGCCCAGCGAGTGGAAGACCTGCCGCTGCAGATGGCTTGCGAGATGCTCAATCGTCGTCTCAAGCGTCTCGCCCACTCCCCGTCCAGCCCCTTCAAACTCGCGCGTACCGACAGGGAGGATCTCTACCAGGTGGCGGACCTCGCCAACCTGTCTGTCACCACCGCACCGGACCAATGGCAGCAAGCTCTCCGCACCGCCGTGGAACAGCTGCGCCAAGCCATGCAATACGGCTTCAGCGAGACCGAGCTGCAGGAAGTCATCGGTTCACTCCTGGCCAATTTGCGGGAGGAACAGGACACATGGGAAACGGTACCGGCCTCCGCCATGGCCGATCTCATCGTGAATGCTCTGAAGGATGACAAACGGTTGACCGATCCCGCGGAGGACATGCGCGCCATGCAGGTGGCGATTGAACGCATCAAGGCTGACCCCGAGTTGTGCCGCAAAGCCTTGGAGGAAGCCTTCAACTTGGGGTCGGCGCAACTGACACTCATGGGGAATCCCCCGGAAGGTGCGACGGAGAAGGTCCTGCGGGAGACCTTTGAAGCAGCGGTCGCTCAACCCGTGGAGCCACCGAAAGCAGAAACGACGAAGCCCTTTGCCTACGAGACCATCGGCGTGCCGGGAGTTGTCCTGCGACGCGAGGAGCTGAACGACCTCGGCGTCACGACGCTCACCCTCTCCAACGGCGTGAGAGTCAACCTCAAGCCTATTGATTTCCGCAAAGGGACCATCCGAGTAACGGCGGCCGTGGATGGCGGGAAATTGGTCTTACCGGACGTGCCCGGACTCTCTCAAATGGTGCGGGCGGTGATGCAGAGAGGAGGACTGCAGGAGCACGGCTATGATGAGCTCGAGAGATTATTCTCATCAAAGAGGGTGACGCTGGACTTTGAATTGTTGCCGACGAGATTTCTTTTCACGGGTACCACCTCGGCGGAAGATTTGGAGTTGCAGTGCAAGCTGCTGGCAGCATCGATTCTCTACCCCGGCTACAGGGAAGACGGCGAATTGCAGTTGCGGCGCAGTCTTGATAATGAATACCGGGATTTGGAAACGACTCCCAACGGTGTGTACGCGATGCAGACCCGCCGCGCCCTCTTCGGAGACAACCCGCTCTTTGTTGTCCCGAAGCGCGAGGAAATTGAGAAACTTTCCGCCAAGGACGTAGAGCAAGCCATGGCTCCCGCGCTCAACAAAAACTACACGGAAGTCAGTCTCGTGGGCGATTTTAACGTTGAGGAGGTCATCCCCATCCTGGAGCGCACCTTCGGAGCCATGCCGCAGCGTCGAGCAGAAGCAACTCCCGTGCCGGGAACAAGGAGAAGAGTGGAATTCCGTCCATGGGGACAACGCGAAATGATGCGCTATCCTACGCAACTGGACAAGACCATCGTAGCGCAAGTCCACTACGCAGGAAATGGGAGAGATATGCACCGAAATCGCCGGTTGCAGATACTTTCTTCTATCGTACGCGATCAATTGTTCAATGGACTGCGTGCGAGCATGGGCGAGAGTTATTCTCCCAGAGCGCAGCTCCAGCTCAACCTCGATTTCGACAATGCGGCCACGCTCACCACGGTGAGCTTCGGGGTGAAGGGCAACCGCACCAAGGTCAGCGCGGCGATGGAAAGCATCTGCACGTCCATCGGGCGCGGAAACATCAGCGACGATGAGTTCGAGCGCGCGAAACGTCCCCTTGTAGCGGCCATGCAGAAATCGCTCATCACCCCGGCGTATTGGGAGGAAAATCTCATCGACCTGCAAAGTGAGCCTCAGCGACTCGCTCTCATGCGCGACTTCAGTAGTGACATCTCCTCCATCACGTCTGACGAGGTGCGAGCTGTGGCTCGGGAAGTATTCGGCAAGCCGGAACAGACCAATTTCTACTTTATCGTGCCGGAAGACACCCAAGACGATGAACCGGCCGACAAGCCGGACTCTGTCCCGGCAACGCCCCCGCTGCCTGTGGCGGTACCTTCCGAGGGAGAATACACCGTACTCCTTACCCGGAGCACGGCAGAAATTCCGGAGTGGAAAGCCGTAGCGGAGGCCCTGCAGCATAAGTACGCAGGCGCAACGCTGCGGACGCTCGCCAACCTGGATGAGGCAAGCTGCGCTGAGGCGCTGCGCGAGAGTGGAGCGAGGTACGCGGCCGTGGTGTTGCGTCCGGAGGAAGTTACTCGTAGCATTGTGGATATCCTGCACCGAGCCACACGCAAAATCGATGACGACCCGTACGGCGACTGCATGTGGGGAATTGTCACGGGCGCGACGGCGGCGGATGCCATGCGCATGACCCTGCACAAAGAACCGCTCGTCATCCGCAGCCTCATCGCTACGACGGCGGAGCCGGACAGCTCTCGCATGGAGCAAAGTTACTGCATGACGGAGCGCAAGGACTTTGCCATCCTCGAGCGACGTGGCTACAGCGAACCACAAATCACCACCTTCACCGCCGACACGCCGGAGGGGCTAGACATCATCCAGAATGGATTGCAGGCTCGCTTCGCCTATCACTTATCCACACAGGCGCCCCAACTCGTCGTAGCCGGTGGTCACGGTTCTCCTTTCAGCATGGAAATGCCCTCTTGCAAGGGTCTTATCTTCTCCGCCAACAACCGCTTTCACCAAGTAGGCTGCCAACACCTCATCGCCTTCTCCAGCGCCCGTCAACCCGCCATGGAAGGCAAAACAGGCGCTCTGCAAAGTCTTGCGGAAGCCATGCAGTTTCCGTTGATTGAGCCGGACAAAGCTGTACGGGTGTGGGTGGACATGGGACCCGGAGAGAGAGGGGATGCAAGGGGGAGTGTGCAGAGCATGGCCATAACGGCTTTATCGGCCTACGGCTGCCATCAATTCACCGGTTACACCGTACCGTCCTGGCATCACGGAGCGGCGGACAACACCCTGCACTTCTTCCTCCACCACACCGATACCACAACCCTGGCAGAAGCTTTTTACCTGGCGAATCAATTGCTCATAGCCCGCACCCTGGAATTGGCGCCCCAACTTCTCAACGTCCGGTTCAATGACCAGGGAATAAGTCCGGCGCTGCAGAGCGATATCCTGCAATCGGGCGCCCGTGTGGCAACGGACAAAGTGCGAGAGGCCACCGGGCTCGTGCAGGAGCGCGACACGCTCGTCTTTTACGGCGACCCCGCATGGGCTGCCGTGGTGGATAGCTCGCACAAGCCGGCCCCTCTCGCCATGAAGTGGGATGGGCAGCAGAAGCTGACCATCACCGCTCAGAGCGACTACGAGGGACCGGCAGCCGCGCGTTTTCCCCAACGCCTCGCCGACCCGAACGGCATAAAATGCGATAGAGAAAAAGCCATCATCACGGAGGACTTCATTCTCCTTCCCTCCCTTGCCCTCAAACGCGGGGAATCCGTCACCATCCGGCTGACCACCCCTGAGACTTCTCACTGATTCGGTAAGACTTCACTGTTTCTTCCGACCATGGTTACCTTTTTGCGACGATACTTCCTCATCTTTCTCGTCCTCTGGGGAGGTCTCGCTATCTGGCAGAGCGCCGGAAAAATCTATCATCTCTATCATGAGCGTGTCAACATGTTCATGCAAATTGAAAAGACCCGAATTGAAATCGAACTGAACCGCGGAAAAATCTCGGCAGCTCAAATTGACATGCTGAAATCGATCGGCGAGCTGTTCCTTCATCCCATCGAAACCTCAAAACAATTCAGAAAGCGATACGCTCAGCTCCATGACGAGGAAATCAGGCTTGAAAATAGATACAACCAGCTTCAACAGGACTACATTAAAGGTAGTGCAGATCCTACCGACGCATTTCTCCGCAATTTTTTCTTCGCCTCGCTGTGGATCCTGCTCGCGGCCTTTGGAGCAGTTTGGTGCAAAGCCTTACTGATAACTCTCGGGCTTCTTCTGGCGTCACTAGGCGGAAAACTCCTGCTCTTTTACGGTCTCGCTCCTTGGGTGGAGCGACTCGGTTCCCTGTCCTTGCCGGGTACAGGGAATCAGTCTGAGGGACGTAATGACGAGGAGCCCTCGGGAGAGCTCGGACACAAAATGCTGCATCTGACCCTCCGCCCCCATGAGTCCATCAGCGTCCGCGATGAAAGTTTCTGCGCAGGGTACTCTGAGTCTCCCCAATTGAGCAAACACACACACTGGATATTCAGTCCACACCACCCCATCATGAGCCTTTTCTGCGGACTCACCCTGATGACACGCTTCCGCTCCTCTCCCCAAAGCACGATGGAACACACGCTGAGCATCTCCTCCGACGACCCGGATGAATACTTCAGCGAATTGACCATCCGGGAAGGAGAAAGCGTCCTCATCTGTCCTACCGACCTTGTAGCTTTCAGCTCCGGCATCCGCATCTCTGCCTGCTGGAAGCTCTTCTCTCTGCCTGCCTGGTGTCTCGGTCAGATCCGCTACTACAGTCTCTCCGGAGCGGGCTCCGTTGTCGTCCGTTCCCAAGGCGGCATCACTCGTCTCAATGTCTCTCCCTCTCTCTCCTTCATTCGGAAAAAGCACAGCCTCATCTCTGCCTCGAATGGAGTCCTCCTTTCAGCACACCGCACGGAAACACTGGTCCCTTATCTCCTCGGACGAACCGACCTCTTCGACCTGCAACTCCGCGGCTCCGGATGTGTCCGCCTCCGCAATGCCCAGGTTGCTCCCACTACTCTTGTGGAAAAAACATTCTATACTTTCCTCGAGGGTCTCGGCAAGTTGCTCGGCTTCTAAGAGACGAATCAACGTAACCGTAGATTATTTACGATTTACGATTTGAATGGCTAGCGCGCTCCGCGCGAGGTTGCAAAGCCCACTAGAAAGAAACGCATCGCTAATAAGGCATCCTTCCTGTGTCGGGCACTCGTTCGAGTCTCAGATTAGGAGTACCGAGAGCTTTAAGTTTTTTCACCGGGGCGCTTCCGGGAAGCATTTCCTTTGCAGGGCGTTTCGGGTTTTTCCCTTCTATGATAATCACTTTCTTCCCCGGCCATCTCCGACTGTTCCCCCAGCCCAGAGCATACATGATTTCCATTTCGGGTCCTGCTGCGGTTACCTTTGTTTGCACCGATAAGCTGTATGCCTCGCGGTAAAACCAGTCCCCCCACTTGCCGCGCTCCGGCAACACGGGGATCATGAGCTCGTTATCCCTCCATCCAACATCAATTTCCTCCAATCCCGGTCTCTCCCACAAATAACATTCCTTATCGTTATAAACCTCATCAAATACACGAATAATTCGTTCTGCCTCCTTCCCCGTGAAGACATCAAAGTAACGAGAACCATCATCTCGCCAATGACGTTCATGATCGAGAATTTTAATTCTCAAATCACTTCCTCGCCCTTCATTCCACGTTGCCTTCTGCTGGAAGCTGCACGCTACAAGACACAGCGTGATCAGTCCAACTACCCATCTGCAATTTTTCAGTTCCCTTTTCATAACGATTCTCCAATAACTGCATCCAAATCGACTTCCCCTCCATCCTCTTGAAAATCCAGACCGGGAAGCCTCATCTTGCGCACGCGCTGAACCGCCGGACTGTTCAGCGGAACTCGTCGAGACTCTCCAAGCCCCTTAATACCTTTTTCCCCCCACTCGGACTTGTCCACGATAAGTACTTTTTCCTCCACGGTAAAATCATAGTCCACAACCTGTTCATCCTTTCGAATGAAAAACGATATTGTTGAACCCTCAAACGGCTGTACCCCGTATGGGCTGCTCTCTCCACTTTGATAAATTTCCTCCAGTCCTTCTCTCAATTTGATCATCCTCTCCCCACGAAGCGCGTAATGAGCTCGAACTCGAGGAGAGTATGCGTTGAGGTACAACTCCGCATATTGGATGTCCTTCAAACGGTCTCCCTTTTTAACTTCTCTCTCGCGCGGCAACGAACAACTGCTCATTGTTACGAGTAGCATCCCTAGAACTAAGACTTCTTTTCTCATATCCTGTCGTATTTTTCTCTTAATGGATTAACGATTTTTATCAGTCTCCGCCTTGGGAAGGTTCTCCAGTCGTTGCTTGATTTCTGACTCCGATAGTATTTTTAATCCGTTTTTTATCAGTCGTTCATAAAGAACAGGATCAGCAATTTCTCGGCTCTCTTCGTTTGCCTCGACCTCCCACCGATTCTTTCCTTTCTCTTTCCCTCGCCAAATGACAAAGCCTCCATAAACATTATTTACTTCAACAAGAAATAGACCACTCATATTTTTTACGACCAAATAAACGGGGCAGCCAAATGTGAGGTCATCACTTTTCGTTCCATTGGTTGTTAAATTAACGCCTTGAAAAACACCGGAAAAATCTGTTGTATTACCTAAATCAAGAGTGTAATAGAAAGCCTCCTCTTCTCTTTTTATCCAATGCTCGCCTTCGATCGTCCCCTTTTCAATTTCCTCACGCTCTTCTTCCTCAGATAATACCTTATCAGATTTGGGCTTTTTGCAGGAAACTTCTAAAATTTTTCGTGTTAATTCATGTGCTTTTGTCCACTGATACTCCACTTTCTCGTAACGAATCACGGTCTCCGCATGAAGAATGACCATTCGAGCGTACACATCCTCATCTTGCTTGCATGCCGCCTGCGTACGAAACTGTAGAGCGATTGACATGAGCACAAAAGCAATGAAATAAATTATTTTGATATTCTGCATCATTGGCATCCCATAGGAAATTGTGAAGGGATAAAATGTGAATGGCAAGAACAAATGCAACATATGACAGAAAGTGGGGTCTCCGGCAATTTCGCTGAGACAGATACTGAAGGGATAAGATAAAAAATCGGCACTTCAGCCTTGCATTCCCTGCAACACTCGTTGCA
>CANQSY010000019.1 GCA_947626635.1 uncultured Akkermansia sp.
CGGAAGATCGAGGCGCTCGGGAGAGTGCCGATGCAGTGGGAGGGACCGTGGGATCTGCCGTTGGGCAGCAGATGCATTGCTCAACGTTGGGTACAGAGCCAGAATTCTCAGGACGCTGCTACCATCAAGAGTCCGACCATTGATTCATCCATCGGTTACAGCAATCTCTTTGAGCCTCCGTTATTGGTGCGTCGTTGGTTTTTTATGCGTCCCTGCGGTGCAGAGAAGGGGGATGCGGAACACCTCGGCGCTATCTACTGCACGTGGCCCGATATTCGCGTGGAGGACAAATCGCGTATTCCTCTGCATAGTCCGATGTGGCCCGGACTCTGCGCTATGGCCGAGCGCGCGTGGTGCGGCGCCGCCATGGAAGGAGCTTCCTACACCATCTGTATCCCACCTGATAAGAATTCAGAGGCTAAGGACAGGAATGAGGCGGCGCGCGCTTTCCGACTCTTTGAGAGACGCATGATGGCTCTGCGCAAGGGGATGTTCCGTGATGAACATTTTCCGTATTGGCCGGAGGAAGGAGGATTGTGGGAGGTGACGCAGCCGGTGCCGGATGCGCAGGCGGATGCAGCGCGCGAGGCGGTGTTGGCGGGGAAAATGCCTAGCGACACGCGATGTGTTTCCGGTTACAGTCTCTATTTTCGCACACGTGCCGCCACCTGGAACCTCGGGATGTACTGTGAGACGAAACCCGGAGTGCGCGTATGGGCGCGCACAAATATCCGTGTGGCCGAGGAGGGCGACTACCCCTTCATGATAGGCTTCGACGCGCCGGCGCGCTCCAACCGTCAGTACACCGGGATACCGCGCGTGGGCGAATGGTCACAGTGCGGCACGCGCATCTGGGTGAACGGGGAGGAGTTGCGCAACCCACGTCGTTACGACCGAGCCGGGGAGGACCGCGTCTCCCGTCCCACCTGGCATACGGCGGAAAACGAGAGGCCCATCCGGGACGATGACCTATGGTGGGCTCAGCCGCCGACGCTCATTCACCTTCGCCAAGGGGAAAACACCATCGTCATTGAACAGCCCTACGCGGACGACTTCCAATCGTGGGAGATCAACTTTATCCCGGCGCAACCTTTTTGCATGGGCGGAGAACAAGAGAGTCGTCCTACCGGACGGTGATTTTCCGTTCTACCTCCCTCTTCATTTTTTTTCCTCACTTGCTGAGCGCTTCCTGGGCGAGCATATTACAGCCGCGCAAATCAAGCTTGCCCGTGGGCAATACGGGTATGCTTTCTACGGGAATGATCTCGCGCGGGCACCAGAGTCGCGGGATACCTTGAGAAACAAGATGCGCACGTATCTCGTCTAAGCATAGAGCCAAGTTACCTGTGTGGACGCATGATAAGAGCACGAGGGCCTCCCCTTTTTGCGCATCCGGAGCCCCTACGATGGCAACCGCGCGTTGATCTGTCGGTATCCAGTCGGGACGTTTGACAAAAGACTCAATGGCTGATTCAACAAGCTCATGGGGCACCATTTCACCGCCCACTTTTGAGAAGCGGGAGCGGCGACCACCCAGTGTAAGAAACCCGTTGAGATCGACACTTCCGAGGTCGCCGGTCATGAACCAACCCTCATCGTCAAAGATACCTTCATTGTTGGTCTCATCACCTGTGTAGCCGTGGAAGACGTTGGCTCCCTTCAGCCAGATCATCCCCTGCTCAGAGAGGGGCAGAGCACGAGTCTTATCATCGGGATCGGTGATACGCACGGCAAGTCCCGGGAGAATCTGACCGATACTTCCTTCACAGATGCCCGGCACGTAGTAGGGGGTCGTGTCCGAGGGCGGCGCATCCGGCATATTCACACCGCACACGGGTCCGGTCTCTGTGAGACCGTAGCCCTCCAGTACTTGGACATTACATTTTCTTTTGAAATCCTCGGCGAGGACGGGCTGCATCTTTTCGCCGCCCACGATGAAGTAGAGTACGCTGCGGTACGTATCCGGGTTTGCCTTGCGCAGCATGGCGCGTCCGAAGGTCGGAGTCGTGAGTACGAGGGTACACTTGTGTTTTTCGATAAGGTCGTTGAGGGTTTTTGCCTCCAAGGGAGAAGGATAAGTGACCATCGTGAAGCCATAGAGAGGCGGCAGGAGGGTGCAGACGGTGAGTCCGAAACTGTGGAAGATAGGCAGGCTGCAAAGGAACTTAGCTCCGGAGGGCAGGTAAGCTTTACTGAGGAGCTGGAGGATATTCGCAATAACCGTGCGGTGCGTAAAAGCCACACCTTTGGGTTCACCGGATGACCCGGACGTGAAAAGCAGAGCAAGTTCATCGTCTCCATGTCTCTCATCAAGACCAAAGGTCTTTGCAATGACAGCAACGGGCGCCACTTTGGCAAAAGCAACCCACCCGGTTATTTTTGCCATACCGATCCCGCGTAAAATCGTGTCCAGATGCAGCAGCTTTTCTTCCGCCGGCCAAGGGAATTGGGGCAGCTTTGTCATGAAGGCGCGTGCTGTAATGAAGTGCTGGATGCCACTTTGGCGCACGATGCTGTGGAAGGCAGTTTCCGACGAAGTGTAGTTGATGTTTACGGGGGAAATGCCTGCAATGAAACACGCATAGTTTGCCAGCATACCACCCTTTCCCGGAGGCAAGATGATGCCCAAACGCGGCTCTTTCACAATGCGTTTGAGCTCTTTGGCCAACGCTAGTGTTACACCCAGCAGCTTTGTGTAATTCAGCTCTGAGCCATCCATTCCATCGATGAGAAGTGAGGAAGGGTTGTGCTTGAATCCCTCCACGAGAAGTCGCGCCATGGAACGATCCAACAGGGGATGACGCTCGTATTCGATGGCCGAAGCCTTCATCCATGCTTCCAGGATGCGTTCGCCGCTTTGCGGTCCGGGCGCCAGTTTTTTAAGAATGTGCATGACGGCCCAATCATACTTCGTCTCCGTCGTACATGCTTGCAGGATGTTCTTGCGATAATACCCGTTAAAAACCGGTACCGGCGAAACATGCAGTGCGCTCAGCTGCATCAAAAATGGTTTCGGCACATCCGTCAGGCAGCCTTGTACTTGGGAGGGTCTGCCTGGCAAATAGACAAAATGTTTCCCTGCCTGGAAATGCACCATCAGCTTTTCACGCAGATCCCGACTGCGGCTCGTTCGGAAGCGAAATCGTACAATTCTCTCTGCACGGATGCCATTGAGAATTTCTTTTCTCGGTTCCAATTCCTCCTCCACGAGATAGACGACTTTTTCCTCTCCACCGAGAGCCTTTTCCAGCTCCTTGACAACTTGCTCGTCCACCCTGTTCGGCAAAAATAAGGATGCCTGCGCAGGTATGTTTTCTTTTCCGTACACTCGCACGTTTGACATGCCCCTAAGCCTACCATATTCTTCCCTGTATGGCAAGCAAACATACGAGACAAAACCAAGCAATTATGATTTATTTCGTACGGTTTACGTCATGTAACACATGGGCGGGATACACGGAAAGAGAGAGACTCATCATAGCGTGTCGAGTGGAGCAGAGAGACGGAACGGTTTTCTCCCGGAAGAGGGGTTTCCTTTTGACTTGGTATATTTGCAAGTGACTGATCAGGAGAGTCGAGACGTAGATGCATCGACAAAATGTCACAAGGGGAGAGCATTTTTTCCGCCGAGTGCAGAAATCCACGGCTCGAACTCCGAGGGAATGGGAGCTTCTAACTCAATGAGCTGTCCATCGGCTGGATGATGGAAGGAGAGACGCCAAGCGTGCAGCATCAACCGTCCCGGCTTCACTTTTTGGCGCGAGAGGTGAGCGGCGTAGATGGGGTCACCGATGAGAGGATGTCCGAGATGCAGCATATGGACACGTATTTGATGGGTGCGGCCCGTATGCAGCGTACAGAGCACGAGAGAGGAATCCGTCCGGTCGTCGTAACAGAGAACCTTGTAATCTGTAATGGCCGGTTTACCGCTACCCGGATTGACAACGGCCATTTTGAGTCGATTAACAGGGTGCCGACCGATGTTCGTGTAGACCGTGCCGGCAGGTTCTTTGAATTGACCTTGCGCGACAGCGAGGTATATTTTTTCTGTATCTCGTTCAGCAAATTGGGAGGAAAGAGAAAGGTGAGCCACGTCGTTTTTAGCAACGACGATGCAGCCACTCGTATCTTTATCCAACCGGTGCACGATGCCGGGGCGCTCTATGCCTCCGATGCCGGAGAGGTCACCGCAGTGGTGCAGGAGAGCATTGACGAGGGTGCCGTCCGGATTCCCCGCCGCCGGATGCACGACCATGCCACTTCTTTTGTTCACAACGACGAGGTACTCATCCTCATACAAGATGGACAGAGGAATTTCTTGCGGTTGGGCTTCTGCCGGTGCCGCCGGTGGAATGGATACACCGATACGCATCCCGCGCTCCACGGGTGTTTTTGCTTTGCAAGGAGCATCATTCACGAGGATGTGACCATCTCTGATCAGGGACTGGATGCGCGCACGCGAAAGCTCCGGCAGGTGCGCCGTGAGGAATTGATCCAGGCGCGTGCCGAACGAATCTTCCACGATAAATTGCATTAGATGCCGGTGGGGTTGTCAATAAAGACGGTGGGGATCCGGAATCGCTGAGCAATTAATTCTCCCAGGGCACGAACACCGAAGGTTTCCGTAGCGTAGTGACCGGCGAACATGATGTTCAGGCCGGTGTCTCTTGCAGCATTGAACACCCAATGATTTTGTTCGCCCGTAAGAAAGGTACTTACGCCGGTGTTGAGCACGCGGTAGATATCTGTGCCGGCATCTCCGGAGCAGACCAATACTTTCCCTGCTTGAGCGTTTCCGTTATGAATCACACCGCTCACCTCTGATCCCGTGACGGCTGCGTAGCATTCCTTGAGCTCGTGCACGCTTCCCTGAAAGGTTCCTACGACAGCGAGAGACGAGCCATGGTGCTTGAGAGCCGGCGTGACGTCGACGAGACCCAGCTTGCGGGCAAGGCAGGCATTGTTTCCCAGAGTGGGGTGCAAGTCGAGCGGCAAATGAGCGGAATAAATCGACAGACCATGTTGTAGGCAAAGTGAGATTTTTTCTCTCCACCAGCCCGTGAGGGGACGCAACCCGCACCAGAAAATACCATGGTGTACGACGAGGAGATCCGCACCGGCCGCTATACTGTCCTCAATGGTTTTTGTGCAGGTGTCCACCGCGAGAGCCACCTTATGCACCACGCCGGAGTCATTGTCAATTTGCAGTCCGTTCACGGCGAGCGGAGAGTCTTGGATCATGCCGATTTCCAGCGTATTATCCAAGAGGGATACGATGTTTCGAAGGGGGATACCGTTATTCATCACTTCCTTTTATATGAATGTTTCTTGTAGAAATTTCCTCGCGCAGGCGGCGAGAGAATTCATGCGCCATGTCGTAGCCGTTTTGTCGCAAGTAGTGTCCGAGGGCCGCCACTTCCACGAGACGCGTCATATCACGTCCGGGAGCAACCGGCAGGGTAATACGCTCGACGTCCACGCCCAATATACTCGTTTTCTTTCGTTCCAGCCCCAGTCGTTCTGTTTCCGTCATTTCGCCGATGGTGAGGTGGACGATGAGATTGATTTTTTTTTGACGGCGAAACGCCCGCAGACCGTAGAGGTCCATCACGTTGGTGATCCCAATGCCTCGAATTTCGATAAAGCCGCTGCTGAGTTGAGGGGAGGAAGCGATCAGCTCGCCACTGATGTTGCGGATGTGCACGAGATCATCTGCGACAAGAGAAGCGCCACGTTCCACGAGACCGAGAGAAACCTCACTTTTCCCGATACCGCTCGCTCCTGTGAGCAGGACGCCTACGCCTCGCACGTCCACCATGCAGCCATGCAGCGTTGTGCTATCGGCAAATTCATTCTCCAGGATGATCGTTGCACGATTGACCAGACTCATCGTCGGCAATGACGAGCGAAACACGGGCACTCCGCACTCATCTGCTATCCCCACGATATCAGTCGGCACCTCTGTTGCTCGCGAAAAAATGAGGCAAGGTACGTCCTCGCAGCATATACGTTTCATTCTTTCCGTGCGCTCCGGCCCTTCCAGCGTAGTCAGGTAAGCCATTTCTCCCGAACCAAAGATCTGGATACGTTCGTGCGCGTAATATCCGAAAAAACCGGACAGAGCGAGGCCCGGTCGGTTCAACGCCGGGCGGAGGATTGACCGAGTCATGCCCAGAGGGCTATTGAGCAGCTCCAGTTCCAGCGTGTGCCGATACGTTTCGTAAAAATGACCTACGGTAATTTTATCAACCTTTTTTATGACCGGCTCCTTCATGGTTGAGTGAATTTTATCACAGACTTCGTCAACGTCAAGTGCCCCGTGGATATCCTCACCCCGCTCACATCTGTCCTAGAAAAACGAGACTTCTAGCGACTGACGACGTTTAATGGACGATGGACGGAATCATTCACGTTTGACGGTTTGAGGTTTGAGGAAATTCGCGCGCAACACACGAGGTGCAAAACGATAGCGAAGGCGTTTCGTCCTATACGTGTTTTTATGCTAATCAAAACATGGCAGAATTCCTCGTTTCTTGCGCTGTTGCCGTAGGAGGGGAAACGAGAATCGCGCGGTGATCATTCGGGTTTTGTTATTTTTTTCGTGTGGGGTGCTATGCAGAGTGGCGAAAGCGATGAAAAGGAGGGCGCAGCTGCGGGTTGCAGTGCGCCCTCAATGACAAGAGAAGAGGCGATATCAATCAGATGGAGCTCTTAGCGGCAGCCTCTTTCAGAGTCTTGCCGACCTTGAACTTGACAACCTTTCGCGCAGGGATGGGAACATCCTTTGTTGGGTTTTTAGGATTGCGTCCAACCTTTGCTTTCACTTCCTTCACGGCAAAGGTGCCGAAGTTGCGGATCACCACGCGATTTCCACTACCGAGAGCGGAAGTGATGAGTTCCACAGCCTTCTGGACAACCTCGAGGACGTCCCCCTGAGTAAGATTGCCGTTGAGTTCAGCGCAAATCTTATTCACCAGTTCTCTTTTCGTGATCGTATTAGCCATATTTTTATTTGGTTATTGTGAAAAGCTGTTAGCAGCATAGCGTATTTTTTATCGTTTGTCACACCAAAAAAGCTTAAAGCAAGCATTTTTTTTCGTCAACCTGCTTTTTTTGAGACGCTTTTCCCAAAATTTGAGTTGACGAATGGGCTTCCACGGGTGATTTTAGAAAAAATGCCCAATCATTATACGACGACACTAACCATGGAGCAGGCGCGAAACCTTCGAGCTCTGCTGGAGAGATCATCTGCATTTGCGGAGACGAAGCGCGATTATGCCCTTTATTGCTTTGTAGGAATGGATGTTAATGTGGCTTTTTATGCGAAAAGGAGGAAACTTCTTGTACAGGGCAGGGGCACGCAGGATTTTCTGAAACTTCTTCCACCGCAATTCGGCTGCTCTGAGGCGAGCGACTTATCATCGCGTGAGACTCATTCCGGTGCGATCATTGATGTAACTCCCCATTTCGGAGTGGACGAGAGTGGCAAGGGAGATTACTTCGGGCCTCTTGTGGTAGCGGGAGTGTACGCAGATGCTGCAAACGCGCAGCAGCTCGCCGCTATCGGATGTCGGGACAGCAAGACCATAGGGAGTGATGAGCGTATTGCGCACATGGCGGAGCAGATACGCGCGTTACCCGGCGTGGCATACGAGGTGCTTTGTATCGGTCCGCGGCGTTACAATGAGCTCTATGCGCAGATGAAGAATTTGAATCGGTTGCTCGCGTGGGGACACGTCCGTGTGATTGCTGCCTTACACGCCGAGGTTCCGGAATGTCCCCGTGCGCTGAGCGATCAGTTTGCCGATGAGTCTGTGTTGCTTGATGCCTTGGAGCAGAGGCGTATTCCCATTCGGTTGGATCAGCGACCTCGCGCGGAGGATGATATAGCTGTTGCTGCTGCATCCATCCTAGCGCGGGCTCGGTTTGTGGAGTGGATGCACGAGGCAGCCACCTCTTCAGGTTGTTCGTTTCCTCTGGGCTGCGCATCTCAGGTGCTCCAGGCTGCACGTGACTTTGTCGCTAAGTATGGAGCTGAGCGTCTGCCGGAGGTAGTCAAGCTACACTTCAAATTAACATCCCAGCTTTAATTTCACAGACCATTCCTTTCTTTCCTGCGGCATGAAAACGTTGCTCCATTTCGGCAGGTGTATCCCGAAACTCCGGACCAAGAGACTTTGCCTCTACATTTTCCGTGGGAACCGGTGACGGGACGTTCGTGAATTTTTAACTCCATGTGGTAATTGGCTTGCCAAGCCGGGGACAAGAGGGCATAATGAGGATGCGACAGTTAGTGCGCATCAACGTTATGAAGTCCTTAAAAAGATTTATCCTAGTGGGAGCCCCTGCATCCGGCAAGGGCACGCAGTCGTCTTTTCTCTCGCAGACCTATGACCTCAAACCTCTCAGCACAGGTGCTCTCTTGCGCGCTGAGGTGACCGCCGGGTCCCCCCTCGGTCTCGAGGCCAAGAAGTACATGGATGCTGCCATGTTTGTGCCGGATGAGGTCGTCAATGGTATTGTAGCGCAGTGGCTCACCACGAATACGGACTGTGGATGCCTTTTGGATGGGTATCCGCGGACGGTGGCGCAGGCGAAGACTCTTGACGGAGAGCTTGCCAAACTCGGACTAGGGGTGGACATTGTTGTCTATCTCAATGTAGCGGCGGAACTGATTGAGGCACGTATGTTGCGACGCAAAGCCTGTCCCAAGTGCGGCGAGACCACGCGCAACGGTGAGGAGTTATGCCCCAAGTGCGGTACGCCTATGATTGTGCGCACAGATGACAACCCTGAGGCTTTTGCCAAAAGACGCAAGGATTATGAGACACTGACCGTCCCGGTGGTAGAGCATTACCGAGCCCAAGGGAAGGTGGTGCAGATTGACGTGACGGAGGAGGGTGAACCCGAAGCTGTTTCTACTCGCATTGCGGCTGCAATTGCGGAGTATGTGAAGGACTAAAGTCAACAGTATCAATCATCCGGCAAAACCGCTATGGTGTCATACGCCATAGCGGTTTTCTATATTCCTTGCTTGCCGGGAGGGACGGGGTATAGAATGCCCGGGTGATGAAAACGAGTTTGATGATTACCGTTATGGTGGGGCTGGGTATGAGCAACATCGCCTTATCGGCCGCTACCAATCCGCAAGAAATTTTCACTGAACTCTCAGCCCCGGCACAACCTGCCGCCATGAGCGCACCGCAGCGAGCGGAGACTCTGCCTGCTCTCGCGCTTTTGCCGGCGGAAGGAGACATGGTGGCAGCTATTGTGGAGCCCGGTGAAGCAGTGTGCGGACTTATGCAGCTTTGCGGTAAAGAGGTTGACCCCCTACTGCATGCGCGTCTGGAGAGCATCCGGGACACAGCACTCGTCCTTGGCGAGGGAAGCGCAGCAGCGTTGTTGAACGCACTTCCTTTCTTGCGCATCAGCAGTAGTTTAGAGATGATGCGCGAGTGTGAGGAAAAGTGGTGTGAGCGTGCAAAACCGGAGTTTGTCGACTGTATACGCAAGGAATTCCGTCGGCAGTGGGAGCTGGAGAAAAACGGTCTACTGACCGCATTGGAGCGTTTCCATCCCGCTCCCATTTACTGTGCGCTTACTTGCAAAGAAGGCAGAGAGAAGGATTTTGCTGAATGGCATCGCTCGTTCACGGGAGCGCTTCGCGGATTGGCGCAGAGTGACGATGGAGTGCAGTATGTGGAGCACGGAGGGTACACCGGCATACGGATGAATCAACTCAAGACGTTGGAGTTGATGCACTGTCCGTTGCCGAGTGAACCGGAAGTGAGGCGCGCACTGGCGCAGAGGGAGATGTATATGCTCACACGGAATCGCGGAAAGGATGCGCTCATCATTGTGTGTGAGCGTCCGGGGGATATCTCTTTACCTCCCAGCCCGGCTTTTTCGATGCTTTACTCACCGAAGCTTGCTCATGCAGATGGACATATGGAACAACTGCTTGCTACGGTGTGGATCAGTACGTCGTTGAATCGTGCCATGCGCGCCATCTCCGACCAATCCGCTTTTCCTGCCGCTCAAGCCGTTGTTCGTTCCCTCCGGTGCATGGGCACTCATGCTCCCAAGCAGCAGCAATCTTTTCATGTCGCCGCCGATCAACTGGCGTGGCTCATTTCTCAACCTCCGTTCCTGAACGAATTGCGCACCCCTCTCACCATGCAGGTTTGGCAGAACGGTGACGAGGTATGGATGGAGAGTGTTTCCGACGCGCAAGGAATGACTTTCGCACCGGGAAAGTTACGTCTCGTCAATCAATCCGAGGCACGAGAAACCATCTTCTACATGGAAAGCACAGCCTTCTCCACCACTCGTTTGCCTCTCTATATGGACTATTGGAACCGCATGAGCCGAGCTATTTTGGAGCTGGGCGACGGGATGGTACTGAGTTTGCGGGACGACCAGCAAGGCACTCTCGGCACCTATCTACGCTATGCACGTCTTTTCCGCCATGAGCTGGAAGCGATAGGGGAGGCCATGCACACCATAAGCTCAGGCATGGAAGCACCGTTTTCCGTGCTACTCTGTCATCCCGCGGAGGAGGGGAGTGCTACTCGCGGCACATCGTGGGCTTTTGGGTCGGCAGTGAAGAATCGCTTGGCGTTGGGGGAAGGGTGGCGCCAGTTACTGGATGCCGTGGGAAGCGCTGCGGGCAAATTGGGGGTACCTCCTGCGCTGATGCACGTGCTGCCCATTGAGAAGCAGGACATGGGTAACGCAGCCGTCAGTTACGCTTTGGCGTTACCCTTTGCGCAGGCCGAGTCTCTCCCTCGGGTTGCAGTGAACAATAAGTATTTTGTATTGGGTAACGCCGATAGCTTGAATGCTCATGTGCTTTCCTCCGCGACGGGGAGCATGTCCTTCTGTGGGGCGGTAAATTCCGTCCATTTCCCTCGCTTAGCACAAGCAGTACGGGCCGGTCATTTGCCGATTCCCACGTTTTGTTGTGATTCACAGCAAGAGAGCGCCGCATTTTTCGAACGCCTTGCTGAACGAGTCAATCGTCTTTACTCCGTGTCAACGATCTCGAGTGACGTTCGGACGGCTCGGGCGCTCATGTTCCTTGCACCGCGAGCCCAGTCCGCACCTGCACCCGAGGAGCAACCAGCATCATGATGGACGTCCATGCGTTCAAACGATTTTCGTCGTTTCGATCCAATCGCGGATGAGAGAAATGAGCAGGTAATCCCTGTACCAGCCGTGGTCACACGGCAGAAGGTGCCACGGTGCGACATGAGACGTGCGGGTCATGAAATCACAGAGTTTCTGTAGTTGGGTGTCCCATGAGACAGAGAAGGGGACTTTCCCCTTTGCGGCGAGACGTTTCGCCTGCTTTTGCTCGCCTACATAGAGCGCGACTTTCAGCAGGGTGACGCCTTCGCGTTGGAGAGCCTGTTCACGTTGCTCCAGCTGGTCTATTTCTGTCAGGCTGATTTCAGCGGCATGCTCATACACCTTTTTTAACATCTGCGTGTGGATTCCGGAAGTGAGAACGGACAACTCACCGACAGATGGGTAAGCCGCGTGCGGACAGAGATTGTAGCGTTCTTCGGATGTGCAGAGGTGCAGCGCTATCGGATCCACCGTGTAACGTGCTATGCAGCGCACTGCTTTGCGCAAGCCGCACCCTTCCATACCGATCAAGATGAGCAAGCAGCGCGCATTGAGTCGGGGATGGAGGGGAGGCAAGCTTTCCATGTGCGTTTGAGCTTCAACCTTCCCACCTGCAAAAAGAGGAGTTTGCACGGTCATGGACGGAGAAGGCATGCTTCCGGGGCGGTATTGGTAGAGTTCTCGAGCGGTAAGGGCGTAAGCCTCAACGTTGCCGGCGGGGAAAAAGTGTCGCAGTGCTCGTGCTACCGCTTCTCGTTTGAAAGGGACAAAACTTTCCAGAGAAAGTTTTATGAACGGGATCCAATGGGCCGAGGAGAATTCCTCACTATTTGAGCAGTTAGTTTCAGGTCTTTTGCCATTGACACGCAGGAGAAAATAAGTTTGTTGCTGTCCGACCCACCGTCTGCTTTTTTTGTTCTTCTTGCGGTAGACATAGCGCAGCCCCGGGAATTCCGCTACGGGGATGCAGACATCCTCCGGCAGGCCTACCTCTTCTCGGATTTCTCGTAAGATGGCTTGTCGCGGCGTTTCCCCGCATTTTACGCCTCCCTGGGGAAAATGCAGGTATCTGCTTCCATCACTCTTTTGTCCGAGCAGGATGCATCCATCGGCATCCATAATAATGGCTGCAACGTTGATGCGCCAGGAAGCGTTTTGTCCTTTGCTCATGAGATATTTTTTCTGCGCCCGTGAGTTTCATCTTCCCAAGCCGGGGAAAGGTATTTTTCCCGGCAGAGAGAATGCAACTCTTCATTAAATCCCTCCCAAGGATAAGCAGAATGCACGGTGTGTACGTGCTTTGCCAGTTTTTGAGCTAGTTTACATTGCCACCCCTTCTCGGGTTCGCAGCCTTGGATAAGACCTTGGTGAAGAACTGCTCCACGATAACGTCTCTGTCCCGCCCCCGCTAATTTCCGACCGTTCGTATCCACAATATCACTTACAACGGGACTTGCCCAGCATGCCCTCCCTCCGTCGGGGGCATCTTCACTTAGCAGTTTGCACTCGACACCGCTGAGTTGCAAGGCCGAAGCCAAAGCGCCGTGAATCCATTCGTAGAGAACGGAAGCCGGAGGATACGGCAGACCATCCGCACGAGAGGGGAGGGTAACGGTGTAGGTGATACCGGAGCGGTGATCTACGATACCGCCACCGGTCCAGCGTCGTATGTAAGCGACGGCTCCGGGAAAAATACGGCGTGCGCAGGCGGCTGTATCGAAATACCCATAGCTGACGGAGGGCTCCAGCCAGCCGTAAATGCGAAGCCACGCCTCGGTACGTCGGGACAACAGCTCATCTGCCGCCATGTTCTCGTAACCCGTGCGCGGTTGGGGATCCTCCCACAAAACGATTTCGGGCAGAGCCGTGGCACTGCTGAACGTTCCTTGTGCCTGGAGAGGGGGAGAGCTCAAAGCGGGAGAGGAAGGGGAACAGACTGGGAGTACGATCGCGTGTACTTGGAAAAGAATTCCTCCATTTTCGGAGGCCTGCGCTGTCCGATGCGCACTTGTTGAATAAGTGCTACCCCTGCCTCTGTCAGCACAGTAATAGAGACCTCTGCGGAGAGTATACGAGCATTTTCCATACGGTGTCCCTCCGATTCTGCCCGCATGCCATACAAACGAAATTTGCGTTTACTTTCGCCCGCAGCTGTGGAGAGAATAGGCACGCTTTCGTGTCGGTACATCACTTCCTGGTCCGCATTTCCGGAGGATTCATCTGCATACTCAACATTGAGAATCACGTTGAGCTCTACAATGTTCTCGCAAAGAAAGGATTTATCCTCAGAACTCGCAAACTGGTTGTAAGTCGCCTCAAGATTATCTGTGCCGAGCATCTGATCAAAGGTATCACGAGGAGATACAACGTGCCGGTAAAGGGAAAAGAGCGGGTAAGACTGCAAATCCCCTTTGCGGCTGGGCAGATTGAGCACATGGTCTCGGAACTTCAGCCTGTAGCTTACAGCGCTCACATCACCCTGCGAGTCAGCCGAGGAAGCCAACAAATTGCGATAGCTGTTGCGCAATGAGGACGAATCACTCACTGCAGGATTGCGATCCGGCACGCAGGCGTAGAAAATGCAGCGGGCCGATTTTGGGATGGAAAGACCGCGAGGTACACCGCGTATTGCCGAATCGACTTCGGCATACATCCATTCCGTGTTGTCCGTCGTGCTACGTAGCTGAATGGACTCAAGGTCGCGGCTGATGGCCTGCAGGGCAACTTTGGCGCCGGAGGCTGTGCTTGTATCATCTCGTATAGCTTTCCAGAGGGTAATGCCTTGGCTGGTAAGCTGCATGATGATGACAACAAGGATGGAGGTGATTGCCATGGCGGTGATGAGTTCCACCAAGGTAAAAGCTCGTCGCAGGCGAGCAATGGAGTTCATAGTCGTTTTCATGGATCTCGTGGATCAGCGGCGGAATGATATGTTTGTTGAGAAAATAGGGCGACCTGTGCGGGACCAGGGACGGTTTTTGTACCGGTCCGGGTTGGGCGGTGTCATGAGGTAGAAGTCAGCCCTGCAGAATACGGCGCCACCCCACGGTGAATCAACGCCTTCTTGTGAGTAGTATTTATTCGGAGTGGAGGCACCCTTAATGATGCCCGGCGATGTAGCCAGCCGGTAGTTACCTGTGCCGTCCTGTTCAAGCTGCGTAAGCTTGACAAGAAACACGGGACCCACCGCATGACGAATGTCGTTTTTATGAATACGGTCATTCATCGGGCAAGCAATGGAGACGATTTGGGTGTCTCCACCGGAACGACTTTTATTGATGGGGATGGGGGGGTAGGTTCCGTCCTGTCGGCGTCCTGCAGATGTATCGGCGCGATAGGAAAAGACGACGATTGAGCTGTACGGCGCCTTGGAGCCGAGCACCCAATAAAACCCCTTATCAAACGGAGAGGCGTATTTTCCCGGTCCGACGCTGCTTGAATCCTGAGCTCGCTCACTATCGCGCACGGTGTTGAGCTCTGAGCGAAGCACGCTGATCACGCGGTCCGATTCCTGCTTGGTGAGAGCCTGTTGTACCATCGTCCGCGACGGCACCAACACGGTCAGGAATATAGAAATGAGCATGCCGATGAGAGCCACAGCGAGCAGGGTTTCCATAAGAGTGAAGCCCTTGCGACTTTGCTTGTTGTTTTGTGTCATGAGAGGGGAAGGGAAGAGGCTTAGTTAATCGTGGAAAATCTGTTCCCGTGTGCGCAGCTGGGAGGTATAACCGGTCGGCCAGATCACGATTCCACGCACACCGGTCGGTCTGTGTTGGGCATCCGTTTGCAGAGGGATGATCCCATCCACCGAGTTACGTGAGTTTCCTGCCCGCGCATTCACCAGAACTACCCTCTGCGGAGCCGAGGGCGAGGCAGGACTGGCTCCCGGAGCGACAAAGCGACCTTTTTCATCGAATTCGAAATAGAAAACGCGCGCTTTCTTCGATCGTCCTATTCGCGTCACGGCTGTTCCGATGCGACCTCCGGATCCTTCCGCCCAGCTGAGGGGACGACTATAGGTAGGAGAGAAAAAGACCCCGGCAGGGAGCAGAGCCCCGGCCGACGTGGACACCCATTCGCCTTGAGTTGCTACAGACGAGCCGTCATAACTTCCTGCATCCTTGGTGTTCCGCCGCAGCATCTGCACGACCATGTAGCGTAGGTGACGGGTATCTTGGGAGGTATCTCGGGGATCATCCACAATGACGAGGCGCGTATAGGTATCATTGCCTTGCGCTGTGGCGCGAGCTTCCTGCACCATGTTTGTCAGCATGTCGATTCCGGAGTCGATGGTTCGTCCGGAACCCGGATCACGCAGCACGGTGGCAGTGAGCGACATCATGATACCTATGATCGTGACGACTACCAAGAGTTCAACGAGGGTAAAGGCTTTTGGGCCTCGGGTCGATACGTGCTTCAAAAAAAACTGCATGGATGAAGGTCGTGTAAGCTATTTATTCTTATAGCAGGTTTTCTCTGCTTATTCAATCTTTTTTTAGCATCCTTTGCGCAGGCCGGAGTAAAATTAAGTCGTCCGATACATTGTCTGAGGAAGTTGCGGAGTATGGTCGATAAACGTTGGTTTCCTTTCAGACAAGCATCTTCGACATATTTTTCGGATTGGTTAACAGGCTACCGTTGCCCCTCCTAATTCGGTTCAGTTTTTGGATAAGGACTCTCAACTTCATCCTAAACCTGCGGACACGCCATGCGCGCAAGCGAACGAGAGATATTTTTTGCGTTGGCAAGGCAATGTTGTTTGTGGTAATATAACGGGGAGATGAGGACGCTGGATTTCTACATCTTTCGCCAGCTTGCCGTAGTGACCTTCCTAGGGGTGTTATCCCTGACGTTGCTCATGCTGCTCGGGCAGCTCTTCAAGGAGCTGCACGCTCTGCTTGTAGAGAGTGGAGCTCCGCCTCGCATCGTGATTGATTTTGTGTTGCAAGTTATCCCCTTTTCATTGACTTTTTCTGTGCCGTGGGGCTTCCTCACGGCTGTACTGCTGGTATATGGACGTCTTGCGGCGGACAATGAGCTCACTTCAATGCGCATGGCGGGACTGAGTCTTTGGCGACTCAGCGTGCCGGCCATAGTGATGGCCATTGCACTTTCCGCTGTTTGTTATTATATCAACATAGAAGTGGCCCCGAAGGGGAAAAACGCCATGAGCGAACTGGCTATCAAGGCAGCTATGGACAACCCGCGCAACCTTCTCCAGTCCGGACGCGGAATGACCAAATTGGATCGTGTGCGGCTCTACATTGAGAAGAGAGAAGGGGATACCCTTTACGGACTGCACATTTACCCGCTTGAGGAGGGGGACGACGCTCAATTTGCGGCGGCTCTCGGCGCGACTCATGCCCGCTCGGCTGATATCGGCGCATTTGATACGCACGAGAGGTTGCTTCACCTCACACTGCATGATGCCACTATTGAACATCATTCTTCGGACGGCACGACCAATCTCCCACTCATTAAGCAGATGCCGCTGCGCGTGCACATTCCCCTAAAAAATCGCCGCAAGGTGAAGCCCAACCGCTACACCAATGCAGAGATCCGCGAAGCCTTGACACATTTTGAGCGCGTTCGCAATTTGGAGGAAGATAGGCTACGCCGCTATGTTCGTGCTGCGTCTGATGTACCCTCGTTTCCTTGCGCAAAGTTACTAACTACTGAGGCTGCGCGCGAAGCCCTCACGAGTGTCAAGGAGATGCCACCTGTCAATGAACTTGCTTTCCGGACAGAAGGGGTGCAGCGAGCTTCATTCTCCGTGGCCTGCATTGTTTTTTCGCTCATCGGGGTACCCTTGGCCATCACAGCCCGGCGTCGAGATACTTCGACAGGATTTGCCTTGGGAATTCTTGTGGCCGCCGCGTATTTTGTCGCTCTCGTCTTTTGTGAACTTTCGCGTAAGACCCCCGGTATCGCTCCTTACGTCATCCTTTGGCTTCCCAACGTGATCTGCTTGGGTTTTGCTATTTGGCAGCACCGCAAAGCCCTCTACCGCGGTTGAACCTGTGATCTGCTGCTGGGGGCACTTACTCCTCCATGCTCCACATTCCGCCGCGTTTGAGAGCTCTGTCGATGCTTGCCATCACCTGCTTTGCGCTGAACCCCGCATCTCGCAAAGCTTTCAACGATGCCGCTCCTGTACGCTTTGCGAGCCGCTTGCCTGTATGCCCGTCGAGGAGAAGGTCATGGTGCGCGTAAAGCGGCGTGGGGAGACCAAGAAGAGCCTGGATAGCACGGTGGATGGGAGTGCTCGACATGAGGTCTGCTCCTCGCGTTACAAGGTTCACTCCCTGTTGAGCGTCATCAATGACAACGGCAAGATGGTAGCTCGTCGGAGTGTCCTTTCGTGAGAGGATGACATCTTCACATGCGGAGGGGATGCAGCGCTGGACTCCGGCGCGCAGGTCCTCCCACGTGGGACAGCCGATGAGGTCCTGCACACGCTGCATATCGATGCGCCAGGAGTGTGGCTCACCTGCGGCAATACGTTCGGCAGCCTCTGTCGGTGTGATTGAGCGGCAGTGGCGAGAATAGCGGCGTTGCGGAGCGATTCCCTCATGAGGAGCTCGTGCTATATCATGAGCTGCTGCGCTCAGCCTAGCCCGCGTGCAGAAGCATGGGTAAAGCAGCCCCATGCTGCGCAGCGTCTCGAGTGCCGTCGCATAGATGTCAAATCGCGAACTTTGCACCATGATATTCCCGTCAAAATGCAGACCCAGCCAATCCAAGTCCTCCATCATGAGCTCGATCCATCGTTTGTCGCGTGTGCGCATCGTATCAATGTCCTCGATGCGCAACAGGCAGAATCCACCATGCAGATCGGCCATCCGACGCGCCACGTAGGCAGCCAAGGCATGACCAACGTGCATCGCTCCGCTAGGGCTTGGGGCGAAGCGCGTCACGACCGGGTGGAGGAGGCTCATTCGTAGGTAGCCTGCACGATGATACTCATGACTCGCTTGATGCCGGCAGCAGCTTGCGCCGAGTGCGGATAAATACATTGGGCTCGGTAATAGCAGGAGAGAGCGGAACCATATTCTGAGCGTTTCTCGCTATTCTCCGCGTCCCTCAGCGCCTGCACGAAGTCATGCGCACGTGACTCGAAATCCTTTTGCGCAAGCACCATCTCCTTGTCCTCTGCATACCGAGGATCTTCCTTTTGCCACTCAAGTATCTTCTCGTATGCCATGCAGGGGCCCATCGTAGCATCTTGGTCGGCGACAGTCTTGATCTGCTGGAGCATGCCATCCATTTTCATCACGAGAGTGATGGCTTCCTCATATTGCTTTGCGAGGGAAGGATCGATGGCCACTATCTTAAAACGCTCACGGTCTCTGGCAATTTTGCGGAATTCTCCTCCTTTGTAGAGGTTACGGAATTCCTCCTTGACGCTGTCACCTTCGTCATATTTGGCAATCATTTCAACTCCCTTATCAAGGTTAGGATTGCGCGGCCAGATGGTTCCTGCTTCTTGGATGTATTGATTGAATTTCTCCTCGTCGCCGGCCTGCAGGGCCTTGCGAGCATTGCGAATCGCTAGGTCACTCTGTCTCTTTTTCCCCGTGGTAAAAGACAGTAGCAGAGAGTCGTCAAAATCGACGTCCATTTCCTTCATCTTTGCCGCCACATCTTCCACTGTGGCGTAATCCCGCGCATTAAGTGCGGTAAGGGCTCGTTTCCTGAGCGTCCAGTACCTCGCTATTCTCTGTCGAGCCTCGGTCGGGAAAGTTGCTACACTCTGCATGAACTCGCCTATCGCTACTGCTTGGATAAGACCTTGGGTCGCTTCGCCCAGTTTATTGCGCGCCAGCATTCCGTGTACGGATTGGATCGCTTGATCGACATCGCGGCGAGCATTGCTGGCCAAGGTGTCCAGTGTATTGATGGTAGGAGGCAGACCCATACCTCCGGAAAAGAGTTCGAAGGCCTTGGAATCCTCGTTGAGGTCAAGTTTGGTATCTCCCTCGCGGAATATATGACGATACACGCGCGCACCGATCACAACGTGGTCAAACCGTCTCGACATGAGCATGGTCACTAGGACGGATTGATAGTTGATCTTAGCCGCGACCGCCGCGGCCTCGTTCGCCGCCGTATTGGATGCCTGAGCTGCTTCCAGTTTGGCAGCGGATTTTACGTGGTGGGCTATACGCAGAGTGTTCGTATCTCCGCCGTTATCAACTGCTCCTCCCCCCTTTTTGGGACTGTTGTTTGCTCCGGCAGAGATGGCTGTTTTACGGTGAACACTGCTGTTTTGCCAGCGATCTGCCTCACGGATCAGCTCCTGCATGTCGTGCTCTAATTCCTTGTTTTCGCGCAGTCGCTGCAGACGTTGTCTCTGCGAATCTAGTGCGCTGACAATGGAGCTCGCGAGGGTGCCGGATTGACCACCGTCTCCCGGATATTTATCCGCTTGGTAGAGGGCTTTACCGACGTGGATGAGGACTTCATTCCCAACGGCGTAACGTTGGTCGCGTCCGGCGCGCTGTGTTTGCTTCAGGATATCTTTGATGATAGCCCGGTAGCGTTTGGACTCCGAGCTGTCATCGGGAACCTGTTGGAGGTATTTTTCGAAGCGAGCGCGTACAGCGGCATTGTTACCCACGTCAAACATGCCTCCATTGTACTTCACTGTGTCCGTAGAGGGATCGAGCAAGGGAAGCTCCATGCCGAGCAATTGCGGATTGGGAGTTTCACCCTGATGGGCAGGGTCTTGCTGCTGCGGTTTCACGGAGCTGCCGGAGGCATCAAATCCCGTGGGCAATGGCGCGCCACCGCCTGTTGCTTGGGCGGGCTGGGTATTCGTTGGCATTTGAGCCGTTGCGATTCCGGTCGTTATCGACACCAAAAGAGCTGTTGTAATTTGAGACGTTTTCATTATCGTGTCTTTGCATTTTTCACCACCAAGACCCCTTTCACTTGTTTGCCATCTGCCGTCTTGCCAGTGGTGCATGTCGTTTCAAAAAGGAAGCGATCTCCGCGCGTCAGGTTGATGCTCAATCGTCGGTTTCCCGGGACGAGTAGAGGGAGCCTCTCCTGCAAGTTGTCCCGATCCGGCAGGGAGATACATACAATGCGGTCGTTTCCTATCGTCTCAATGTTCTCTATGCGACCGTCAAAGACATACAGATTGCCGGTGGATGCAAATCGTGATCCATCCCTACGGTAGTCAGAAATGCGGAAATTAGGCGTCGGGTCTGCTGTACGTGCTCCGGTTCCCTTCTTGAAAAGGCCGGATCCCATAATGATCGCTAAAACAAGTACGACTCCAACCCCGATGAAAAGAGGAGTAAGATTCGTCTTACCGTGTTTTTTGCCGCCCCTGCGGGCTCGTCTTGCTGCCATTGTCGTTTGTTGTCTTTGAAAGTTATTTCTGTTATCTGTGCACGGTTAATCCCAGTGAGCCTTTCTGGAGCCCCACCACGTTAGCAGTATACCTGCAACAATGTGTCCCCATAGGACGATTCGGCACAGCATATCCGACGAAAAGCTTGTCTGTACAATGCTCTTGACGGCCTTGAGAGAATCGTCGTTCAGTCCTCCCTCGATACTACCGCTCCAGGCCCAATAGGCGGAGATGAAAGGCTGAGTGAAGGTCTCCACCATATCGGGGAGAGCGAGGACGGCTCCGGAAAGAGGCAGTTGGAAGCCCACTAAGTAGATGCTTAGCAGGGATGCCTGATCTGCTGTTTTGCTGTTGGCGGAGATACCTAGGCACACACTCGTCATGGCAGCATTAGCCATGAGCAGGAAAGAGAGGTGGTTGAGCTCATTTCCTCGAAATTCCCAGAAAAACTGCACAAAAGCGTACATCCACAAACTTTGCAGCAAAACAAGTATGCTCAAATACGTCACTTTTGATGCCACGTAAGCTCCTACCCTCATCCCCGCAAATTTTTCCTTCTCCATGATTAAGCGTTCGCCCGCTATTTCTCTTGAGGCGTTGTTGGAACCCATGAGTCCAAGTAAAATAACCTCGAACATGATAATGCCTGAGACCGCTGAGCCAACTCGAGCTCGCACCTCTGCTTGCTCCTGCTGGGCTTGGATTTCAGCTGCGATATCCGAGCTGGAGGTATCCGTGAGTGTGAGCAATTGGTCCTGCCCCTTGCTGGAGAAAAGAGCAACAAGAATGGGGAACACAACAATCATAGCTATTTGAAGCGTGAGTTGTGTGCGGTCGCGCAAAAGGATCATGAAGCGCCTCTTGAGAAGTTGCATCATTTGCGCGATGAACCCCGGCGTAGGCTCATCATCCTCGTCTTCCGTAAGAGGAGGAGGTGGTTGCTGACCGAGTTGTCGATATTTTTCGACATGTTCAGTTTCGAGCCGTTGGTAGTAAGAGACGCGGTGTTTGAGCCAGCTAAGGCGCCATTCTTCCGGTGCACGGCGAGCGAGCTGAGGGTACACCTCTTCAAAGTCGTTGACGCCGAAGTAGTGGTTCATTGCATGGGGCGATCCGTGGTAGGCGAGGTTTCCTCGAACCATCACCATGATGCTGTCGTAGAGTTCCATCTGGGCCAGACTGTGGGTCACAGAGATGACGATTCGTCCATCCTTACGACTCAAATCATGCAACAACTGGACGATTTCACGCTCTGACCGCGGGTCGAGTCCACTCGTCACCTCATCGCACAGTAGGATACGCGGACTGCTGACCAATTCCATGGCCAAGGCCAATCGCCTTTTCTGTCCGCCCGAGAGCAGCTTTACCTGCCGGTCCGCGATATCCGTCATCCCCGTTTCTGCCAGGACACTGTCAATCAGATCATCAATCTCGTCCTCATCGCCGCATACTCTCAGCCGCGCTGCGCTCTCGATGCTCTCGTCAACCGTCAACTCATCGTACGCTATACTGAATTGCGGCACGTAACCAATTTCGTGCGGCTCAAAATCCCCTTCTTCCGATAGGTCTCTACCCTCCCAAATGAACGTGCCTTCCGTTGCCGTTTTGATACCGGCTATCGTCTTGAGGAGTGTCGTCTTTCCGCAGCCGGAGGGCCCGACGATTGCCATGAAGTGACCTCTTGGTATACAAAAGTTAACATCGTTGAGCAGGAATAACGACTCGTCCCCATTCTCAACTTCCAGACATATATTGCGGGCTTCCAACATAATTCCTCTCACCCTAGACTAACAGATTAAGCCACTCTCTGCAAGGATAAACACATCCTTTGCCTAAATTTCTTTCTCATCGAGGAGGAGAGATTCCCGATTCGCGACGTTGAGTTCAGCTTGCATCGTAGCTTCACGGATGGCTTCATCGTGTGTATCCAGTGCGGCAAAGGAAGAGAATTGAGCGGCGCGATCGTGCATACTCATGGGGGTATGCCGCTTAGACCGAGGGGGAGGGAGATTGATGATGTCGGCGTAGATCATGTGAGCCTGGTCCTTCATGCCTGGTGTCCTCCTATTTGCGAATTTCTCTGGCGAGCGGTTGCTCCATCTTGGTAGTTCATTCCTTTCAGAATAGCGTTTTTCCCGAAGCGTTTTTTGATATCGAGCATCGTCTGCTGGAGTCGTTGTTCTTTTTCGAGTTGTTCTGCACTTGTCAAAGCAGCCTTGTCGTTGCAGTCGGGGAAGAGTTGACCTTGGACAAGCCGCGTCGGCGCTTCATGGGCAGGGAGAACGTTATAGGCCGCCACGGTGAGCCGTCGAACTTCCAGTCTCGGATTAACCTCCGCAGAGTAAATGCTATCGATCGCTTCGGTGATAAACTTAGACGATGCGGTATAAAAGGGCAGAGCACGGGAGCCGTGTGCCGGTTTGGGGACATGGCGACCATACCGATCGCGCCCCATATCGAGTTTGTCATCGTTCGCCCATTTGCTTTCTTTCTTGGCTTCGTAACCAACGGTGAGAGATACACCTTCCGCCAGCAGTTTCTTATCCGTCAACTCCAGCGCGAGATTATCCGCCATCTCCCGAGCAATGAGCCGAGCTTTTTCTGCATGGTGAGGGGTAGGGAGTACTTGCCCGGAACTGAGACTATGCTGCTGAGGGACGTAGTTATGGATATCGGCAATGGTACAGGGTTCTCTCCCCCACGCGTGGTCGATGAGAAGCTCCGCATTTACGCCAAAGAGCTGGTAAAGGGATTCCTCGTAGGTGACAGATCGCCGGGCTACATCCCCCATGGTGCACATGCCGTGGGCTTTGAGTCGGGCGGCTGTTCCACGCCCCACTCGCCAAAAATCGGTGATAGGCGTGTGACACCACAACTGACGCCTGTAGCTCATCTCGTCCGGCTCGCAATGTTTTGCTCCAATGTCCATTGCAATTTTCGCCAAGTATAAATTCGTCCCGAGCCCGACTGTCGCAGTGATTCCTGTGGATGCCAACACCTCGTTAATCAGACTTTTTGCTAAGTCCCTCGCCGTTGTCTTGTAGAGTTTCAGGTACTGCGTGAGGTCCATAAAAACCTCGTCCACTGAGTACACGTGGATGTCTTCCGGCGCGATGTGTTGGAGGTACACTTCCTGTATACGCTTGCTGTAGTCGATATAGAGAGCCATGCGCGGATGAGCCACAATGTATTCCAGAGCGTATTCGGGATGGTGAGCAAGCTCCTCTGCATTCGTGCTTTTCCCTATGAGTCTCCCGTGATTTTGGCTTTTTCGCACTCGGTTGATGTCCCTTACTGCCTGCACCACTTCAAATAATCGAGGTCTTCCCGAAATGCCGTACGCCTTCAACGGTGGCGTGACCGCCAAGCATATCGTCTTATCGGTCCTCCTCTTATCTGCCACCACTAAATTCGTCCGCATGGGGTCCAGTCCCCTCTCTACGCACTCGACGGATGCGTAGAATGACTTTAAGTCAATTGCCGCATAGATCTTCTCATTTTTCGCATCTTCTTGAGCCACGTCCCTATGCTACCTTAGCCTCCTCTCCTCGTCAAGTCACACTGCTACCTGTTAAGGACAAAAGGGATGAAAGATATCCTCCGGGAACAAATGTCGAAATAATAAACGGAAAGGGCGGAGTCGATGTGTATGGACACGTCGTCTCAGAGGGAGTTGCTTTGGTCTTCGTCTGAGGGCCTGCCGGGTAAACGATGACGTCGAGCGGCAAGGAGGGCAGGGATGCCGAAAACAAGGGTGATGAGGAGGGGGGTGAAAGCGTAGAGAAAGAGGTTGACCAAGAGGGAACAAGAGGGGTCACCACCCTGCTTGCCGACACGCCACCATTGGTAGGCGCGTGTGGGATCCCATGTGACGCAACTACCGGGGATAAGGTGCAACCAACCTCGGCGCGCCATAGCCGCGGGGACCCCGCGGTCGCTTGCGACAACATACCAAGGGTCGGCCAGTTCCTGTTCACCTGCCTCATCGTAATAGCGAGCAAGCTCCCAGGCTGCGTGAGGTGATTGATGCAGCGAGGACGCCTTTTCGAGCATGGAAAGGGCCCGCTCGACATCTTGGTCGACATCCGCAGTTCCGTGTAACATCATGAGACCTAATTTGACCATAGCCTCACGTTGGTGCATGCTGGCTGCTTGTCGGAGAAGGGGTAGAGCCTCCGTGGTGCGTCCGGCTTGTTCAAGCCTCTCCTCCTGCATATAAATGGCATCCGGCAGATTACCGCGCACAGCTCGTGCCAGGAGTTCTTCTCCTCGCGGTATATTTTTCTCGACCCCTCGACCGAAAAGGAAGGCACAGGCAGCGACGTAGGCCATCTGCGCGTCGTTATGTTGCTCAGCGAGGCGGGAGGCGAATTGGATAGCGCGGGCCACATCACGGGGTGTTCCCAATCCGTTATAGTATGTTTTGAAAAGCTGGGCATCCGCCCAAGCCGAGCCGAGTTCGGAAGCGCGGAGGAGTTTGGCGATGCCGGATTCGGCATTCTTTTTCGTGCCGATGCCATTTTGTTCCATGTAGCCGAGCCAGTAAAGGGCGGCCGGATCGGGGTGGGCGTCGGCTCGAGAGGAATAGATGGAATAGGCTCGGGCGTACGACTGCTGCGCCATGCCGGGGTTCCCCGCTTTCGTGTAGATCTCACCGAGCATGTAGGCTGCTGTGGGGTCTTCTTTTTCGGCGGCACGGGAGAACCACTCCGTCGCCTTTGCCATATCAATAGGCGTGTAATCGCCGCCGCGGAGATAGCGAGCTCCCAGCACAAGCATGGATGGGACGTCCCCGTCTTTTGCTTTTTGTTCAAGGAGCTCATTATAACGTTGAGCCCACTTGTGCGCTTCGTCAGTTTTTCCTTCTATGGCGTAGCGCATATAGAGCTGTTGTGCAGCGTGCGCATCGCCGCTCTCGGCTGCCTGTTCCATCTGCTGCAAGGAGGTAGATGTAGCGTGGACTTGTGATTGGACGGCTGCCGCGAGACCATAGCTGACGAAAAGAAACAGGAAAAACAGACGTGCCATGAGGGAAATACGATTTCAGTGAGTTGTATGGCGAGGGGATCTAGATCGCGGCCTTGCCGAGGGGGAGGAGCTTTTCCTCCCTCCGCCTCCTCGCTTGTCGGTGAATTGGGTTGTGCGGCGCTTTCGGAAGGGAGTACGTTCGGGGGAAACGTTATTTCCCGCAGATGTACGATGCTCATCGTGTGAAACTCTTTTCCTATTTTGTCTGGCGCCCTGGTTAAAAGTATTTTCTTCGGCCTCCTGTTCGGTCTCGAAATCGGCAGGATTAAATCGGTAGTGAGCCTCTTCCTCAATGGCTCTTCGGGCAGCTTTTTCGTCAAGTTCAGAACGTAGTTGCTCCGCTGAGATCGTCGTTTCCGAGGATGGAAAGGCTTGCGCGTAGCCAACGAGCCCCTTGCGGCGTTTAGAGGGATTGGTCAGGGCGAGCCGTTCCTGTTCAGGGGTGAGCACGGTGACGTGTCCGGGCATAAGGTCGCCACCCCACAGCGAACCAATGCGCACACGAACCAACTTGCGTACACGGTACCCCAGGCATGCAAGCATCTGGCGTATTTGGCGCTTTAGCCCCTGTTCGATGACGATGCAGGCACGCCGCGGCGAGAGTCGCGATATGTATTTAGCCTTCACTTGGCCCTCCGGGATGCGCACCCCCTTGAGCAATTGGATGAGCGCGCGATTGCGAAGAGGTTGGTCCACCGTCACCCAGTATTCTTTCTCCACACCGAGGTGAGGGTGAGCAATTTTATTACCGAGATCACCTTTGTTCGTGAGGAGGAGCAGACCCTCGCTATCGACGTCCAACCTGCCCACGTAGTTCACGTGGCGATATTTGGGGGGCAGAAGGTCATAGACAGTTTTTTCGGGGGTTTGGCGCAGGCGACTGCAGATATAGCCGCGGGGTTTATTGAGCAGAATGGTGATCGGTTCCCTGGGTTCTGCGCGATGTCCATCCACTTTGACAAAATCCCCGGGTAGGACGCGCACGCCTGGGGAGTCGACAACCTTGCCGTTGATTGCAACACGTCCTTGTTTGATGAGTTTGTCAGCATTTCGTCGGGATTCAAAACCGCAGGAGGCAAGGAATTTATTGATACGTATGCCCTCGTCACGAGGGGATGGGTCGTTATTCATATAAGAGAAGGATTGTGAAAGAGAAATAGAAAGGCTCCGTCGCTGTAAGGACAGATACGGAGCCGGGAAAACGTGAGGGGGGAAAGGCGGATACCCCGCCAATCGCTCAGGGCGCTCGACGTCTCAGGACTCGAACTTGGTTTTGGGCAGACCAATAGGACTCTGTCCCTGCTTCCACTGACCGCGCTCTTTAAGCACCTTGACGCGCTCAAAACGCTTGAGAACGGAGCGCTTACCGCCCACAGAACCGGAGGCTTTCAGTGAAGAGTGTTTAGACATAATCTCGATGTGTTGTAGGAGTTTAAACCGTTTCTGAAGGAAAAAGACGGCACCGCCTTATACACCAAAGAGCATCAAAACGCAAGCCGAATTTGCGATTTTTTGTTTATTTCTTAAGATTGAGGATTGTTTTCTTCGCCTTGGCGGCTTCTACCTTGGTCCCGAGCTCCGTCTTCCTGACCTCTGCGGCCTCCTTGGCGGCTTCTACCTTGGTCCCGAGCTCCGTCTTCCTG
>CANQSY010000020.1 GCA_947626635.1 uncultured Akkermansia sp.
CCCCATAAGCGTAGCAGAGTCTTTATGGGACAGGTCCGAGAAAAATGCAAATGCTCTCAAAATTATAATTGACTTTCTCGCCGGAATACTTCTCTCCTCCCCACGCAACGCGTGCTAGCATCCCACATCGTAAATCGTAATTCGTAAATCGTAAATAGGCGACGCCAGGCGCCCGGGGCCGTCGGGCGCCTTACCTCCCCGCACCACTGGCGCGCGAATTCCCTGAGAAAGCCCCTGAAGGCATGTAGGGGGCTTGGACAACGCGCTAGCGTTGCCCGAAGGGCGAGTAGGCAATGGAGTGCCTACGAGTCAACGTAAATCGTAGATCGTAAATAACCAAAGGATTATGCTGCATGATGCACCGTTAACTACCAATTGGGGTTGTTTTTTCTTGGGACGGATGTGACACCTGTGGTATCATTGTCCCGGATGTTCCGCTTATATTCCATCCTCGCGTTGTTTCTTTCGCTCACAACCGTTGTTTTCGGTGCGGGCGAGGTCGTGTTGGACATCGGTCACTGCTTCTCCCGACAAGGAGCGCGAACCCCGGGAGCTGTGCGGGGGACCGTCATAACAGAATACGCCTTCTGGTGCCAATATGCTCCCGTTGTCAAACGCGAGGTGGAGCGTGCCGGTTTTCGCTGCATCATCATCAACCGCGGTAACCCACCCGACTCTGCCCCTCTCGCAAGTTACGTGCGGGCAGGTCGCGTCGTACACCTCAAACGTCCCGACCTCGAAGCGCAACGTTACCCCTCACGTTACCATCCGGACCGCGTGGCAAGCGGCATGGTAAGCGCCGACTACGCCATTTGGAAACGCGCCGCCTGCATCGTGTTTCTGCACCACAACAACGTCTCCTCCCGCTGGATGCGCAGGCCGCGACAAGGTCTCATCCTTTGCAACAAATACAACGGCCTCCACCTTGCCGACTGCCTCAAATCCTCCCTGGAATCCGAGGTGATCAACCACGGGATGAACAACGGCGGAATCGCATGTCGCATCGTGATCCGCCACGTGGATGCAGATCGAGCTGCCGGCTGGCTCAACGCCTGCGATGATTCCGGCATCCCCGCCGCCGTCATTGAAGCCGCCTACCTGGACAACTACCAGCACGCCCTCTACCTCTCCGCCGATGCCGGGGCGCAAGCGTACGCACGCGCTGTCGGACACGGCATCGTGCGCTACATGAAGCGGTATGGACGCGAACCACGCCATTTCCGCGCCGATGAAAATGCGCCGGACGAGGGTTCTTTCGGCTATGCGAAGGAGTCTCGCCGTCTCCAGGTTCCCGGCGCTAAACGGCTGATCCGCTGATCGCCGACCTCATCGCCTCCCTATCCGCCGGCACGCCGAACCACTTCTCAAACGAGAGAGCCCCCTGCCCCACAAGCATATCCCGTCCGTCGCAAACACGCAAACCTTTCTCCCGGGCCTTGCGCTGGAGCGTGGTGTCGCGCGTGATGAGGTCGAAGACGATATGCTGCTCCGCTCGCAGCAGGTCCGGATCAACCGGCAGCGGGTCATCCTCTGAGAGTCCGAGACTCGTGGCATTCACGACGACGTCGGCTTTATCCACGGCGCTCCGCATTCGGACAGCATCGTGCAAGGAATACGTTGTGATCTCGATCTGCGGGGCGACACCGCGCAGCTTGTCCGCCAACTGCTCCAGCTCCGGGCGCGGACGGTTAGCCAGCAGGAGACGCTTGCAGCCCGTCAGGGCGCACTGCATGGCCAACGCTCCCCCCGCGCCGCCGCACGCCCCGAGGATGAGGATGCTCCCCGCCGTCACATCCGCGCCGCAGTAGAGCTCGAGCGCGCGCGTGAAGCCGGGTCCGTCCGTGTTCAGTCCCTCGATGATTCCATCGCGAAACACGAGCGTATTCGTCGCTCCGCTCAATCGGGAAAGCTCGTCCACCTCAACCGCCGCCGCTCGCGCCTCCCGCTTGAACGGCACAGTCACGTTCATCCCGAGAAATCCCAGTTTCCGGAGTCGCTCCACCAGCTCCGGGAAAGCTCCGGGCTCTTTGGAACAGAGGATACGCACGTAGGAACCGCAGATGCCGGCGGCTCGCATGGCCGCGTGCTGGATGGCGGGAGAGAGCGAATGAGCTATCGGGTTACCCACGACGCCCAGCCGCGGCCGAGGCAGCGCGTCGGCCAGTCTCTCCAACTCCTCGATGGTGCAGACCTCCTGCATGGTCGGGAAAGGGGAGCGTACCCCGTTAGTTTTCCGGCGAACCGTCCTTCCCTACGGTGTGCACGATCTGGCTTTTCACAAACTTGACCACCACATTCGGCGCCACCTCCAGCCGTACGGAGCTGTCCTTCACCTCGCGCACAATGCCATACAGACCACCGGCGGTGATGACCTTGTCGCCGGGCTTGAGGGCATCCTGACGGGCTTTGAGTTCCTTCTGCTGCTTACGCTGCGGACGGATAGCAATGAAGTAGAAGATGACGAAGATGAGCACCAGCGTGATGATCATCTGCATACCACCTCCTTCGGGTTGTTGTGCGGCGGCTTGCGCCACAATGATTGCGTTGTTCATAGTAGTTGATGAGCTTGGTAGCGCGAGATAAAGCTGCTTTTGAAGGCAGCGTACCGACCGGACTCGATGGCTTCTCGCGCTTGAGCCATGAGCCGGAGGTAAAAGTGCAGGTTCTGGAAGGAGAGCACACGAAGCGCCAGCATCTCCCCTGCCCGAAAAAAGTGACGCACCGCCGCGCGGGTGAATCGCGCCACGTGCGGATGACTCTCTTCGTGGATGGGACGCTTGTCGTCCTTCCAGCGTTCATTGGTGATGTGCATCGGTCCATCCGGAGTCAGCGCCACGCCGTGCCGCGCCAACCGAGTGGGCATCACGCAATCAAACATGTCCACCCCTCGTTCGATCATCTCCAGGATTTGCACGGGAGTGCCCAATCCCATGGCATAGCGAGGCTTTCCTGCCGGGAGGTAGGGTGTGGTGTGCTCGATGGCGCGCAGCATCTCCTCCTCCGGCTCGCCCACGGACACCCCACCGACGGCGTAGCCTTCCCAGTCCATCCCCGCCAGCTCCTGCGCGCATTGTTGCCGCAGGTCGGCATAGACAGATCCCTGCACGATGCCGAAGTGCAACTGCGGTTTTCCGCCGCTCATGGGTTGATGGTCCTGCACCCAACGCTTGCACCTCTCGGCCCAACGCAGGGTGTAACCCATGGACTTTTCCGCGTATGCGCGGTCACAGGGGTACGGTGGACACTCGTCAAAGAGCATCGCTATATCCGCCCCGAGATTGGCTTGGATCTCCATGCTCTTCTCGGGACTGAGCAGCATCTCTGCTCCATCCACATGATTCCGGAAACGCACACCCTCTTCGCTGATCTTGCGTAATTGCGCCAAACTCCACACCTGAAAACCACCGGAATCGGTCAACATCGGTCTCTCCCAACCGGCGAACCGATGCAGTCCTCCCAGCCTGCGGATCACGTCGTCTCCCGGACGAATGCTCAGGTGGTACGTGTTACCCAATATGATCTGGGCGCCCAGCTCCTCGAGCTCCTCGGGGTGCAGGGTCTTCACGGTTCCCTGCGTGCCTACCGGCATGAAAATCGGCGTCGGCACCTCTCCGTGCGGCAGGTGCAGCGTGCCGCGCCGCGCGCCGGAGGGATCGGTACTGTGCAAGGTAAAGCTCATGATACACGTCGGTATTGGGCGGAGAAGACGGAGCGACCGAGAGCTTCCCACTGTCGTTGAAAATCCGTGGTAGGGTATTCATCCCCGGGGGTCCACTCTACCTCACGGAAAAGCCCGCTGTCGCGTACGCATTCACACACCCACTCGTAGTAGTCCTCATGATCCGTGCGGAAGAGGAACTCTCCGTCCTGAGCCAACGCGCGATGCAGCACCGGCATAAAATCCGGTTGGACGAGCCGGTGTTTGTGATGCTTTCCCTTCGGCCATGGATCCGGAAACAGGTAGTGAAGACGGCTGATACTCCCGGGCTGTGCCATCCACTCCAGAAAGTAGCGACTCTCGATGCGCAGCCCGCGCACGTTGGTCAACCCCGTTCGGTCGGCCCGACTGCATACCTTGCGAATTCTTCCCAGCAACCTCTCGATACCGAGGTACTTGTTCTCCGGATGTCGCGCCGCCAACTCCAAAAGGAACCCGCCGTCCCCACAACCCAGGTCCACCTCGTACCGGTCTCCCTCACCGAAAATTTCCTGCGCGCTGTATCGGCGGAAGTAGTCCGGCGGTATGAAGGCGGCAGACATCGCACGTGGGAGATAAAAGATCGCGAGCAGAGCTCACTTTTTCGGCGTCTCGGGCTTTTGCTTAAGCGGCACCGCATGGAACGGCTGCGGAGCAGGAGTCTTGCTCTGCGGGTTCATGGAGGCTATCTGCTCGGGTGTGATTGTGAAGTTAAATGTGCCGCCCTGAGCCGCGTCACCCTCGCCCAGTATGTGGTCAAACACGCACACAGGCTTGTTCCCCGGCGTCTCGGGCATCACAAAAACACCTATCGCCATACTCGGTTTTTCCTTCTCATAGGCGCTGTCGCGAATGGTGTAAGTGATGGTGTTCTGCCCGCGTTTTAAGCCGCCGGACACCGTATCAGCCCGCCGCTCGTTATCAAACTCATGGATAGAAAGTCCATTGATCCGCAGATCGATGGCGCGTCCCGGAGCATCCACAAACAACTTGCCGATAAGTTCCGGTTTCCCACAGGCCGGCGGCACAGCCGGCACCGCCGGGTACGGGTAAAACCCATCCTGCTCCTTGAGCACGCTCAGATCCCTCGCCTGGAGCCGTTTGAGGACGGCAGGCAGTTTACTCAAATCAAAGAATCGCGTCTGATCCAGCTTCCATTTCCCTCCTTCCTGGACAAACTCCAGCACAAAGGCGTTCTCCTTCGCCGCCGCATCACCCAGCTTCATTTTCCCAATATACGTCACCGCCAACGTCTTACCTCCGCATCCGCCAAGCGCCCCGACATACCGAAAATTCTCCAGCATCGGCGCCGACTGTGCACTACGGAAAAAGTCACGGGGAAATTCCCCTCGCTCCGAAATAATGAGGTTGTGCACCTTCATGCGCCGCGAGGCCGTTGTCGATGCCGCCCAGCCGCTCGAGTCGCCACGCTGAACACTTAAGCGCCACGTATTATAAACAGTTTCTGCAACCTCCCGGGCCTTCTGCTGATTAGGCATGATGATACCCTGCGCCGCAGACTCGGGTGGCGTCGACGTTGCCTGTCCCTGCTCCTGCGCAAACGTTCCCGCCGTCCAACATGCTAAAGCCAATATCGGATAAAATTTCGTTCTCATGTACTCTCTGTACGTTACAACAGACTTGCCTTTCTTGCAAGAAAATTGCATACTCTCGCTCGGGTATGACGCCATTTAACAGCAAATGTCGCTCCGGCAGGGAAGCCTATTCCTCTCCACCCTGTCGGGAGTCTGCTGCTCTCCCATGGAAAAAATTCACCGATGGGCTGGAGCTCCTCGCCCATTTCTATACCCCGCCGGATCACTCCCCTTCGGCATCGCTCCCCGCCGTCGTCTTCTTTCCCGGCGGTATGTGGAATTTCCCCGATGATGCACAATCGGCCGCCTGGGCCATGCACCTCGCCAGCCGTGGCATCCCCTGCATCGTCCCGGAATACAGGAACCGCACCCTCTTTGAAGTCACCGCCGACGAAATTCTCCACGAGGGACTCGAATTCTGGCGCTGGTTCCACGACTCCGCTCCCCGACTCGGCGTCGATGCCTCGCGCATCACCCTTGCGGGCTCGGAAGCCGGCTCTCTGCTCGCTCTTTATGCCGGCATGCAACCCATCCTTCGCAAACGCAAATGGTGGCAGATCGGCAAAAAGGACCTCCTTCCCCTCTCCCCCGCCGCTATCGCCATCTTCCGCGGCGTTGTCGATACCGATGCTCCCGATGCCCGTCTCCTGCACATCCGGGAAGAGGTCGTTGACCCCGACGCCGTCAATCCCTCCCTCCTCCTGCGTAAACATCTCCCGCCCCTGTTTTGCGCCCACGGTATGCTTGACCCCCTCATGGACTTCGAACTGCGCGAGTGGTTCTGCAACGAATGGCAGCGCCTGGGCAACGTCGCCGAATTCCTCCTCTGTCCCAAAGCGGACCATACCTTCACCCACTTCGAGGTCAACCCCTCCACCTTCGAGCAAGTTCTCCTCTCCTGGGAAGAATTTATGGTCACCCTCTCCCTCTGGCCCGAGGACACCCTTGAAGAACCCGCCCTCATCTAGATGGGCTTGACAAACCGGCGCTCAGACGCTAGCATAGGGGGTAGACGGAGCCCCGGTGGTGGGCATAGTCAAAGACACCATGAAAGCAGTACTTTTGTTCCCCGGACAAGGCGCCCAGAAGGTAGGTATGGGCAAGGATTTGTATGAAGCGAGCGAAACGGCTCGGCAGCTCATGCGTCGGGCAGATGAGACCCTTGGGTGCTCCCTCACGGGCGTCATGTTCGAAGGTCCGGATGAGGAATTGACAAGGACCTGTCACTGTCAGCCCGCCCTCTACCTGCACGGGCTCGTCATCTGGAATATGCTTCGCGAACAGGTTGACCTGGAACCCACAGCGGCGGCCGGACTTTCCCTGGGAGAATTCACAGCGCACGCGGCGGCCGGTTCCTTCTCGTTTGAAGAAGGACTCCGACTTGTCCACAAACGCGGCACCTTCATGGAGGAGGCTTGCAGCGCAACGCCCGGAGCCATGGCAGCCATGATCGGCGGCAGCGATGAAGCTGTGCTTCAACTTGCGCAGGAGTACGATGTGGATGTGGCCAATTATAACTGCCCGGGACAGACGGTGGTGTCCGGCAGCGTGGAAGGTGTGGATAACGTTGTGGCGCACGCGAAGGAAGCGGGGTTCAAATTAGCCAAGAAGCTCAATGTAGCGGGCGCCTACCACAGCCGCCTTATGAGGAGCGCGCAGCTCAAGCTTATCCCTGAATTGGAAGCAACACCCATGCAGATGCCCTCCATCCCCGTGTACAGCAATTACGCGGCCGGTCCTGTGGAAAGTGTCCCGCACATTCGCCAGGTGCTCGGCGCACAGGTGTGCGGATCGGTTCGCTGGGCTGCCTGCATGCAGGACCTGATCGCCCGTGGCGAGCGACTCTTCCTTGAGATGGGTCCCGGCAAAACCCTTGCCGGCATGATGGCACGCATCTGCAAGGAAGCCACCGTCATCTCCATTGAGGATATGCCGACCCTTCAGCAGGCCGTAGAACATCTGCGAGCTCTGTGAAATCCTCCTACGTGATACATGGCTATGGAATGGATGCAGGGCAAAGTCGCCTATCGTAACGTGTCGGCAGCGTTGCTTGTCGGTCTGCTTGCGATGGGCGCGTCTCTCAATGCCCAGCAACCGCGTTCTGTTCCGCCGTCCCTCCCTCCTTCCCCAACCCCTTCCGCAGCTCCCTCACAGCCCGCTCCTCCCTCAACCGCACCTGCTGCTTCCCCGACCACTCCCCCTTGGGCATCCCATCTGCCGGACGATGTGATGGCTGTGCCGGTGGATGAAGATGAGGATGTGGTGGAAACGGTCAAACTGGGAGGAGAAGACCGAGTGCCGGCGCAAGCCGAAGGTGTGCAGCAGGAGGATGCCGACGAGGGAGGAATGGACCCCACTTCTCCCCTGCGCGTGGAGGGATTACCGGACGAAATACCGGTACACACGACGGGCGAGGGAGTCCCGCTCGATACGAGCAACGACCCCTCCGTGCACGATCCATCCCGCGTCGCTTACGCCGCCACACGCAAAAATGCCCGTACCATGTCGCTGACGATACCCGCCCCGCGCGGCATGATCACCGACCGCGACGGAAAGGTGTACGCATGCTCAGAGGTGGCTTGGCAGCCTGCGATTGACTACCGCCTCATCAAGGACGTGACCGAGGAGGACATTGTACGCATCGGTCGCAAGGTCATGACAGATTTCGAGGCAGCCGGCTTCAAGGTAAACGAAAAGACGGACCAACAACTCATCAGCCACTACAAAGACCGTCGATGGCTCGCCCTTCCTATCGGTCCCGCTGTCCGAGAAGCCAAGCTCACCAAAAAAATGCGTGAAAAGGCCAAGAATATCAAGCATGGCCGCCTGATCAGCCTCTACCTGCGACTCTACCCCGCTAAAGAGAGCGCCTGCCATATCCTCGGCTACACCGGCTCCCCGGCCAAACTTCCCACCGGTCCCATCAACCACAACGACCCCATCTTTGAGCGACGTGAAGGTCGTTTCGGGCTCGAGAAGCAATTCAACAAGCAATTGACCGGGCGCCCCGGCGTTTGGCGTCTCATGTTCGATGAGCAGGGCAACAAGATCCTCGATGAGCTGCAAGTCAAACCCTGCCCGGGTCACACCATCGTCACGACGCTCAACATGGATTGGCAGCGTGCCGCCGAGCGCACCCTTCGTGAGAACACGATTGGTCGCGGCGCCTTCGTCCTGCTGGACATCCACACCGGGGAGGTACTCGTACTGGCCTCTGTGCCCAACTATGATCCCAATTCCTTCATCCCCTCCATCTCACAAAAAGATTACGACGCTCTGCGCACGGATAAGAGCACGCCCCTTGTCTCTCGCGCCTTCGCCGGCGTCTATCCACCGGCCTCAACCTTCAAGACGATCACCATCGCCGCCGCCCTGCGCTACCATGTCATCGATGAACACACCGTCATCAACTGCCCACAGAGCATCATGATCGGCAATCACCGCTTCCGTAACCATAGCGGCTTTTCCGGCGATATCAACTGCATCACCGCCATTGTTCTCTCCAATAACCCCTTCATGTACCAAGTAGCCGCCACCCGCGATCCGCGCATCGGCGCCTCCCGTCTCTGCGAAACCGCCCGCCGCTTCGGCTACGGCTCCGTCACCGGTCTCCCCCTCGCTGACAAGGCGGGAAACGTCCCGGATGACGCATGGATGTTCCGCAATTACGGACGCGGCTTTATGGCCGGAGATGCCGCCAACATGGCCATCGGACAAGGCGCGCTTCTCGCCACGCCCCTCCAGGTGGCTCACGCTATCTCAGCCATCGCCAATGGTCGCTACCTCCCCAAACTCCAACTCGTCCGACAGGTACTCGACCCGGAAGGTAATGTTGTTTACCAGTTCACCCCCACCGTGCAGAACAACATGAGCGATATGTCCGCCGCTCTTGCCGTCGTTCGCAAGGGGATGCGCGCCGTGGTGGACGGAGGTACCGGTCACCGCGCTGCCCTCTCGTGGATCTCCAACGCTGGCAAAACGGGAACCGCCCAGTGGGGACGTCCCTCAGATGACTGCCGTCTCGCCTGGTTTGCCGGCTTCCTGCCTGCGGATAAACCACGCTTCGCCTACGCCGCTCTTTACGAAGGGCGCCCGCACCAAAGAATCTCCGGCGGTCACGTCGCTGCCGCCATTGTGCGCAGCTTCTTCAACTCCGTTCGCCCGGGTATCGAAGCCGCCCTCCAATCCGACGTACCTCAACCCATCCAACCCAACGGTACCGACGCCTTCGCCGACGATACACCCACCGCTGAGGACGAAGAAGCAGCCGCACGTCTTGAGATCGAAAAGGAAAAACGCGAGGAAGCAACACGCCGACGCCACCAACAGACAGGATGGGATGATGGACGATCTCGCCATTGATTCATCCCGGCAGCGCACGAATCTATCCGGAAAGGACTCATCCGTTTCCCTGCCCACAATGAGATCGTATACTCAATTACTCGTGCTGCCACTCGTGCCATTCTCGTGCTTCATAACACCCTTATTAAACAACCCTCCCCCTCCCTAAATCAATAAAAAAGAGCTAGATACGTTTTCTAAACATACCTAGCTCCATACTCGATGGGGGACTCGAACCCCCACGGATTTCTCCACTAGATCCTTAGTCTAGCGCGTCTACCAATTCCGCCAACCGAGCAGAATCGCACTCCCGTGCGCAGGGGAATATACACGAACGGCACACGAGAAGCAAGCCTTTTTTTACGCGTGCTGCCGGAAAGAAGGAAGAACCTCGCGTGTGCCGTCCCGGAAAACCATACAACGTCGGTTGGGAATGCCATGCTGCCACCCCTAACCGCGACAACTCCGTCCTGCCGTCTCCATCCCCGACTCAAGGCGTGCCGAAGATGCGACGCGACGTAAAACGATACCGCATGAAGAGGATCAGCGCGACGATGGTGAGCGATACAATAAAGGACCACCAGGCTCCGGCCGGGCCCATGCGCGGTCCGAGCCAATCCGTGTGAATCCATATCACAGAAAGGGGGAATCCAATGATCCAATACGAGGCAATGTTTGCCCATGAAATGATGGTTGTATCGTGGCATCCGCGCAAGAGTCCTGCCATGAGAGCCTGCGTGGAGTCAGAAAATTGGTACAGGGCGCAGAGGATAATGAGGTGGGCGGCGGTCTGCGAAACGAGGGGATGAGACGTGTAGAGAGCGACGATGGGGAAGCGCATGGGAATGGCGATACAGACGAACATCAAGGCTGTGCAGTACATGAAGGCGAGCACTCCGCGCACCATCGCCCGAAATGCCTTCGGATTATTCGCCCCCACATGGTAAGCGGAACGGATGGAGACCGCCACGCCGAGGCTGAGAGGAAACATAAAAAGCACGCCCGAAACGTTGATGGCGATCTGCTGGGCGCTCACCATGAGTTCGCCCAGCGGGGCTATCACCAACGAGATCACACAAAAGTAACTCATCTCGCAAAACGACGCTATTCCGAGCGGCAGCCCCAAACGCATCACACGGCGCATCATTTCCGCATTCGGCACTCTTGCCGCGAACATCTGCCTCACCAGCCCACGATGCCGCGACACGGCCAGCAGACCCAACAATACAGCCCCCATCAACCAATGCACGATCGCCGTAGCAAGCCCGCAGCCGGCTCCGCCCAGCGCCGGGAATCCCCACCAGCCCAGAACACATGCATAGTTGAGCGGAATGTTTAACACGAGACCCAGCAGGCACACGACCATGGCCGGACGGGTTTGTCCGTATCCCTCCCAACACCCCTGCACCACACGCATCATCAAGGATGCCGGTACTGCCGCCATCACAAAATACACGTAGAGCTGCGCCGCATCCGCCAGTTGTTCATCCGCCACGACATACGGGAACACCAGACTTCCCCCATACAACAGCGCAACCTCTCCCAACATCAGCAGAGGCGCGAGAGCCATCCCACTGTGCAGCAAAACACCTGCCCGACTCTCTTTGTGCATCCCCAGCACCCGCGCAAGCATCGGACTGAGGATGTTCAGAATCGCACCTACCGATACCATGATCGGCGCCGTTACAGAGCAACCCAGAGCCACCGCCGCGAGATCCTTCGTTCCGGCCTGTCCCGCGACAATTGTGTCAATCACTCCCATGCCAATGTTCATGAGATTCGCGAGGTAAAGAGGAATCATAAGAGCAAGGACGCGCCCTAATTCACCCCATGCAGAGCCTGATGCCTTCTCTCTGTTCTTTCCTTCCTTCATAAAACGGGACGCCGCATGTTACCATGCAGACTCCGGTTTGACAAGTGGCATCTTTTTGTGATAACATGGCGCTTATGGATAGGGCAGAACAAAGCGGACCGCTCATGCCGCCACCGGCGCCACCTGTGCCTCAGTCGGCTCCACCGATGCCGGGCGTGACTCCACCACCGGCACCTCCCGTACCTCAACCGGCCCCACCGATGCCGGGCATAACTCCGCTACCGGCGCCTCCCGTACCTCAACCAGCCCCACCCATGCCGGGCGCAACTCCGCCACCGGCACCCCCCGTACCTCAACCCGCCCCGCCCATGCCGGGCGTAACTCCGCCACCGGCGCCCCCCGTACCTCAACCGGCTCCGCCTATGCCGGGTGTGACCCCACCACCGACGCCTCCCGTACCTCAACCCGCCCCGCCTATGCCGGGTGTGACTCCGCCACCGGCGCCGGGACAGCACGACCTGCCGCGCGCGGTAGAATCATCGATGAAGGGCCCATCGATCTCGAGAGTGCCGTCGGTCCCCGTGCTCTTCGACGACGAGCCGTCCACGCCGGACGAGGGACTCAACAACACGGAGGATGATTTGCCGGAAATACTGATTGAGCCGCTGCATGTTCTCGACCACGTGAGCCTCAAGTGGGGACTCGGACTCGCTCAAAAGCGCGGCGACGAGAAACGCGACGTCAAGGCTCCTCCCACTCCCGCCGCGAAAAAAGAACCTGTCGCAGATTCCCCTGTGAGTGCCGCTCCACCCTCCTCATCAGGCGAGGGCTATGTGCGCCTCATGGGTCTGCTCTCCAGCGGTTCATCCTGGGAGAGCAGCATCAACCTGACCGACCTTACGAAACCCGGCGGCATCGTCATCGGACGCGATGGTTCCTGTTGCCAGATCTCCCTCCCGGAAGGCTGCATATCCCGTCAACATGCACGATTGGAGCTCACCCCCATGGGCGTCATTATAACGGATCTGAACTCAACAAACGGGACTTTCGTCAATGGGAGACGTCTCACCCTCTACGACCAGCCCACCGTCCTGCGCGACGGTTCCATCATGGCTCTCGGCGATATCACCTTGCGCGTCGAAATCATGGATAAGCCCGGCGTTTTCCCTTCTGCTCCGTGATGCGTTTTATTGCTTCATTGTTTCTGCCGCCGGCGGTGTCCCTCTGCCTCGCCGCCGGTATGCCGTCGTCTGATGATCTATGGTACACCCGGCCAGCCGATGTCCGTGCAGACGCCCTTCCATGGGCGACCGGAGGCGAAAGCGATACCGAGCTGCCGGAACCGGACCGCGAAGCATGGGAAAATGCCGCTCTGCCCGTGGGTAACGGACGCATCGGCGCCATGGTGTTCGGCGGCGCCAACCTCGAACGCCTTTGCCTGAATGAGATTTCCCTCTGGTCCGGCGGCAAGAATCATTCTCCCTCCTCCGGCAATTATGAATACGGACCGACCTCTGACTCATCCCAGTTCGGCAGCTACCAACCTTTTGCCGACCTCTTCATCCGCTTCTCTTCGACGGGGGACAATGCCTACCTCAGTCGGTCACTCAACCTGGCTCACGCCACAGCTTCCACCCATCTCGCGCACGCCCGACGCTCGTGCTTTGCCAGTTATTCGGATGATGTCATCGTGTACTCCGCTCGGGACGACAGCGCTGCGGGGATGAACGCAGATGTGGCTCTCCTGCCCTACCACAACGTGACCTACGAAAAGGTGGGCGAGAACGAATGGCGCATGTACGGACGCCTCAGCAACGGGGAACTCTTTGAAGCGCGTCTCCTCGCCCGCGTGCGGGGAGGTTCCGCCGAACTACTCGGAGCGTCCTCCAACTGCCGCGTCCTCTATGAAGGTGAATCGGTCCATATGCGTCCCGTGCGGGACGTGGCGAACATCCCCTACCTGAGCATTCGCGGAGCGCATTCCTTCACGCTTCTTGTGTCCCTGGCTACCGACTACACGTCCGGCTATGCCTCCCGGTACAAAGGCTGCTCCCCTCAGCTTCGCAATGAACGTCTCCTCGCCGCCGTCCGTGAGATGGACGATTCAACCCTGCGGAAGAGACACATTGAAGCCTTCGGAAAGCTGTACAACCGAGCCGACCTGCAACTGGGACTTTCCTCCGCCGAACAGAGCAAACTCGCAACGGACGAGAGACTCCATCTCTACGGGGAAAAGGGAGACGACCCGGCGCTTGAGGCGCTGCTGTTTCGCTACGGACGCTACCTGCTCATCAGCTCGTCGCGTCCCGGTCAGTTGCCGATGAATCTCCAAGGCATATGGAACAACAAGGTTCATGCTCCGTGGGCTTGCGACTACCACAACAACATCAACCTCCAGATGTGCTACTGGGGCGCAGAGGTCGCCAACCTCAGCGAGTGCCACGAACCCCTGCTGCATTTTATCCGCGATATGCAGAGCCCCCTCGCGGAGCTCGTCCGACGGGGCGATGGAGAAGAGGCGCCGTGGTGGACCGCCCTGCGCATCTCGCAGAATCCCTGGGGCGGGACAGGCTGGCGCCGCCGCAACCCCATCGCCTCCGCGTGGTACGCCCTCCATCTCTGGGAACATTTCCTCTTTTCCGGCAACCGCGATTACCTGAGCAACACAGCCTACCCCTTCCTCAAAAATCTGAGCTCATCATGGCTTCCGCGGCTCAAACGGCTGGGTCCGAACGGCGAGGGTATCCATTCCGACGGCATTCCCCTTCAAACCGGCGACTATCCGGAATTGCGCGAGCTGCGACAGGGTACCCTCGTTGTGCCCGACGGCTGGTCGCACGAATGGGGCCCCATCGAAGACGGCTGCGCACACGACCAGCAGCTCATGCGCGAACTCTTTGAAATAACCGCCAAGGCGGCTCTCGTCTTGCACGTCGATACCGACTTCGCAAAAGAACTCCTCGCCGCCTCCCAGTGGCTCGCACCGGATCGCGTCGGCAAAGGAGGTTACCTCCAGGAATGGATCGTCGATCGTCCCAACATGGTAAAGGGACACCGCCACACCTCGCACCTCTTCGCTGTCTACCCCGGCAGCACAATCTCCGCCCGCCGATCCCCGCACCTCATGCAAGCCGCTGCTGTAAGCCTTGCGCTGCGCGGCGATACCGAAGACAACCGACGTAGCTGGACCTGGCCCTGGCGCGCTGCGATCTATGCTCGTTTGCACGATGCCGAGCAAGCGCACGCCATGGTGAAGAATCTTCTGCGCTACAACACGCTGGACAATTTGCTTACCACGCATCCACCCATGCAGATTGATGGCAACATGGGCATCACGGCGGCCATCTGTGAGATGCTGCTGCAGAGTCATGATGGGACGATTGAGCTGCTACCGGCCTTACCGAAAGCATGGGAAAGCGGACAGGTACGCGGTCTGCGTGCGCGCGGCGGCGCCACGGTGGACATGAGCTGGGAAAACGGTCAGCTGCGCAGTTGGAAAATTCAATCGGAGCTCCCCCTGCCCCCCATCACCTACCGAGGAAAAAGACTTTCCGTGGAGGGGACCCTCCCTCAACCTTCCTCACCGGACAAATAGACGCGAGGCACGCGCGAGGAAATGGATGTGATGACGTTACTGGGAATGGTATGCGCGCGGGCGGTCAGCTCCTGCCATGGGACATTCGGTCCCATGATCTCCGCCACGTCCCCGGGCACCACATGCTCCAAGTGCGTGACATCCACCATGATCTGATCCATCGTCACACGACCGAGCACCGGACAGTATGAGCCGTTGAGGTAAACACGCGCACCGGTGTTGGAGAGGTAGTGCAGGTATCCGTCCCCGAAACCGATGCCGATTGTAGCGACTCGGGTCGGCGCCGTGGTGATGTAGGTATGCTCGTAGGAAACGCCATGATTGTCCGGCAGAGTGCGAACCAAGGTGACGCGGCTGAAGAGGGTGAGAGCCTGCTGCAGCTCTTTGTTGTAGGGCGAAGGCATGGGGGAATACCCGTACAGAATGCGCCCCAGACGAACCATATTCGTGCAGGGGACTTTGTAGTTAAAGACGCCGGAGCTGCTGCACAGATGACGGTATTGAAAGGACATCTTTTGAGAGAGTTGCTGCACAGCCTGCTCGAAAGCCGCAATCTGACGATGGGTGAACGCTATATCCTCACTCGCGGCGGAAAGGTGCGAGTAGATGCCCTCAATATGAAGATGTTCCAGTCGGGGCAAGAGGTCTGCCATCTCCCCTAACCCATGAGGCAGCAACCCTGCCCTGCCCATCCCCGTATCCACACTCACGTGCAAATGCACTTTTTTGCCATAGAGCTTTCCCAACGCGTTGAAATGCTCCGCCTCGGCCGGATCCGACAAAGCGGCCCGCCACTCATTCTGCACAATCGCCTCCCGCTCCGCAGGGAAACACGGACCCAGAATAAACGGACACGTCTTGCACCCCGCATCACGCACCCTCGCCGCCTCCGCTATGGTCGCTACCCCGAAAAAGGGAACATCCTCGTCATCCAGCGCGCGTGCCACCCCCTCCAGCCCGTGACCGTACGCCTCCGCCTTCACAATGGGCATGAGCGCATGTTGCGGCATCGCGCGACGCACCACGCGCAGGTTGTGTTTCATAGCGTTCGTGTCGATCTGAGCCCAGGCGCGGTAGAGAGAAGTGTCCGGCATGAGCGCATTCTACGCCCCCTTCTCACGAAAAGCAAATCTTTTCACCTCAAACGTTCCGGCGCAGAGTCCTGAAAAAACTTTTGAACACAAGGCTAACAAACTGTGTCAGACACCAAGATGCGGCTTGAATTAAAACGGCAACGTGCTATGCTAGAGAACAGATGAAACTATGAATACGCAGGAATTCAACGAAGAAATTGCCCGTCGTTCTGCCTGGGTCAGCCAGATAAAGATCGAAATGAGTCGAGTGATCATCGGCCAGCAACACCTCGTCAACCGCCTCATCCTGAGCTTGCTCTGTAAGGGTCACGTCCTTCTCGAAGGCGTACCCGGACTTGCCAAAACCCTCTCTGTCAGAGCCCTGGCCGGCACCCTGCATGCGGCCTTTTCGCGTATCCAATTCACCCCGGACCTCTTACCGGCTGACCTGATCGGCACGATGATCTACAACCCTCAGGAGCGACAGTTCACGCCCAAGAAGGGTCCCATATTTGCCAATCTGATTCTGGCGGACGAGATCAACCGTGCACCGGCGAAAGTCCAAAGCGCTTTGCTGGAGGCCATGCAAGAGCGACAGGTGACTCTGGGAGAAATGAGTCATCCTCTGCCCAATCCCTTCCTCGTGCTGGCCACGCAAAACCCCATTGAGCAGGAGGGCACCTACCAGTTACCTGAAGCGCAGTTGGACCGTTTCCTCTTCAAGGTGCTCGTTGATTATCCATCCCGCGACGAGGAACTACAGGTTCTTGAGCTGATGGGCAGTACCGAACAGGTGCCCAGCACGCGCCCGGTCGTTCGGGTGGAGGACATCGACTCCTCGCGGGCTCTTGTGGACAAGATCTTCATTGATCCTGCCGTTCAGCGCTACATTGTGGATCTCGTTCGTACCACGCGTATGCCCGAAAAAGTGGACCGCTCGCTGGCCGGCATGGTGCGTGCCGGCGCCTCGCCACGTGCCACCATTAACATCGCCCTTGCCTCCAAGGCGCTGGCTCTCACCAAGCAGCGCGGCTACGTCACCCCCCAGGATGTCAAGGACCTCGCGCATGATATCCTCCGGCACCGCATTCTCCTCTCCTACGAGGCAGAGGCTGCCAACGTCACGGCCGACGACGTCGTGGAGCGCATCCTCTCTAAGGTCCCGGTGCCATAAAGCCCCATGGATAAGACGCGCGACATCATGCAGAAGGTGCGCCGCATTGAAATGCAAGCGCGGCGTTTGGCTGTAGCGACCTTTGCCGGCGAATATCGATCCGGATTCCGCGGGCAGGGGTTGGATTTTGATGACTTCCGCGAGTACATGCCCGGCGATGAACCGCGCTTCATTGATTGGAAGGTGACCGCCCGCACGGGCACCCCCTACGTGCGCAAGTTCCACGAAGAGCGTGAACAAGCCCTGCTCCTTGCCGTGGACACCAGCGGGTCCATGCACTACGCGGGCTCCCGCAGCTCGGACACCAAGCTCGAATTCGCCGCGCGCATCGCCGCCGTCCTTGCGTACAGCGCCGCTCTGAACGGCGACAAAACGGGACTGCTCCTCTTCGGACGCACCCCCCATTTTTATCTCCCTCCGGCCAAAGGCGTGCAGCAGTGTCTGCGCATTGTGCGCGAGATTCTGAGCGCTCCCGGAGGAGGAGAGGATGAAGAGGTTCGCGAAGTGGCGGATGAGGTTCTGCGCACCCAACGCAAGAAGACCCTCCTCGTGATGCTCAGCGATTTTCTCTTCACGCCGGACAAGGAAGCCATCGGACAACTCAACTTCCGGCACGAGCTGATCCCCCTGCGTGTGAATGATCCCATCGAACTCCAACTCCCCGCTGTCGGACCCATCCTCGCGCAGGAACTCGAATCCGGCATCCAGCGGCAGGTCAACCTCTCGGATTCCTCCCTCATCCACGCCCACAGCAAGGCTCTCGTCGCTCACTATGCCGACTGGGACAAATTATTCAATCAGCTCGGCATCGACCACCCCTCCCTGCTCACCGATACAGACTTCATGCCCAGCCTGCGCCGTCTCTTCAAGCGTCGCAGTCGTCTCATCATTCGCTGACATCTCCTTCACTCCACCATGCCGCAACAACATCCCATACTCGACGCTATACCGACGCTCGACGCGGAGGTACCTGCCTCGCAGTTCGTCCACAGCGGCTGGTGGGTAGGAGTGGCTGTGGCGGTCCTGCTGCTGGTCATTGCGGCAGGGGTCTCTATCTACGTACGGCGACGCAGACGGCGCGCAGCCGACGAGGCTGAGCTGACACCGCTGCAACGCGCTCTCAATGAGCTGGCAAAGGTAGAAGCCGAGCAGCTGCCGCTTCGCGAATGCAGCCTGCGCATCTCCCTCCTCCTCCGTCGCTATCTCCAGGGCGAGCTCAGCGACCCCGCCCTCTTTGAAACTCATGAGGAATTCAGCCGCCGCGTGGATTCCCTGGCAGCCGTGCCGGAGCAATGCCAGCGTGCTACCCGCTCCCTCCTGGACCAGTTGGCCGAGCTCAAATACGATGACGCCCGGGAAGCACCCGCCGACGCCGCACACGACCTCCTGCGCGCGGCGCACGACCTCCTGCTTTCCATTCGCGACGCCGAACAGCACAACCGCGAGACAGAAAGTCGGCAGACCACGGCGCAGCATTGTTTCCCGGTTGTTGCCCTCGCTGCGGCCGGCAACGTCACACGCGAGCTTACATGGGCCGAACCTTCGTGGCTGTGGGCTCTTCTCCTGCTCATCCCTCTTCTCTTTTTGCGCCGCAGGATGGGGGCAGCCGGCAGCATTCGGCTGCCCTCGCTGTCCATCATACGCGACCAACTGCGCGCACCACGCTCCCTCGTCGGTCGACTGGGCCCCATCCTCTTTGTGCTCTCGGCCGCGCTTCTTCTCGTCTCCCTGGCGCGTCCGCAGTGGCGCAATGAGCACGAGGAGCAAAAAGTAAGCGGAATCGACATCATGATCGCCTGCGACCTTTCCGGCTCCATGAGCATCGCCGACATGTCCTTCACCCTGCGCGACGAGCAAGGACAACTTCGACGCGCCACCGTGGACCGACTCAAAGCGGCAAAGCACGTGATCTCCTCCTTTATCGCCGGCAGACCCAACGACCGCATCGGACTCCTCGCGTTTGCCGGGCGGGCCAAGCTCTGCAGTCCCCTCACATTGGATCACGCCATCCTGAAAGACATCATGGCTCAGTTCTATCTGGCCGATCCCGGTTCATTCGGACGTCCGGCCACACCGGGCTACGTGGAGCCGGATGGCACAGCCATAGGCACAGCCATAGCCGGCGCCGCGACCCGTCTGCACGAGCGCAAGGAGACGAAGTCCAAGGTCATCATCCTCGTCACAGACGGAGTAAGCAACAGCGGCACCCTTTCCCCTGTCGATGCTGCCCGTCAGGCTGCCAAGCTCGGCATCAAAATTTTCACCATAGCGATCGGACGTGATGAACGTCTCTCTCGTTACACGGCGGATGTCGATACCTTCGATGAAAAAACGCTGCGTGAAATCGCCGACATCACGGGCGGTCGCTTCTACCGCGCCGGCAGCGGAGCCCAGCTGCAGGAGGCCTTCCGCAGTATCGATTCCTTGGAAAAGACAGATGCCACCCGTCGGCGGCTGGTCAGCTACGAATCCCTTTTCATGTACCCGCTGGGGCTGGCGGGACTCCTGCTCGCCCTTGGTTTCTCCTTCTCCTTTCTTCGCACCCGTTCCGCACCATGACATTTCTCTATCCCTCCATGTTGGTGGCGCTCCTGCTGCCGATTCTCCTGGGCTGCGGGGCTCTGCTCGTGCGGCACAGGCTGGGACTCGCGTGGAAGGAGTTGGTCTCGGTCGATCATCCCGAGCTGGTGCAACGAGCGCCTGCCTGGCAGAGTCAGTTACCCCAGCTGCTCATGCTGCTCGCCCTCGCCGGCATGATTCTCGCCATGGCGCGACCCATCAACGGCTACGAACCCGGCGAAGCCTCCGCCTCCGGTCGCAATCTCCTCATTGCTCTGGATATCTCGCGCTCCATGGAGACACGCGACGTTGCGCCATCGCGATTGGAGGAAGCACGAGCCGCCGCTTATGAACTCATTGACGCCCTGCCGGGAGACAAGATCGGTCTTATCGTTTTTTCCGGCGAGGCCGACCTCGTTGTGCCTCTGACCTACGACCACACGGCGCTGCGCGATGCCCTTGAGCAGGTCAACCGCAGCTGGGCCGGCTATGGCGGTACAAACTTCGAGCAGGTACTGCGCCGTGCCATGAACACTTTTGCCCGCAGCGCCCCGGACGGCGCCAATGCCCTCGTCATCCTGAGCGACGGTGAAGACACCGTGGATTCCTCCATCAGTATCGCCCAGGAAGCCAAACGGCACAACCTCCTCGTCATCACCGTCGGCATCGGCACTCCCACGGGAGCTCCTATCCCTGACGAAAAGGGCGAAAACGGTCTCTGGGAAGACGCCTCCGGGAAGCACGTCATCAGCAAGCTGGACGTTGAGGCCCTGAAACGTTTTTCGCAGGCGACCGGCGGCTCTTTTCTCGCCATGAATTCGGGAGCGAATCTGACGGCGTTCGCCCGCGAAACGGCGGATAAATTGGCGCGGCATGAGGAGAGCTATTCCACCGGGAGGCAACCGAGAGACCTCTTCGCATGGTTTGCCTTGCCCTCGCTGCTCATGTTGCTTGCCGGTCTCATCCTCGCGAGCGAGTGGCGAGCGCCCCGCGTCCGGCAGCCCCTCCTCTTTTTCACGGCCCTGCTCGTTCTTGTTCCCTCCGTCGGTGCACAGGAAAAGAATCCTGAGGAAGCGTACGAGCAGGCATTACAGGCCATCAGGGAAACAAAGACGGATACCGCCGCACTCCGGCTTTCCGATGCTCTGTTGACGGATGACTCACGTTTGCAGGCCGCCGTTCACCTCGCGCTGGGCAACATGCGCGCACGGGATGTTTTTGCTCAGTTGCGGCATCTCTACGAGCCGCAGGAGGGGGAACAAAACAACACCGCCGGTCCCGGCATCAAGGAACTCCAACACATCGTGGATGAGCTCAAGAAAACTCTCACTCCATTCAACGATGCCCTCTCCTCCCAGCCTGACCTCACCGCCGCCAAAAATAATACCGATAAGATCAACAAGCTCATCCGCGTCCTGGAAGAGGAAATCAAACGTCTCCAGCAACAACAACAGCAGCAACAGCAACAAGAGAACCAAGAGCAGGACCAGCAGGATCAGAAGCAGCAGCAGGACCAGAAGCAACAAAACCAATCCAGTCAGGACCAACAACGCCAAAACCGGCAGCAAGACCGGCAGCAAAACGACGACTCAACCGACAGCAAGCGCAACGAGCAGCAGGACCAACAGAATCAAGACCGGAAACAGCAGGAGAATCAGCAAGAGCAAAATCAGCAGCAAGACAAGAACGATCCATCTGAGCAACAGGACCAAGACCGGCAACAAAAACAGCAGGAACAGCAAGACGACCAACAACAGGAGAAAACCGACCGCCAAGGAGAGCAACAAAAGGAAAGTCAGCAGACCGCCGCTGAACTGACCGAGGAGGAAAAAGACCAGCAGCGGGCTGAGGGAATCCTGCGGATGCACATGGACGAAGCCGACGGCTCTCCCATACCGCACCGCCATACTCCAATGAGGCCACCCTCTAAAGATTACTAATACCGCCATGACGAAGCGAATTCTAGGAGCAATCATCGGACTGTGCATGACAGTCCTCGTACAGCAGGCAGCCGCCGAAGTAGCGGCTCTGTGGTCCACCGGTGTAGCCGTGCCGGGGGAGAAGGTCCTGCTTTACCTGGTGGATACCGAGGTGGGAGAGGACCACTTTGCCTTGCAAAGCGAGATAAGCGTCCGCACAGCCACGGTGCAGCAGCTTCCTCCTCGCGCCGGCGCCAATCCACTGGACCCCAATCGTGCCGTGGTGGAGATTCTGCCCATTCTCGTGCGTCCGGACAAGCCAGGCAACCTCGAGCTCGGCGAGCTGACCGTACGCTACCGTAGCGGTCGCACCGCCACCGTCCGCATCCCCGTCCTCCCCGTGCGCTCCACGGCAGAAATCAAATGGTACACCTCGCCCGTCGCCTACGGCGCTCTTTGGTACATCGACAACCGCGAGGGCTACGTGCACCAACCGATCCGCGCTGCCATCAAACTTTTTCTGCCGCAAGACTGCGTGCAGGCCTCTCTCCCCCAGATGCACGCCGTAGGCGTCAAGGTCAGCACGATGCAGCCGTCCGTGCAGGGCATCATCGCTACGGTGCAGAGTCAGCTGCTCAGCGATTCCCTGGCCTTCGCCCGCGGACAGGAATGGCGCACGGCGGACTTCGCGGGAGAACTCACTCCCTTCCGCGAAGGGAAATCAGATATCACGGGCAAGATCCTCATCGGTCGTCAACGGGGCATTTTCTCACTCGGCACAGAGGACCTCCTGCTTCCCACCCTCACCCTGTCCGCCCTGCCCTTGCCACCGGGCGCACCGCCTCAGTTCGCCGACACCGTAGGCAACTACACCATCTCCTCGACCTCATCCGCCTCCTCCCTGGCGATGAACGAAGCCGTGGAGGTGGAAATCACCGTACGAGGCTCCGGCAACCTGCAGCAGCTCAGCTGTCCTCCCCCGGATGACGCCTCCAACTGGAAACTCGTGCCCGCAACGCGCCGTCCCATCGTGAATGCGGCCGGACAAACGGTCGGCATGGTCTTCACCCAGCTCATGCGTCCCACGGCAGAGGTCGGCGGCATCCCCTCATTCGTCCTGAATTACTTTGACCCGCAGTCCATGGCCTATAAACGCGCCGCCACTGCACCCATTGCCCTTCCATGGAAGGAGACCGATGCGACGGGAGGACTTGTCGTCGCGGGTTCTCCATCTCCTCCCCCGGCCGGTACCGTTCCCGTTGCAGATATGGTGGACATCTACGGCTTTATCCCGCCTGACGACGAAGCGCGGCACGCAGTGGTACTGCCGCGCTGGGTATGGCTATTGCTCTACCTGCCTGCGCTTGCCGTCTTCGGCTATGTGGGCGTATGCTTCATCAGGCGACGACTCGCTCTGCGCGCGGCGGACCGCACCCGCGAACGCGAGCTCGCCGACATCGCACGCGAGCAGGATCCCGTCCTCTTCCTCAAACGCATAGGAACCTTCATCGAGAGCCACATCGCTCCGCAGGATATGGATGACGAGCTCAGCGGTATTTTGCGGATGAGGGATGAGGAAGTGTTCCGTCCGGAAGCGCATCCCACCGTCCTTCCGGAGCAGAGGAGCGGCATGCTGCGCTGCGTGCGCCGGGCTCTCGGCAAGATGGTTCTTCTGGTCATTGGTCTGATGTCGCTGACGTCCGGGGCAGAAACCATGGAGCAGCTGTACAACGGAGGTCAGTATTCCAAGGTGGAGGACATGCTCAAGGCGAGGCTCACACAGGACGGCGCGGCGCAAGATCTCCTGTACTACAACATCGGCAACTGCGAATACCGTCTCGGCAAACCCGGCTACGCCGCCCTCTTCTATGAGCGGGCTCTTCAGCTCAATCCTTCGCTCAGCGAAGCACGAGCCAACCTTGATTTTATCCAGCGCAAAGAGGGCGCCATTCTACCTGTCTCCTCCTCCGTGGACCAGGTGTTCACCCTGCTTACGTGCAGCCAACTATGGATTGCCACGGTGATCAGCACATCGCTTTTACTTCTCTGCCTCGCTCTGCACCTGCTGCTCAGCGGCCGGCAACGTTCCTCTCCGTGGCTCACATACGGCACGGCAGCGCTGGCGGTGGCTTGCGTGCTCTGTCTCATTGACTGGGTGTACTATTCCACGCGCGAGACTCCTGATTTCTCCTCCCTTCCGCCATCGGATATCGCTTACGTGGTGCAGCCCTCTGCGCTGCAGCTCGCTGCCACCGATGAGTCCAAAAGCCTGCTCGACTTGCCTGCTTCCACACCTGTCCATCTGCTCGCTCGCCGCGGCAGTTGGTCTTACATCCGCACAGCCACCGGCACCCCGGGTTGGGTCAAAACCGATGCCGTGCAACCCTTGCAGCCCGATGCCTCGGCTCCCCGTGTTCCCCTGATTCTTCTCTTCCCCTAACCACGCAGGCAGCTCTGTCCTCCGGCACAAACACACACCGGGCGCATTCGGCGCGCCGGGCACTCAGTCGTACCAGCCGAAGAGGCCGTGTCCGACATCGAGACGGCGCAGGGCTTCCCCATCTGCGGGACTCAGGGAGAAATCAAAGATGTCGATATTCTCGGCCATTCGGTTCCTGTGCGTTGTTTTAGGAAGGGGGCAGATACCGCGCTGCACGAGAAAGCGCAGGGCAACTTGGGCGGGAGTTTTACCGTAGGAAGCTCCTATATCAACGAGGAGCGGATGGGTAAAAATATCGCAGCGACCGCACGCGAGGGGAGACCAGGCCTGGGGAACGATACCGAGCTGTCGGTAGCGACGGATGAGTTCCGGCTGCTGGCGGAAGGGATGCAACTCTTGCTGAATCACCTGCGGCGGGATGTCTCCGCACCTCAGGATGTTCTCAAAATCCTCACCGTAGAAATTGCTCAGGCCAATGGCGCGCACCTCCCCGCGAGCCACACATTGCTCCATCTCGCTCCAAATCTTCTCGTCCTGCCCCATCGGCCAGTGAATGAGCAACAGATCGAGATAATCCACCCCCAGCTTGCGCATCGATTCCGCAACACTCCGCCGCACGTGCCGTCCGCTCTGCAGCTTCGTGACAAGAAAGATCTCACTGCGCGCCACACCGCTCCCCCCTATACCACGTCCTACCTCCTTCTCGTTGCCGTACCATTGCGCCGTGTCGATCATGCGGTAGCCGCAGTCCAGTGCGTCGCGCACACTGCTCTCCACC
>CANQSY010000021.1 GCA_947626635.1 uncultured Akkermansia sp.
CATGCGGGGATGACGGATGAGGAGCGCCAGTTCTCGCAGAACGCCTTTATCTCCGGCAAGGCGAATATCATCGTCGCCACCAACGCCTTCGGTATGGGGATTGATCGCGCGGACGTGCGCTTCGTCGTCCATTTTGAAATTCCCGGGAGCGTAGAGGCCTATTACCAGGAGGCCGGGCGCGCCGGACGCGATGGAAAACCCGCCTGCTGCGAGTTGCTCTTCAACCACGCGGATCTTAAAACGCAGGAGTTTTTCTTTGAAGGGAGCAACCCCTCGCTTAATCTCGTCCGCTCTCTCTACAATCTTCTCTGCCTGCAGAGCTCCACGCACAATGGCGAGGTACAGATGAGCGCGGATGAAATGAGCGCGCTTCTCGGCAAGGAGGTGAACCCCATGGCTGTCTCCACAGCGCTCTCCGTGCTCATGCACGCCGGGGCCATCGTCCGCACCGACGTACCGGGGAAAAATGTGAAAAGCACGCGGGTACTCAACCCGGATGCCGGTTTCTCCTCGCTGAATATCGACCGCGACCAGCTGGAAGAAAAAGCACGCCGCGATCACCTCAAGATTGAAGCCATCACCCGCTACGCATACAGCTCCGGTTGCCGCCAAATGTGGATTCTCGATTACTTCGGCGAGCAGGATGCCGTTCCCTGCGGGCACTGCGATGCCTGCCTCGCCGCACCTCCCGCAGATGCACAGGAACTCTCCGCAGCCGAGATGGATATCGTGCGCAAAGCGCTGGCCGGCGTGGCCCGCTCCTGCGCGCGGCAGAGGGATGGTTCTCTGCGCCCCCTGTACGGACGCGGCAAAATTATGGACATGCTGCGCGGCGCGAAAAAAGCCACGCTCAACCAGCACCTCATGGGTCTCTCCACCTACGGCATCCTCTCCCACCTCACGGAAGCCGCCATGCGCGCCCTCTTCCGCGCCATGCAGAACGCCAAACTTCTTGAAACAAGCGGCGGCGAGATGCCTCTCATCTCCCTCTCTCCCCTGGGCGCCGAGGTGATGCGCGGTAACAAGGAGGTGCTCATGAGTTCCAAAGGATGGAGCTGCGACAAGCAGGTTCAAACCCGCAACCTCGCGGATGCCCGCAAACGCACGCAAAATCTGCTGGATGCCCTCCAAGTCGGCAAGCCGGACATGGTGCTCTACCGCCACCTCAGCGCGGCACGCACTGAGCTCGCCCGCGAATACCACGTCCCGGTCTTTCGCATCATGAGCAACGCCACCCTGCGCGCCCTCGCTACCTTGCGCCCCACAACAGAGGAAGCAGCCTGCCGTATCAAAGGCATCGGCGCCTGGACCCGCGACCACACGCTTTCCTCCTTCCTCGACATCATCCGCGACTACATGGATGAGTAGCCGGAACCGCTCTTCCTACGGCTGCAGTCGCTCAATGAGCCACGATCCGTCTTCCTGCAAGGTATAGAGGAAGCGGTCGTGCACCCGCCCGGGTCCACCCTGCCAAAATTCCATGGCGCGCGGGATGATTCGGTAGCCGCCCCAAAAATCCGGCAGCGGCACCTCGCCATCCGCAAATTTCCTCTTGAGTTCCTGCAGCTTCATCATGAGCAATTTTCTCGTGGAAATCACACTGCTCTGGTGCGATACCCAAGCCCCCAGCTGCGACTCGCGCGGCCGCGTCAGAAAATAGCGCAGCGTCTCCGCCCGCGTTATCTTCTCCACCCGTCCGTGCACAATAATCTGCCTCTCCAACGTCACCCACGGCAGCAGCATGCACACGTTCGGATTCTCCGCCATCTCCCGTGCCTTCCGGCTCGTGTAGTTCGTGAAGAAAACGTACCCTTTATCGTCGTAGTACTTGAGAAGCACCGTGCGCAGTGACGGCACACCCGCCGACGTGCTCGTCGCCAGACTCATTGCATTGGGCTCCGCGATACCACTCGCCAACGCCTGCTTGAACCACCGATCAAATTGTTCAAACGGTGTTTCCGCCAGGTCCCGCCGATGCAGCGTCTCTTTCAAGTATTCTTCTCTGAATGCCGATAAATCCATACGTCACTCATTCTACCACATCCCGCCCCTTTTGCAACGCCGAGTTCCTGACCTCCGGCAGATGAGCCACACGCTCCGACTACACAAGCAGATGTACTACAACGCGCGAAACGGCGTCAACTCCTCCTCCTGAGTTTCCTCAAAAACAGCGCTTCTTCTAAGCTGCATCACCCACTTGTGCTTGTTAAAAATGCAGATGAAATTTCTAAAAATTAGATTTGACATACATTTGAAAACACGCTACGCTTGTTCCGTTTAGGAGGTGTGGCGGCCATTCTATGAAAAAGAACCCAAGGAAGTAACATTAACATAGATATTATTATGAAATTCAAAAAGTTTTTTGCTCTGCTATTTGGTGCTGCCGTAGTGGGTTCTGCCTCCTCAGCTACTGCGACTGGGAAAGAGGCCATTCAGAACGAAAGAAAAGCTCGGATGGAAAAAATTCAATCGGTTACTGAAAACTCTCCGCTGTATTTTTCAGAGGCCCACGTGAATACAGGAGACTATGATCTCCTTGCTCACTACTCTCATCGCTCCCACAGTTCGCATAGCTCTCACTTTTCTCATCGCTCTAGCTTCTGATATTATGACAATTAGCGTCGATTTAGGTGCTTTTTCTGTGTCGGCGATTCTAACTGCTGTAAAGAAGGAGCAAGTATATGCTGATTGGGCCTTGGTTGAGTGTCGAGATGGTAAGGCTATCTTGACGTTCACCAAGGTGAGGCACGGCGATACTACTGAAGAACAGTGTATTGCTAATTTTACTTGTCAATTGAATGATGAGCAGGTTAGAGAAAAGCTTGAAGTAGATTTTAAAAATGTGAGGGACTTGTTAGTGAAGACCGCACTCGCACCCATTGCCGATGCGTAAACATGACTGCCTATAGACTTCTTCCATTTGAGTTCAAGAGGAAGAATAATCACGTTCTCCTCGTTAATGAATGTGGTGATTACGTGGAGGTTCCCTCAGATGTTTTTACATCCCTGGTAGAGAAACGATTTGATGCTATTCCTGAATTGGAGCTGCATCGCTTGGAGAGCAGAGCCTTTGTGGCGGCGGAAGGTCACTTTGATACTGCTCTTATGCTATCAGCCAATAAATATCGTTCGAGAAGAGAGTATCTTCACACTTCAACCGCGCTACATATGCTAGTGGTTACACTGAGGTGTAACCATCGGTGTGAATATTGTCAGGTTTCTAGTGCGGAGGATGACGCGTATAAGTACGATATGCCGACCGAAGTAGCAGAAAAAGTGATCGATCTCGTTTTCCAGTCTCCCAGTCCTGTTCTAAAAATTGAGTTTCAGGGTGGGGATGCCTTGCTTAATTGGAAGACAGTTATGGCGGCGGTTCGTCGAGCGGAGGAGCTCAATAAAAACAGCAAACGACAGTTAGAATTTGTCGCTTGCACAAATCTTTACGCTCTTAACGAACAGCATCTCAGGGATGCTAAAGAACACAAGATAATGCTTTCCACCTCACTTGATGGGCCTAAGTGCTTGCACGACTTGCACCGAAAGCTGCGGACTAATGGCAGTAGCTACGAACGCTTTGTCTTGAATTTGGCTAAGGCAAGGAAATGGTTGGGGCATGATAGTGTTCACGCGTTAATGACAGCTTCTTCCGATTCTCTTGGGCAGATTGAGGGCATTATTGATGAGTATGAAAAACTCGGCTTTGCGGGCATATTCTTCCGCGCACTTAATCCATATGGAGACGCCTTCAAAAACAAGCTCTATTACAAGCCCGAGCAGTTTGTAGAGATGTTCAAGCGAGGATTGGAATATATTATTCGTTTAAATAAGCAGGGACATTCTTTTGTTGAGTTTTACACAGCTTTGTTGTTGCGTAGAATTCTTACTCCCTATCCAACTGGATTTGTCGATCTGCAGTCCCCTTCAGGCGCAGGTGTGAGTGGTGTCATTTACGATTACTCTGGCGATGTGTACCCTGCGGATGAAGCTCGGATGCTGGCTCGAATGGGAAATATGAGCTTTAAGCTTGGTAATGCATATGAAAATACATATAAAGAGATTTTTCTTTCCGAAACTCTCAGAGATATCATAAGTTCTAGTTGTGTAGAAACTATTCCCGGTTGCTCCACGTGTGTATATCGTACATACTGTGGGGTAGATATTTTCAGGAATTATCTTGAGACCGGAGATATAGCAAATGTGCGTAGCGATAGCTTCTTCTGTCGCAAACAAACTTTGATTTTCGATTATCTTTTCGAGAGACTGAAGGATCCCGAGTTCATGAAGATTGTCAGCACTTGGATAAATTATTAAATGAGTAAAAAATTTAAATCGCTTCTTCCGTTAGCTGATTCAGGAGTCCCTGAAGAAGGAATTATTCGGAAGGTTTCTCGAGGTATCTTCTCTCATGGAGACGATGTCGTTGCTTGCTCTCTGTTTACTTTGAGAAAATGTCTGAAAATAGGGAACATTTCTGAATTACACGATGGAGATATTGTAAAGATTTATCCTGACGGAAACATTGTTCGGTTATGGGATATCCAATCTTTTCACAACTGTTTGTTTGTTACTTCTGTTTGTAATTTCAGATGTGTAATGTGTCCCCAACCTCCACATGGGGAGATTGAGAAACACCATCAAGATAATCTCCGGATTCTCGACTTACTTGAGCCTGATTCTGTCGAAGTGTTAGCTATAACAGGCGGTGAACCGGCTCTTTTCCCCGACAGGCTTGTTGAGTATTTCGATATTATTAATAAGAAGTTTCCCGCAGCAAAGCTCGATGTTTTAACTAATGGTAGTTCTTTCTCGGATTTTGAGCTTGCTAAGAAGCTAGCGTTGGCTGCTCCCCTGAACATTTGCTTTTGTGTCTCAGTTCATGGGGATACTCCCGGACTAGCCGAAAGCGTTATGCACGCTCCTCGTGGGTGGGATAGGGCAATGCTCGGGTTGAACAATCTGGCTAAATTACAGCAGAAAATAGAAATAAGGTATGTTCTCACACAAAAAAGCGTACCGTACCTCAAAGATATAGCCTTGTTCTTCTACCGTAATTTCCCTTACGTATCCCATATCGCCTTGATGGGGCAGGAAATTATTGGCTTAGCTGAAGAGAATTACTCTAACACATGGGTGGAACCGACAGCTTACGCAAACGATTTGGCAGAGGCTGTAACATTCTTGAGTGCAATGGGAATGAATGTCTCCATCTACAACATTCCACTGTGCATATTACCAGAAAGTTGCCACTCTTTCGCAGTTCGTTCTATTTCAGACTGGAAGCAAAATTATCGTGCTGGATGTGCAGGGTGTGAGAAAAGCAATGAATGTTGCGGTTTTTTCACGACTAGTAGAAATTTCATTCCTAAAGGAATAAATCCGTTCCGCAGTTAATTCTATTTTCCTAAAAGTCCGGGGCACCGCAGCAGAAGCAGCATCGAGAGCAACGGCGTTACGGTGATCGGGGGTGGGGGAAGAGCCGGAGGAGGCAGTTCCTCGACATGGGTAACGCCTCTGTATCGCATTTCGAATTACATCTGTTCATGATTTGTATCGTAACCTGATATCTTCTTCTGGTGTATTCATCGACCTCGCTAAACTCAATTGGAGCGCAAAATTAAATGCAACAGGTTCTCGGCACAGAAAGGATGCCAAGAAGTGCAAAACGTGCTAGAGTCATTTCGGCAAAAACAACCAAGACGCCCGAACGCATTATTCACCCATTGCCAAAAATGCAGCCATCCTCACCTTTTTAGAGCGTCAGCATATGAACACCGTCTCCGCAAAAACTACCCAATGCATGAACCAATGGCTCAATCGTCTCGAAAGGCGGCGCGGAGCTACACGCTTCACCTCTACTTCCTCTCCATCACCACCGACAATAGCCGCGAGCTCGCCCACTGTGCTGGTAGGGAGATAACTACTGACATCAAGAGGAACAGGAGGGAAAGCCCTTGCCTTCCACCCGCTCCCCATCGACACACGTCAATTCAGGCGAAAGGTGATACGAGCCTTGCTCATATCGTAGGGGGAGACTTCAATGCGCACACGATCGCCAACGACGAGACGAATGAAGCGTTTGCGCATCTTGCCGGAAATATGGGCGAGGAACTCGTGACCGTTGGCGACGCGTACTCGGAACATCGTGCCGGCGAGCACCGCTGTCACCGTTCCTTCCATTTCAATCTCACTTTCGGAATCATCCTCGACCTTCTTCACCTTCGCGGGAGCCGCCGCGGCATTTGGGCGTGCACCACCCTGACCGGGGCGATTGGACTTATTGTGTTGAGGATTGGGGCGAGAAGGGCGTCCGTTGGGATTAGGCATAGGGGAAAGAGAGTTAACGAGCAGACGGATGGGAGCGGAAGAACGGGCTCCCGACTGCGGAGTAAGTTTAGAGCCAATGGTTCTAATTTGCAAGCGCTTTTTTAGGGGGATCGGGTGAAATTTGGAAAAAAACGGACAAAATCAAAGAATGCGGTTGACAAATCGGTCATTTAAGAGTAGTCTTCTCCCCCGTTACCGACATTGTCTCTGATGGAGGTGGACGGACAAGAAAGGAAAAAAGAACGCAATATGAAGAAAACCTTTTCTGCCAAAGCTCAGGATATCGAGCGCAAGTGGTATGTGATCGATGCAGCTGATAAGGTGCTCGGTCAAGTGGCCGTGCAGGCTGCCAATATCTTGCGCGGCAAGAACAAGACGATCTTTACTCCGCACGTGGACTGCGGGGACTACGTGGTGATCGTGAATGCGCAAAAAGTACAGCTCTCCGGAAACAAGGAGCAGGCGAAGATTTACACGCGCTACACGGGCTATGTAGGCAACCAGGTGGTGCTGACCCCGGCCAAGATACGCCGCAAGAAGCCGGAGTACCTGCTGGAGCACGCTGTGTTGGGCATGGTGCCGCACACCCGCCAGGGACGTGCGCAGGCGACTCGCCTCAAGGTGTATGCCTCCGCTGAGCACCCGCATGCCGCGCAGAACCCCGAGACCGTAACGATCGGCTAAATTTTTCTACCATCACGCTATGAGTACAACACCCTACAACGCAACCGGCCGTCGCAAAGAGGCTATCGCGCACGCATGGCTGACCCCCGTCGAGGAGGGCAAGTCCGGCAAGATCGTCATCAACCGCCGCAGCTTTGAGGAGTACCTCCCGACGGATGCTCTTCAAAACGTCGTGCTGCAACCCTTCTATGCCACCAACACCATGAAGAAATTTGACGTCAAGATCGTCTCCAAGGGTGGTGGCATCCACGGTCAGACGGGAGCGATGAGCCTTGCTATCGCCCGGGCGCTGGTCATGCTTGATGAAACGTACCGCGCCGTTCTTCGTGAGCAGAAGCTGCTCACTCGCGACTCCCGCATGAAGGAGCGCAAGAAGGCAGGACGTCCGGGAGCTCGCAAGCGCTTCCAGTTCAGCAAGCGTTGATACGCTTTCCGGCTTTGTTTTTACGGGGTTGCTTGAGACAGAGCAACCCCGATTTTTTTTATTTCCGGTTCATTCGTTTTCCCTCCATACGGATTTCGCATTGAAAAAGCGAACATCTGTGGTACAATCCGCGCATGGCAACCGACAAGAAAATCACCATCAAGACGGACAAAGGAGATATTCACCTCCGCGTATTTGCTTCCCAAACCCCGATGACCGCCGCCAGTTTTCTGAATCTGGCGAGCAAGGGCTTCTACAACAACCTCACCTTCCACCGCGTCATTGCCGACTTTATGATTCAGGGCGGCGACCCGGAAGGAACAGGCTGCGGGGGACCCGGTTACCAATTTGACGACGAATGCCTGCCGGGTCTCACATTCACCAAGCCCGGTCTGCTCGCCATGGCGAATGCCGGACGCAGCTGGACCGGCGCCGGCACAAATGGCTCCCAATTCTTCATCACCCATGTTCCCACGGAATGGTTGAACGGCAAACACACCATCTTTGGCGAAGTCGAATCAGCCGACGACCAGGCTGTCGTCAACTCCATCGCCCAGGGGGATCATATCCTCGGTATTGAGATTCACGACGATTGCGCCGATCTCTTCACCGAGCAAGCTGCCAACATCGCCCGCTGGAATGCCGCCATGGCTCGCAAGTGATCCATGGTCTTTTCCGTCCAGGACCTGCATATTGAGTTCGGAGCAAGGGTGCTCTTTGATTCGCTTTCCTTCGTCGTGGAACGCGGTGAGCGCGTCGCATTCGCCGGACAAAACGGCGCCGGCAAAACGACCCTCATGCGCTGCATCACGGGCGACCTGCAGCCGGATCGCGGTCGCGTCCTCCTTCCCTCCCACACGCGCGTCGGCTACCTGCCGCAGGAAGGCATCCACATCAGCGGCTCCCCGCTCATGCAGGAGGTTCTCGGCAGCGTCGGTCCTGTCTCCCGTTACCGGGAAGAAGTGGAGAAGCTCTCCGCCGAGCTGCAGCGTCTCACCCCTGCCTCCCCGCGCTACGACGAGGTACTGCACGAGATAGGAGCGTTGGAGCTGGCACTGCAGGATTTTGCGGAGGAGGCACTGCGCGCGCGGTGCGAGACGATTTTACGTGGGCTAGGGTTTTCGGAGTCGGACTGGGGACGCGACTGCGGGGAATTTTCCGGCGGGTGGCAGATGCGACTTGCGCTGGCAAAGCTCCTTCTTCAAGAACCGGATGTGCTGCTGCTGGACGAACCGACGAATCATCTCGACCTCCCATCTCAACGATGGCTGGAGCAATTTCTACGCAATTACCGCGGAGCCATCTGCATCATCTCGCACGACGTCGCGCTGCTGGACTCGCTCGTCACGCGCACCATCGCCTTCCATCACGGCCGCGCCGAGCAATTTGCCGGCAATTTCTCCTTCTATCTGAAAGAAAGCAAGGCACGCCGCGAGGCTCTTCGGAAGGCGGCGAGGAACCAGCGCAAGGTCATCGAGAAAACGCAGGCCTTCATCGATCGCTTCCGCTACAAGGCCACCAAGGCCGCGCAGGCGCAGAGTCGCATCAAGATGCTCGAGAAAATCGAGCTCATCGAGGAAGAGGACGATGACGCCGTCATGTCGTTCCACTTTCCTCCTCCGCCGCCCGGCGGGTCCACGGTCGTTTCTTTGACCAAGGTATCCAAATCATACGGCGACATTCACTTGCTGCACGATTTCGACTTCCGCATGGAGAAAGGCGACCGAATTGCCATTGTCGGTGTCAATGGCGCCGGAAAATCTACCTTCACCCGACTGATTTCCCGCACGGAGGAACCCGACTCCGGAACCGTCGCCTTCGGTCACCACACCCGCGTCGCGTTCTTCTCGCAGACCCATGCGGACGTGTTGGATCCGGAGCGTACGGTGCTGGAATGTGTGGAGCAAGCGGCTTCGCGGGAGACCCTTCCGCTCGTGCGCAATCTGCTCGGTTGCTTCCTCTTTCGGGGGGACGATGTTTTCAAGCGCGTAGGCGTTCTTTCCGGCGGGGAGAAGTCGCGCGTGGCGCTCGTCTGTATGCTGCTGCATCCGGCGAACTTCCTCATCATGGATGAGCCGACCAATCATCTGGACTTCCAGAGCCAGGATATCCTCCGACAAGCCCTCGCGGAGTACCCCGGCTCCTTCTGCATTGTGTCGCACAACCGCAATTTCCTCGACCCTCTTGTCAACAAGGTTCTCGAATTCCGCACCGGATTTCCGCCCCGCCTCTTCTACGGCAACGTCTCCCAGTACCTTGAAAAAGTTGAGGCCGATGCTCGGACCTCCTCCGCTGCCGAGCCCACCGCCACGTCCACCCCTTCTCCCAAGAATCGTCAGGCGGTTCGGCGGGAACGCGCCCTTGAGCGCGAACGGCACGCGCGCCTTATTCGACCTCTCCAAACAGAGCTGGCTCGGGTGGAAGCCGATATTGCGGCGCGTGATGCTCGCAAGGCTAACATCACGGAACGGCTGAACGATGAGAAGAACATTTCCGATGCCGAGGTCCTGCGACAACTCACCGAAGAATACCAGGCACTTGACCGCGAAAGCGATGCCCTCTTTACACGCTGGGAAGAAATAAGCCTCGAGATTGAAAGGCGACTCGCCGGACAAGATCAAGCATGAATGCCGGGCCGGATATCGAGTTGTCTCTCGGCATCCGTCAGATAGCAAGCGGGATCGCTGCCGCGCCAGTGACCGTTAGCGATGGCGGCACGAGTGCGATAACCGCCGCCACAGAGTGCAAAATGGCGACAGGTGGCGCAGGGACCCGAGAGCAGCTTCTGCCGCTCGACCGGGTCCTCGCTGCCGCGCAGCTCTCGTAATGTCTCCGCGCTCGGGGAGAGCGTCGCCTCCCAGACGCGAGAAAACGGCTCATCCTTGACATTGCCGAGGGTGAGCTGCTGCCAGAATTGATCCGGATGGATGCGACCCTGCGTGTCGATATTGGCGATGCCGCGTCCGGAGCTGTTGGCTCCGCCGCCATTCCACGAGAGGAGGCTGTAGGTCTGCTGCGCAAGGGGACTACCCTCACGAAGCTGCCGCAGGAGGATATAGACGCCGTCCGCCGGCTGAGTAACGGTGAGCAGCTCGCGGGTACTGCCTGCGGCATGCCACGCCGCGGCACGCTCGAGCAGCATATCCAACGCCGCACGCGATTCTTCCGCCCTCAGCGCTGCCACGTCCACCCCGCGCCCCATCGGCACCAAATGATAGAAGCACACGCGCGGGATATTCTCGCGCTCGATGAAATCTAAGATCTGCGGCATACATTGCACGTTGTTGCGCGTGAGGGTGAGGCGCAGCCCGGTCTTTTGTCCCACCTCCTCACAGAGACGGAAGCCACGTATGGCGGCATCAAAGGCGCCCTTCACGCCGCGGAATTGGTCATGCACCTCGCCGATACCATCCAGCGAGATGCCCACATACGCGACGCCGAAGTCCTTGAAGCGGCGGGCCCGCTCCGGGGTAATTCGCGTACCGTTCGTTGAAAGGGTCACTTTCAACCCACGGGCGGTGGCGCGCTGCAACAAGTCCGACAGATGAGGGTGCAGCAAGGGCTCGCCGCCGGAAAGGAGCAACGCATTTGCCCCGTACTCGGCGAGGTCGTCAATCACTGCGTAGCATTGCTCCTTCGTGAGCTCGCCGGGATAAATTTCCGCGTGTGAATCCGCGTAGCAATGGACGCAACGCAGGTTGCACGTACGCGTGATGTTCCACACGACGATGGGCTTACGCTGCCGCGAGGAGGCGGGGACGCACGATGCGCCCGGCGCGCCGGAAATACCGTAGCGCAAGTGATCCGCCGGCTGCTCCATGCCGTTCCAGAGTCGAGAGATGTTGATCATGTTGTAGCCCGTTTTTGCAAGGAAGCGGGTATGTAGCTGCAGAGAGGCTCCTGGGCAAGCAGGTTGCCGGTCAGACCGTAGGCACGGGAACGCGACCCGCCGCACACTTCTCGGAACTCGCACATACCGCACTTCCCGCCCAGTACGTTGTCGTCCCGCAGCAGCTTCATGATGGGATGCTCGCGATAAAGCTCCGACAAATTGTGTCGGCGCACGTTGCCAAGAGTGATGGGCAGGAAGCCGCTTGGCTGCACTTCCCCGATGTGGGAGATAAAAAGAACGCCCTTTCCATCACGTGTGGGAATCATATGCCGTGGCGCCGGGGCTCCTTTCCGCGCAGCTTGCAACAGGGCACGGCGGTAGTGGTGTCCCTCCGTCGTCTTCACCGCGAAAGGCAATTTCCCGCGCAAGGCGATCAACTTCTGCCACACGTCCTCCAGCTCCTCCGCCGTCGGCAAATCCTCCGCTTCGGCGCGCCCCGTGGGCACCAACACAAAAAGGCTCCATACGTCCGGGCGGACGCGCTTCATCAGCTCGACAAACGCCTCAAACTCCGGCAAGGTGGTGCGAGAGAGCGTGGTGTTCACCTGCAGCATCAGCCCTGCCTCCTTCGCCCGAGCTGCAGCCTCCAGCGTGCGTTCAAATGTGTGCGGCACGCCGCGAAAGCGGTCGTGGGTCTCCGCACACGCGCCATCCAGGCTCAGGCTCAAGCTGCGCAGACCCGCTGCCTTCAGGGCGGAGAAATCCGCATGCAGAAGACGCGGCGTAGCGGCAGGACTGAGAGCTACGCGCAGCCCCAACAGTGTCGCCCGCGCAATGATGGCGGGGAGGTCCGGACGCATCATGGGATCCCCGCCGGTCAGCACGAGCATGGAGGGCGCGAGCGCCATGATGTCGTTCAATAAACGCAGGGCTTCATCGGTAGTAAGCTCCTGAGGATGCGGACGGGGTTGAGCGACAGCGCGACAATGACGGCAAGCGAGAGCGCAAGCGCGCGTGACCTCCCAAAAGAGGATGAAGGGGCGCTGCTTGAAATCGATCTCTTTCACGGTAATTGGGCGGGACAGATGAGCTCAAAATTCCGGATTCGGCAGCTTCTCCGGCGGCGATTCCGGCGTCCCGATCATATCCCCGACATCCTTGAAGGTGATGAAGAAGAAGAACCCAATGAGCAACAACACGAAGGCGGTCATGATCCAATCGAGGAAGCGTCCGCTCACCGGACGGCGGCAAATCATCTCAAGAACCCCCAAGGTCACATGTCCTCCGTCCACAACCGGCAAGGGTAAGATATTGAGCACAGCCAAGTTCACATTGAGCACCACGGCGAACCACAACGCCAGCCGCCAGCCGATGCCATCCGACGCCTGCATCATCTTGTACACGTAGGAAACGATGCCCACGGGACCGGAGAGATGCTCCACCTTCACGCTGCTGCCCGGCGCGAAGAGCTTCTTGAGCGTATCCCACATCCATTTGAGGCTCTGGTTCACCTGCGCCTGCGGGTCGGGATATTCCATTTGAACGCTACCCAAGGGATTCGCCCAAGAGATACCCATGATCGGTACAGCTCCCTCCTTCCCCTGCCAATTTCGCGGGATGGTGGGGGTGACGGTGAACTCGCAAGCCTTCTCCGCAGAGCCCGGAGGCGGCTCCAACCTGAGCTGCAGGGGCTGTCCCGTAGCCGATGCCTTTTGCAGCGCGATGGGGGAATACACGGGGGCGCCGTTCAAGCGGGTTATTTCCCAACCGGGCTGAATCCCCGCCGAATCGGCCGGTGAACCCGGCAGCACGGCGCCGACCACCGATGGCATGGACGGCAACACCCCCACGGTGCGCATCGCCTGCCGCTGCCACCAATTGGTCTCCGGCAGGATATAGCTGCTGCGCAGAGTCCTATCCTCGGGTTCTCCCGGACGGGAGATGCGGAACTCAATGGTCTCATGCTCACTCAGGGCAATCAACTCGCGGACGCCCTCCATGTTACCGGTCCACTTCGTGACCTCTTTGCCGTCGATGGCGCGGATGATGTCCCCGGCGCGGATACCGGCACGCTGTGCGGGACCATCCGGCACCACATAGCCTACCTGTGTGCCGTCCACCTCGCCCACCGGCTTCCCGACCTCCCATACCACCAGCGCGCACAAGTACGCCAGCAAGAGAGAAAACAGCGGACCCGCCGCCGCAATAATTACCTTGTCCAGCGGTTTAAGCGGCGGCAAGGCATCGGGCTTTTGCGCCTCGCCTTCGATGCTCTCCATGGACTCCATCTGGGGAAGAGAAACGAAGCCTCCGGCGGGAATCCACCCGATGCCGAATGTGGTCTGCCCTATCTTTTTCTTGAAGATCGGGCGGCCGAACCATATCTGGAAACGGTCGATATAAGCCCCGCGCCATTTGCCGGCCAAAAAGTGCCCCAATTCATGAAAAAATATCATGAAGTTGAAGGCGAGCACCACGATGATGATGATGCCGATAGCTTGCAAATTCTGCATCATCACCGTACCGACTCTTCTGGATTCGACTGAACGGCCACTTCGTTCCCCATTAATTCAGGTTCGCTCACTGCCTGTTTCTGACTTTCCTCGGCCTGGCGCGCTGCCATAGTGCGACGAGGAACTCGGCGTACGCCCCAGCCCCTCTCCTGCGGCAGGTGATTCACCACGTCCGGAGGTACGACGATGGAGCGGGTGTTCTGGTTCTCCGCCCTCATGTACGTCGATTGCGAACAGCTTTCAATGGCGACCGGCATCCCGCGGTACACGTAGGGGTACAGATCCACCACGTCCTTGCTGCGCATACGGATGCAGCCATAGGAAGCGGGACGTCCGATGTAGCGTTCCTCCGGCGTACCGTGAATGTAGATATGGCGGTTATGAGAATTGCGGTTGAAGGACTCCAGACCGGCGAGCTGGATGACACGCGTGACGATGGGGTCGCGGCCGGAGTTGGCGGACACGACCTCACCGGTTGGTTTGCAGCCTTTGAAGACCATCCCGGTGGGCTGACCTTCGCCGACTTTACGAGTAACGGCGTGGATACCGAGCGGGGTGCGGTTGCTACCGATGCTGCTTCCCATGCCGAACCTAGAGGAACTGATGCGGTAATCCTTCACAATTTTTCCCTCTCGCAGCACGGTGAGTTTTTGGTCGCGCAGCGTGATGGCCACTCCATCCCTCACCACCGCACGCGGCGGCGTATCAGGCTTCGCATGGCGGCATCCCACCATGCCCAACAGACTTATGATGAATAGGCATATTAGCGTCTTGATTCGATTATTCATAGAGGTGTGTTTTCTATGTGGTTGATCGTTTCATGATACAGCGACAGAGGCGCGGCGGCGGCGCAGCATGCCTTGGATAACGCGCCGGATCGAGCCGGCGCCCGTGTAAAAGAACCCCAGAAAGGGGCTCATCAGAACAAAATTGACGAAACCCATCGGATCCTGAGTGGCCCCGTAGTAGAGGGCGCCACACTCGACGAGGAGGAAAAAGACTCCGAACACAATCTCAACGAGCGGCACAAGACCCGACTTGAGAGCTTGGTACCCCGGCGCGCGTTGCTCGACGGACAACTTGGTCTGCCCGGATTCACCAAACTTGGGGGTACGCTCGAAGACAGCGGTGCGACCGAACATGCCTTCCAGCACGGCCTTTGCGTTGTTCACGCCCATACCGACGCCAAGGGCCAGTAAGGGGATGAGGAAGAAGAACACCATCCACCACCGCTTGGGCCTGACGATTATTTCCGCCGCGACATAAAACATGCACACCGTCACCGTGGCGAAGAAAAAGAGCGAGAACGTCAACAACAGCATACGCGGCGACTGCCAGCTCCACGCACCTGTCGGCTGCACCACCCCCGTGCATACGGGCATGACCAGGATGCACAGCAGAATCAGCCCGAGGTAGGAGTAATTGCAAGTGAGGTGCGTGGTAGCCTCAAGTTTGACCTTGAGCGGCACCTTGGCGCGCCAAATCGTGGTGAGCATCTTGCGGCAGACCTGGATACTGCCTTTCGTCCAGCGGTGTTGCTGAGTCTTGAAGCCATCTATGTCCTCCGGCAACTCGGCCGGAGTCACGTAATCATTGAGATAGACGAAGCGCCAGCCCTTGATCTGCGCACGGTAGGAGAGGTCCATGTCCTCGGTGATGGTATCGTGCTCCCAGCCGCCGGCATCCGCGATAGCGCTCTTGCGCCAGACTCCGGCGGTACCGTTGAATGTGAAGAAGCGACCGGAGCGGTTGCGCACGGACTGCTCCAGCGCGAAATGTCCATCCAAGAAAATCGACTGCAGACGTGTCAACAGGTTCTTGTTGCGGTTGATATGCCCCCAGCGCGTCTGCACCAACGCAACCTGTTCGTCCGTAAAGTACGGCATGATGACGCGCAGGATGTCGGGCTCCGGGCGAAAATCGGCATCCAGAATCAGCAGGAAATCGCCACGCGCTACCTCGGTGGCCTCCTCCAAAGCGCCGGCCTTGTAACCGGTGCGGTTGGTGCGATGCAGGCACTTGATATCAAATCCCTGTTTGGCGTAGAATTCCACCTGTTGGCGGCACAGCTCCCACGTGTCATCCGTCGAATCATCGAGTATTTGGATTTCCAGCTTGTCCTTGGGATAATCGATAGCTGTCACCTTCTCTAACAAGCCCTCCACCACGAAGCGCTCATTGTACATCGGCAGCTGCACCGTCACCACCGGCAACTCCGCCCATTGCCCCATCGGTTCGGGCACGTTCCGTCGGTGCTTGATGTAGAGGATCACCATCAGCAAACGGTGCAGTCCATACCCGGACATGCAGACGAGCACTGCAAAATAGGCCACCAGCCAGACCAAATTAAACCAGAGACTCTCCATCGTCTATCGCTTGCTAATCCTTTAAATCAGAAGATTTTGATTGAGCGTACATGCAGGCTCCCGCCCCCTGCATGCGCGTGGCGCGGCGATTTGCTTTTTTGCGTCAGTGCGTAAGATAAGCTTGACGTGGAGCTATGTTAAGGTAAACTTAAACAAAAGTCAAGCATAAAAAACGGTTTCTGTGGGAACCGACCTATCCCCTACCTCTATGAAAGTCAATGCGCTCATTACTCTGGCGGCAGCGACGCTCAGCGGTCTGCCCTCCTCCTTGGCCCAGGAAGAACCTCCTGCCCCTCCCGCAGAGCCGCGCGCTACCGAGTCCGCCGCCGCAACCGAGGAAACCACGCAAGATGTTGATACAGGCGAGATAGAAGCAGTGGATGGCACACCGGATTACGATGCGCCCGACACACCGCAGGCGCGGAAACCGGGGGAGGTGCCGGCGATGTTCCGGGATGATTCCCAGTTGGATGAGTCGATGATCAACCAGGAGCTCGGCATCAATGTGTACACTGCCCCGTCCATCACGAAAATTTTTGCGCAGCTGGATGATTTGCCGGCGATTCCCGATGAATACGTCTTACGCCCGCGTCCGGAGAAGCTTTCAACGGAGGCGGGGCAATTGGCTTTGGAAATGGGGTATCTGATGGCGGATGGTTTCATTGCGGTGCGCAGCGGGCACATGAATGACATTAAGCCGATCGCCCTGGAACTGGTGCGCTATGGGAAAGCGCTGGGCGTGGGCGACAAGATGAACGCGCACTCTGCGAGTCTTCTTGAGAATGCGGAAAAGGGACAGATTGAGGAATTCAAGAAGAACCTCTCCTCCACCCAGGAGGACGTCAATGCCGAGTTTGTTTCCCTGCGCGACCCGGACCTTGCGCATCTCATCGCTTTGGGCGGGTGGATCCGGGCCCTTCAGGCCGCAACAGCCGCCATCGTCTCGAAGTTTGACGCCAAGCAGGCCTCCGTGGTCTTCTACCCGGACGGACCCGCCTACTTCAGCGAGATTCTCGGTGGACTCAACCCGCAGACGGCGCAAAAGATGCACATCGACCACATGCGCGAGCTGCTCGATACGCTCACCCGGCAGATGATCCTTCCGGACGACGCGCTGCCCACCATCGACCAAGTTGAGCAACTACGCGGAACCATTGAGCAGTTGTGCGAGGTCACTGCGAGAAACAAAGATGAGTGAGCGCATCACCATGCTGCCACACCGCGCTTTCCTGCGCATCAAGGTTCCCGATGTCCTCTTGCTGCGCGAACCCGGTGAGGGACAGTACCACTTCGTCTTTCGCATCGTCATGAGCAACACGAGCAGCATGAGCATTCGTCTCCTCGGTCGCAAATGGATGATCCATGATGAAAACGACCAGCTGCACATCCTGGAGGGCGAAAAAGTCTTCGGGGAAACGCCTGTCCTCCGACCGGGTGCCGTGTTCTCCTACGGCGGGTCGAAGATTCTGAAAGCGAGACCCCTTCGTATTCAGCTCCAATTTTTTGGGATGGATCAGGTACTGCTGCCCTTCATCTCCCCTCCGTTTCTCTTTCCCCCGGATAGCCTCAAATTATTATCGTGAAGGTCGATTTTACTCTTGAATTTCACGGGCGACCTGTGTACCATCTGTAACACGCACGAGATGATATCTGTTTTGATCACTAACAGCGCCGGGGTGACTTCCACGCACACGTTTGCCGTGGGAGAGGGGATGCAGTTTCGCGTGGGCCGAGACGAGTGCTGTGAGGTCTCCCTGCCGCAGGAAACATTTCTCTCGCGCGTGCACTGCGTGATTGGCTATTCCAATGGACAGCTCACCATCTTGGACAATCAATCCAGCAATGGGGTCTTTTTGAATGGTCAGCGTATTGTGTCTGACTTCCTCGTGATGAACCAGCCGTATCGGTTGGGAGACTGCACGATGACGGTGTGCGAGGTGGAGGAGGAGACGGAAACCGCGGGTGCCGAAACACAGGCGTACGCCCAGCAGCCCGCGACCTATCCCGGCGACCAGCAGCAACCCGCGGCCTACCCGCAAAGCGCCTACGCCAACAGCAGCACGGATTACTCCCAGCCCCTGCCGGCTACGCAGAGCTACCCCATGCCGCCGGAGTATCAGCCAACTCCTCCTACCCAGAGCTATCCCATGCCGCCGGAGTACCAGCAACCCTCTCCTACGCAGCCCTACCCCGTTCAGCCGGGCTACCCACAGCAGCCGTACGGCACGCCGCAGGGTTATCCGTCGCAGCAAGCGCCCTACCCTTACCCGCCCGCGCCTTACCAGCAGGCCTACCAGCAGCCCTCTCCCACTCAAGGCTATTCTATGCCGCAGGAGTACCAACAGCCCTCCCCTACCCAAGGCTATTCTGTACCGCAGGAGTACCAGCAGCCTTCCCCGACCCAGGGCTACCCTGCGCCGCAAGAATACCAGCAACCTTCTCCCACCCAGGGTTACCCCAACCCGCAGGGCTATGCGCAGCAGCCGTACGGCACGCCGCAGGGTTATCCGCCGCAGCAAGCGCCCTACCCTTACCCGCCCGCGCCTTATCAGCAGGCCTACCAGCAGCCCTCTCCCACTCAAGGCTATCCCGCGCCTCAGGAATACCAGCAGCCTTCCCCGACTCAGGGTTACCCGGACCCTCAACAAACACCCGTCCCTCAATACGATTACCAGCAGCAGCCTGTCGCTCAGCCCTACGGTCAGCAACCTCCCCAGCAGGAGTACCAGCAGCAGGAAGCGTACGCTCCCAACGCCGCAACCTACGGCGATGGAGCGGCAGCTTTGCCGGCTCAGGAGACCTACGCTGCCGCCCCGGAGCAGCAGGGCGAATACTACCAGGGGGGAGGTCAGCCTGATGCCGGTGGTGAAACCCTCGAAGAGATGATGGCGCGTGAGCTGGAGGAGTCATCCGACAAGAAATGGAACTGGGGGAAAATGAAAGCCTCTCTCGCCGCCGGCACGGACAAAATTCGCCGCTGGGCCAATGGAGTGACCAAGAAGCACAAGCACCCCGGCGAGGAAGGAGAAGACGTTGCCGATGCTGCAATGGTCGAGGACTCCCAGGGAGAATACCCCGATGAAACGGCGGAGCAACAGCCGGATGGGTCCGTCGAGATGCCCCAACCCGGGCAAAATTAGCGTTGTTGCTTCAGCGCGGACAAGTCCGCATCATCCGGCAGTTGCACGCGCTTGATGTGTCCGGACGCTCCCTGCACGATGGAGACGCTGCTTTTGGGCACGCGCAGGAGGCGTGCGAGGAATTCCTCGATAGCTTTGTTGGCACGCCCCTCCACGGGCGGCGCGGCAATTTTAAGTTTGAGCACGCGACCGACGCCGGGATAATCCTCATCCCAGCCCAGCACCTCACTGCGCTTTGCACCGGGTGTCACTTTGAGCGCTATTTTCATGCTTCACGCGTTTGCCGGAGTAACTGCGCCACAACGGGCAGCCTCCGCAGTTCCTTGCCGCATGCCGCGGCATCCTGTTCCGTGGGCAAGTCGCGCATGGAGTGCACCCCTTCTGTCAACAAAAACGGCAGCAGGAGCACCTCGCGTGCTTCCATCGTGCGCAGCACCTCGCGCGCCTCCGGGTCCTGTCCGAAGTAACCTAACCGCAGCTCTGTCCCCGTCGGCAGCAGCTCGCGCAGTCTTCGACAGTAGAGCGCCGGTTCCGGCGGAGGCTCCGGCATCTCACTGCCGTGCGCCACGATAAGCACCCCGACCCCGGGCTTGAGCTGACCGCGCAAGTACTCCGCAGTCGCCTGCGCCAGCCAGGGGGATGCCCCCAGCACCGGCTGAAAGAACAATCGCGGCGTCCTTCTTGCCGTCGAGTACGCCACCCGCAACGCCTCCTGCAGACGTTCGCCGCTGGAGTGTCCGCTGAGCATGAACATGGGGTACACCAGCACGGGCGCCCCGTCGGGCGGCAAGTCCTCTGCGGAGATTCCTCCGCGAAGGTGGCAGCGGTAAACCCTCCCGGGCGGCATCGTCACGCCCGGCGGGTCGATCTGCATTCCCTTTTCATTATAACTGACGATGAGGTAGTACCTGCGCCAGGCGCGGTGCCTCAGGTAAAGCAAGGACACTGCGACGGCTATGGCAGCCTGTGCCATGGCAAAATGCGCATAGATAAGCAACCGCAGGTGGCGCGCGCGGGCGGCGTCCTCAACGACGCCCGCCATCTTCTCCCCGCAGATCACCGCCCCGAGTACAGCAGCCGCGAATACCGCCAGACACAGCAGCAAGCCCCATTCTGCATGCGTTTTTCTTGCCATTGCCGGTCTGCTTCTGCTGCGTTTACACGGCTGCATCCGCTTCCGCCGCAGCCTGCACTTCCTTCACGAGCGTGTTGCGGCGATCGCACATGTAAACGACCGGCGCCGCAATGAACACGGATGAATAGGTACCCACAATGATACCCAGCAGCATCGTGATGGAGAAGTCGCGCATGGCGGGTCCGCCCAAGGCGATGAGAGCCACGAGAACCGCCAGCGTAGAGAGCGAAGTGAGCAGCGTACGCGGCAGGGTGCTGCTGATAGCCTCGTTGATGATATCGCCCAAATCATCTTTCGGTCCGGCGTAGCGCAGCTGCTCACGAATACGGTCAAAGATAACGATGGTGTCGTTGATGGAGTATCCTGCTACCGTCAGGAACGCGCCGATATGAATGATGGATAGCTCTGTTCCCATCAGGATCACCAGCCCGATAACGGCCAACACGTCGTGCCCAATCGACAGCAGAGCCGCCACGGCAAAGCTCCATTCGAAGCGCACCGCCAGATAGATCGTGATGCCCAGCATACCTGCCAGCAACGCCCAGCAAGCCGTCCGGAAGAAGGTAGAGCCGAGCGATGCGCTCACATCATCCACGGATTCGGAGGGGAGCTGCTTCATGCCCGGCACCTGTTCACGCAGGGTGGTGTTGATGAGAGAGGCTTCCTCTTTACTGGCGCAGCGTATTTTGATGTTGCGGTCCGTCCCGGCATTCACGAATTCCTGCACCGTGGGAAGCTTGGAGAGCTTCATCCCTTGCACGGTGCTCTCCACCTGCTTGTAGTCCACCTGAGCCTCGCCGGGGATGGCGTACGTGATTGTGGTGCCGCCGGTGAAGTCGATACCCAGCGCGGCATCCTTCTTTACCAGCACGGCGTATGCAAGGGTCCCGACGATCACCAGCAGGGAGCACGTCACGCTCACCTTGCGCCAACGCATAAAGTTAAACTTCCTCCCCTGAAACGGCGCGTGGCTGAACTTGAAGTCCCGGAGCAGCCCCATGTGTTCCGCCCAGAAGAAGAGCACGCGCGTCACCACGATGGCGCCGATGAGCGAGGTAATGATACCCACGCTTGTGGTCACGGCGAAACCCTTGATGGAACCGCTCGCGAGCCAGAAGAGAATGACAGCCGTGATGAGGGAGGTGATGTTGGAATCCCAAATGGCAGAGAAAGCTTTGTCGTATGCCACTCGGAGAGCCACGAGGAAACTTCTTCCGTTTGCTCGTTCCTCCCTCATGCGTTCATAGATCAGCACGTTGGCGTCCACCGCCATACCCATCGTCAGCACGATACCCGCAATGCCCGGCAGTGTCAGCACAAAGCCGAACAAACTCATCAGACCCACGAGGGTCAGCGCATTCAAGGAGAGACCTACCATCGCCACGACACCTGCCACCCGATAGTACCAGTAGCAAAACACAAACACCGCCAACAGCCCCACAATGCCGGCGAAGGTTCCCTGCTGCAGCGCGCTCTGTCCCAACTGAGCGGACACGTCTTTGCGCCCCTCCACCTTGAGATCGCTGGAGAGCGGGTTGGCCAGCGCCTTGGAAATGTCCTCCGGTTCGCCCTTGCCCAAGAGTCCGGAAATCTCGAACTCCTTGTGCAGTGTGCTCTGCACCACCGGCGCACACTTCACCTGCCCGTTGAGCACCACGGCGAGGCGGTCCTGTCCCTTTCTCATCCTGCCGGTGAGGCGCCCCATGCGTCCGGCTCCCGCGCGATTCAACACGACGGAGACGTACCCGCGCCGCGCGTAGTTCGGGTAGGCGGAGGATACTTCCTTGCCGGTGATATAGACGTCCTGCTGCATGGCGGCGTGCGGCTTCTGCAGCACAAAGTATTGGAGCAACTGATGGCCTTCCGCATCCAGGATGGGCTCATTCGTCTCGTTATTCACCATCGGCTCGGGCAGAAGCTGGTAGTCATTGAGCCCCATCTTTGCCGGAATGCGCAGCACGGGGGGTCTCCCCACGCGCTCTCCCGCCTTCTGTGCATCCAAGTACGCCTGCCTCTTCTGGCGGTAACCTTCAAAGTCCACCACCGGCTGTCCCGTGGCAGGGTCAACACTGGACATCTGGGCAATCAGCTTGTCGTTCTCCGGGTGGACGGCGAGCAGCTCCAGTTTGGCCATCTTTGTGAGCATATTGACCATAGCCTCAATCTTCTCCTTGTTACGCTGCTCATTCTGCGTGTCCTGTTGCGGGATCTGGATAAGAATTTTATTGTTCGTGTGGATGATCTGCACCTCGCTCGTCCCCGTCGAGTTGAGGCGTTCGCCTAAGATGTTGCAGGCTTGCTGCATATCGTCCTCTGTGGGCGGTGTCGGTCTCCCCGTTTGGTCGTCAATTTTGGGTTGCACTTCCAGTGTGAGCTCCACCCCGCCGCGTATGTCGATCCCGTAGTGCATCCCATTGACAAACAACGACATGATCGAGAACGCCGCCAACCCCAATATGAACAGCGTCCCGGCATTTCTCTTCATCTTGTCATTCTCCGATGCCAGATACCAGAAAAACAAGCCCACCAGCAACAACCCCGTGAAAAAATAAAAGAACGGCGACTGTGTCAAATCTGTGAAAAATGAAAGCATACTTCTTCGCGCCTGTATGATCGCGCGCCCCATTCTGCCAGTTTTGTCACCTCTCGTCAAGTCCGCATCTCGCCCGCCTTTCAAAAATCCTCCGCTCGCCCGCCAAAGGACTCTGCCGAGATGCTCGGATTCACCTCCCCTGACACGTCCTCCTCGTCCCCGGACACGCTCGCGACTCCGGAACTTCCCGCTCCTTTTGTGTCATACTTTTGTTAAGGTGCATCAAAATTGACTAACTTTAAGATGCTGATAATTAACGCAAAAGAAAATAACCGCGTCTGCAAACCGTTGAAACCCTTAAGAATTTATTTTCGCCCCCAGGACGAGACCTCCGCCCTTATTTTTTTCCTTGCCCACCGCCGCCCCTCCACGATACAATGCGCGTCGTTAGACGAGATAACGCATCCAGAAATTATGAACGAAGAGACAGTGAGAGACAAAATTAAAAGAAGCGACTGCTGGAAATTGATTCAAGAGGAATTTACCAACGATTTTTTTGGGTTCCTCGACAGCGAGGCAAACAATGAAAAATGTGCGTTTCTCGAGAATATGCTCGATGCGCTCATAAAGTTTTACAGGAAAGACAACCCGCAGGGAGAAGATGGAGAAGCCATACTACGTCCCTATAAAGTGTGGAAAAAGATAAGGAAACTTCAAGGACTCGTATCCATTAATGATATCGTTACGGGGGAGCCTTTACCATTTTTTATTCCGCGATACCAACGTGGCTACCGGTGGACAGAGACACAGGTTAAACAATTCTGCGAAGATATCTATCAAACGCCGGAAGGGAAATGGAACTGCATTCAACCCCTCGTGGTTAAAGTGAGCAATGGACGTATTGAGGTCATCGATGGTCAGCAACGTCTGACAACCATTTATCTCATCCTGAAAGTCCTGGAAAAAGAACCGGGATTCACCTTGAAATACGAAACAAGAGAGGAAAGTCAAAAATTCCTCGAAGAGATCGGAGATGAATCAGAGGACAAATCCAAAGACAATATTGATTTTTCCCGGATGTTCGCGGCATACAAGACCATAAAGGATTTCTGTAAAAATAATGATATAGGACGGGTCGGAGACAACCTCCTTGAACGCACAAAATTCATCTGGCACGAACCGGAAGGGAACGAAGATTCGGAGAGACTCTTCAGTCGTTTGAATACGGGCAAAATACCGCTGACGGATGCAGAACTGATTAAAGCAACTCTCCTCAATAGAAGTAACTTTCAGGGTGAAAAAAGCAGTGAAAGCAATGAATACGTGCAGAGACGACAGTTTGAAATAGCCTCTGAGTGGGACGACATGGAAAA
>CANQSY010000022.1 GCA_947626635.1 uncultured Akkermansia sp.
ACAGGTCCGAGAAAAATGCAAATGCTCTCAAAATTATAATTGACTTTCCCGCCCGCTTCGCGTGCGCCCTACACGGGGCCGTCGGGCGCTTTGTAAATCGTAAATCGTAAATAGGCGCAGCCCAACGCCCGGCCGCTTTCCTCCTATCAACGCACTCTTGCTCCCGAAAATTCCGCTCCGCACCGGCATAGCCGGAACGCGCCTTTGGCGCGCCAGCATCCCACATCGTAAATCGTAAATAGGCAAAGCCCACGAGGGTCCGGAGTGGGATTGGACAACGCGCAAGGCGGCCGACGGCTGTAAGGCCGATTAGCCAGCCCGCAGGGCTGCCCCGCAGGGGCGAAAGCTCGTGAGACGAGCTTAAGGCAAGCGTTGCCCGCAGGGCGCTGAGGTAGTGCGGTACCGAAGCGTCACCGTTAGGCGCCCAGGCCCTCCCCCTTTCCTCATAACATCCCGCCATGATTGATCCCACCACCGATACTCTTGCGTTGCATATCCCGCGCTTAGCGCGCGAATTCCCCGAAATCGTAAATCGTAATTCGTAAATCGTAAATAGGCAAACGCATTTCCAATGCGTTTGCCTTGACTTGCTGCCCGCAAGCGTGTACCATAGAGCCCGAAGACAAACCGCCGCTGAGCAATCATTTCATGAGCAACAAACCGAATCTTCTGGCGCACGTGCGTCAATTCCTCATTGACCGTGGGGAAGAATATGAGTGGATGACCATGGGGAAGGACAACGAAAAGATAGGTCTTGCCTACCTTCCTGTTGATCCCACGGGCATGCCGTGCAGTTTTATGTTCACGGAACTCAATGAGCCGTGCAGCTTGGTATTTGACGCTCATTTTGCCTCTCGCTTTGCAGAGGAAGACATGCAGGAATTATCGCAATTACTGCTTACGCTGAACGCTAATTTGCCGGAAGGGCAGTTGTTGCTGGATCGCGAGGGCGGCTATGTGTACTACCGGCTCAAGTTTGTCGTGGACGACCTGAACATCCCGGCGGCGGAAATCGTGAACAAGATTCGCCACATGGAAGCCATGGGGGTGAGCATGAGCCTCACGTACGCACAGATCATCTCTCAGGAATTCCCCTCTGAACTCTAAAACCTCCCACAACCCATCACTACTATGTCACTCGAAAAACCATTGGAAGGAAAGGTTGGCATCGTCACCGGCGTTGCCAATAAGCGCAGCATCGCCTTCGGTATCGCCAAAGCATGGCACGCCGCCGGCGCCCGACTTATTTTTAACTACCAGGGGGAGCGCCTCAAGGACGGCGTCATCAAGCTTGTCCGGGAAACCTTCGGAGCCGACACGCCGATCTGCGACTTGGACGTCACCGATGATGCCTCCATTGAACACTTCTTCACGTTCGTCAAGCAGCACACCGATCACGTGGACATGATGCTGCACGCGATCGCGTTCGCCCCGAAAGCGCCGGGCACACTGGAGGGACACTTTTCCGAGATCCCACGGGACGCGTTCAACCTCTCGTTGCAAGTGTCCGCGTACTCGCTCATTGCTCTGTCTCGTGCGGTGGCGCCGCTCATGGTGAACGGCGGTTCGATCATGGCAATGACCTACTACGCCAGCCAGAAAGTAGTACCCAACTACAACCTGATGGCTGTTTCCAAAGCGGCTCTGGAGACCTGCAGCAAGTATCTTGCCTTTGATCTCGGACGTTTGGAGCATCCGATTCGCGTCAACTGCATCTCAGCGGGACCGGTTCAGACCCTGGCGGCACGCGGCGTGTCCGGCTTCACGGGTATGTTTAAGGTCTATGAGGACAAGAGTCCGCTGCAGCGTTCGTGCACACTGGAGGAGCTTGGCGCCACCGCCACCTTCCTTGCCAGCGACGGCGCCGCCAGCGTCACCGGACAAGTCATCTACGTGGACGGCGGGTACGAGATTATGGGCATGTGACGCCCGTCTCCCCCGATTGGCACCCAACTCACCGCACCTGTTATCATGCGCTGCGTCTCCTTGCTTTTCGTCGCGCTCTGCTGGAATCTCACCCTCGCGTGGGCGGAGCTCAAGCTCGATCCCATCTACCAACCGCACATGGTTCTCCAACGCGGGGTACCCATCCCTGTCAGAGGCACCTGCACCTCGTCCGCTCCGGTGACGGTTTCATTCGCCGGACATGATGTAAAAGCCAAAGTGAAGGGCAAAAAGTGGCACGCTCTTCTTCCCGCGATGGAGGCAAACGCGGAGGGCGCCGAGCTCACGGTCAAGCAAGGCAAAGAGAGCGAGAGCATCGATGATGTCGTGGTGGGTGAGGTCTGGCTCGCTTCCGGGCAGTCCAATATGCTGTGGCGACTGGATCAGACCGGGGATTCAGCGTCCATTTCCGCTGCGGGGATTCCTCTGCTCCGCTTCTATCACTCCGAACCCATGGTGCACACGGGTCCCAGCGCCTACACGGAAGACTTGTCGGAGCGCCTCAAAAAGGGCGAGATGTTTGAAGGCAAGTGGGCCGTGAGCGACCCGACAACCTGCGCAAGGATGAGCGCCGTCGGCTGGTACTTCGGACGCAAACTCCAGGAGCAACTCGGCATTCCGGTGGGTATTGTGCACGCAAGTCTCGGAGGCTCGGAGATGTTGGCGTGGATGCCTCCGGCTACGCTCAAAAAACACTACAAGGAATGCCTCACTCCCCGCTGGCTGGAGAGTAAATACGTCACCGAGTGGGTACGTGGACGAGCCAAGCAAAACATAGGCGCCGACCTCTCCTCCCCGCATCCTTACCAACCATCCTACCTCTTCACCACCGGTATTGCTCCATGGCTCCGTTTCCCTATTGCCGGCGTCATCTGGTACCAGGGAGAGTCCGATGCAGAAATCGGCGACATGGAGCAGAACAAGGCTTTGCTCGCTGACCTCATCACCTCTTGGCGGACGCAATTCAAGAAGCCTGATTTGCCGATTCTGATGGTGCAACTCCCGCGCATCAACGACAAGACGCCCTTGCGCGCCTATTGGCCGGAATTCCGTGAGGTACAGACCCAGGTCTCCCACGAGCTCCCGAACGTCTATCAAACCGTCACCATCGACCTCGGCACCACGGACAGTAACGTACACCCTCCGCGTAAATTAGAAGTGGGCGAACGCCTTGCAGCCCTCGCTGCCGCCAAGGTGTACAAGAAGCCAGTCGTCGGAGAGGGTCCCACCTTTGCGGCAGCTTCACTCAGTAACGGCAAGGTGCGCATTTCCTTCCGTTCCGCTGATGGTCTGACCACCTCGGATAACCAATCTCCACGCGGTTTTGAGCTATCAGCCGACGGCAAAAAGTTCTACCCTGCTGAGGCGGTCGTCGAGGGCGAGGATGTGGTACTCACCCTGCCGACACAGGTGAAGAAGCCCAAGACGGTGCGCTACGCATGGGCAACGTTTATCGAGCCCAACCTTGTGAATAAAGAGGGCCTCCCGACGGCGCCTTTCACTGCGCAGCTCGAAACACCGGGCGGCTGAACGCCGCCTATTTACGATTTACGATTTACGAATTACGATTTGGGATGCTAGCGCGCCGAAGGCGCGGGATATGCGATGCAAGAGCATCGGTGGTGGGATCAATCATGGCGGAGTGTTATGAGGAAAGCGGCGGAGGCGCCGGGGCGCCTAGCGGCGCCTATTTACGATTACGATTTACAAAGCCCACGAGGGATCGGAGTGGGATTGGACAAAAGCGCAGCTTTTGCCCGCAGGGCTCAGCGCTGATGCGGCGGCGCTGAGTCAATTTCAGGGAATTCGCGCGCTAAGCGCGGGATATGCCAAAGCCCCTGCGGGAGCGGCGGCTTTGCATCAGAGCGAGTCGCTGCTAAGTTGAAGGGGCAGCCACAGGTGAGGACGGTGAAAATCAGGCGGATCAGACGGTTCGTTGTGATAGGACGTCATAAAACGCCTTTCCCCGTTTTCATCAAGCAAAATAGCGCATACGGCTGCCCTGCATGACTCTCGGCGAATGCCGTGCTCCGTGAGTAAATCCCATGGCACGCTCAACTGCGCCCGCCAGGAGTTCTGCGTGCATTCTCCCCGGGCCTGCACGCCGCGTCCGCAAAACATCCTGCGCGGCTCCTCCGACGCAACTTTTCGGGGAGCACGAAAGCAACAAGCCCACCAAGCGCCACCCGGACTGAGATTGAATTCCATGTAGCCGTCACTCCCCTCTCCCCGCATAAAGAGCTCCACGCAGTCATAGCGCCATAACTCCTCGCAATAAAGCCCGGAAACTGCACCCGGTCGCTGCCGCGCCTCTGCCGCCCGCCAAGCCTCCAACACCATCCGACCTTCCTCCGCTCGTAAACGGTAGCAGAGCTCGGGAATGACGCGCACGCCTTGCACGGTTCTCTCCAGCCGCTGGTACTGCTGTCCCTCAAGAGTCAAAAATTTGCCACGCATACCGCCACATTATCACAGACTTTCCACGCGCGCAAGCGTTACCCGGTGCGGGGGCGCCTAACGGTGACTCGTCGGCACCTCCTTGACTCTCCCTGCGCCCCACTCGCGAATTCCCCAAATCGTAATTCGTAAATCGAAAATCGTAAATAGGCGCCGATAGGCGCCCAGGGCCGTTGAATAAAACCGGATCAAATGACACGGGGAGGTGCGTGTTCCTCGGACGTGAGCAAAAAAGTATGGCATAATCTGCGGAAAAGTCTTGTCAAGTCGGGACCGAACGTGTATCCTTTCGCCGCGCGAGTTCTACAACCGGTCGTTGGTCCTTCTTTTCCTAGGAAGCATAGCTCGCATGAAGGGAAACCCGACCAACCTATTACCAAAAATGTCTGATACATCCAATACGGAGGAAAAGGAAGTCATTCAATTGGCTCATTTTGAAATACCTGATACGCTCAAGCGCGTGGAAGACCCGGAAGACCCCAACCACGTTACCTTTATCGCTGAGCCTATCGAAACAGGGTTCGGTCATACGCTGGGCAATTCTCTGCGCCGCGTGCTCCTGAGCTCACTTGAAGGCGCAGCCATCACGAGCGTGCGTATCGCCGGCGCCCAGCACGAGTTCACTTCCCTCCCCGGCGTTGTTGAGGATGTCACCGAAATTATCCTCAACCTCAAAAAAATCAAGTTTATCCACCACGGCAAAGAGCCCCGCACCCTCTCGCTGCATGTCACCAAGCAGGGCGTGGTCACTGCCGCTGATATCCAGGAGGACCACATCTACACCGTCGTCAATAAGGACCAGGTCATCTGCCACCTCGACCAGAACACCATCTTTGACTGCGACTTTGAGGTGAACGTCGGTCGCGGTTTCTACACGGCTGACGACAACAATGAGAAGGATCGTCCCATCGGCGTCATTCCCATCGATTCCATCTTCTCGCCGGTGACCCGCGTCAAGTACGCCGTGGATAATGCCCGCGTCGGTCAGATGACTGAATTCGACAAGCTCATCCTCGACGTCTGGACGGATGGACGCCTCACGCCCGGGGACGCCATGCTGCAGGCCGCGAGCATCCTGCGTCACCACCTGGACGTGTTCGTAGAGGGAGACAACCGGAGCGTGGCATTCGACAAGGCTGCCGGCGCCGACCAGGACGCCAACACGGCTCAGTTGCGCAAGCTGCTCAGCATGAGTGTGAATGAGATCGAGCTGTCTGTACGTGCTGCAAACTGCTTGAACAACGCCAACATCACCACCGTGGGCGAGCTTGCCATGAAGACCGAGAGCGAGATGCTTAAGTACCGCAACTTCGGCAAGAAATCTCTCAACGAGATCAAGGAGAAGCTCGTGCAGTACGGTCTCTCTCTTGGTATGACTTTCGATCCGAAGCTTATCACACCTGCCGCGAACAATCAGCGTCTGCGCGACAAGAACGATGAAGGCCGCGCCGCGGATATTCAAGCGCTCATCACCCATAACATCGAGACCTTCGGGATGGATGATGAGGATGACTTCGGCGAGTAATGAGAACCCTCTAAATGACATCTGAAATACTATGAGACACGGAGTAAAAAAGGCAAAACTGCAACGCACTGCTTCCCATCGCAAAGCCCTGCTGGCGAATCAGGCTTGCAGCCTCATCCATCATGGTCGCATCACGACTACTCTTGCCAAGGCAAAAGCTCTCCGCCCCTTTGTGGAGAAACTCATCACCATGGGCAAGGACGGTTCCCTGCATGCACGCCGACGCGCTCTGGCTATCTTACCTCAGCCGGGCACGGTGAAGAAACTCTTCGACGAGGTGGCAACTGCCACGAAGGAGAGGCAAGGCGGTTATACGCGCATCGTCAAACTCGGTGAGCGTAAAACCGACAGCGCGCCTATGGCTCTTATCGAGATTATCGACCTGCCTCAGCTCACCGCTGCAGCCCCTGCGGTCGCCACATCCACGTCCGCCAACTCCACCCCGGAGCCGGCTCCGGCAGCCACTGAGTCCGCCCCTGCGGAGGATACTCCTCAAGCCTGATCGGCGTAACTGCCCGGCGTTTTTCAGCCGCTCTTTCGCGTCCCTGCGGAAGAGCGGCTTTGACTATTTACGAATTACGAATTACGATTTACGATGTGGGGAATTCGCGCGCCCAAGGCGCGAGTTTGGCGAATGGAGGAGCCTTCTTGAGGACCATCGTCATGATTTTTGGTATACATCAACAATGATATCAATCAAAAAAGAGTATCGTCTCTGTTGATGAACTTCTCTCAAATGCGATTACTCTGCGAAATAAAGCTTGCAAAATGACGTCTTTTCGCATATAGTCCACTCGCTCGCCTTTCCGCGAGCTTCACAGGGCGGGTGTCAGAGTGGTCGAATGAGCACGATTGGAAATCGTGTGTACGTCAAAAGCGTACCGAGGGTTCGAATCCCTCCCCGTCCGATGGCGGAATTCTTACGAAACGATGGAAAAGAATTTTTCGCCTTGCATGCGTCGGCGAAGGGCTTCATGTTCCGAGGACCTGAGGGAAGGATCGGAGGTAAGGATGTCGTTGGCGATGCGTGTCGCGCGGTGGATGAGCCGCACGTCGGAGAGCCACTCGGCAAAACGGACGTTGCCGAGGCCGCTTTGGGCAGTACCTAGGACATCGCCCGGACCGCGAAGGCGAAAATCCTCCTCGGCAATATCGAAGCCGTTGAGGGTGCGGCAGAGAATGTTGAGTTTTTCGTAGGCGGGATCAGCGGGTTTTGCCTCGGAAAGGAGGATGCACCAGCTTTTATGAGAACCCCGACCAATGCGACCGCGCAGCTGGTGCAGTTGGGAGAGGCCGAAGGATTCGGCATTGTTGATCAGCATGACGGTGGCCTGGGGGATGTCGATTCCGACTTCGACGACGGTGGTGCAGACCAGAAGCTGGGTGCGTCCGGCGGCGAAGTCGGTCATCGCTTCATCCTTTTCCTCGGCGCTCATTTTACCGTGGAGCAGGCCGACGCAGCAATCGGGGAGAAGCTCTCGCCAGCGCTCGACCTCTTGAATGGCGGCGGAACGCTCGGAGGTACTGCTCTGCTCGATGAGGGGTGAAACGACATAGACCCGGTGACCGTTGGAGATTTCGGTTTTGAGGAAAGAGACGATGCGTTTTATGTGTTTCGGGTTGCGCAGCGCGGTGACGATAGAACCGCGTCCGGGAGGGAGCTCGTCGATGATGGAGACATCGAGATCGCCGTAGAGGGTGAGAGTGAGAGTGCGCGGGATGGGGGTGGCGGTCATGACGAGCACATCCGGGTTCGTGCCGGATTGAATGAAACGCTCGCGTTGGGCGACGCCGAATTTGTGCTGTTCGTCGATGACCGCCAGACCGAGGTTTTGGGGCCTGTTTTTTTCGTAGAGCAGGGCATGGGTCCCGACGATGATGCGCGGTGTGGGGTCCGCGGCGATGCCGGCCTCGTCGGCGGCGAGGTGGGAGTCGTCCGCGCGATTGGAGGTGCGCAGGGAAAGACGGACATCCGTGTGAGCCAGGAGCCTGGAGAAATTGCGGAAGTGTTGCTCGGCTAGTATTTGAGTGGGGGCGAGGAGGGCGGCCGTCATCCCGCTTTCGACGCACATCAGCATCGCACAGAGAGCTACAAGCGTTTTTCCGCTGCCGACGTCCCCCTGCAGCAGGCGATTCATCGCAGAGGGCGATGCCATATCTTTCCGTATTTCATCGATGCAGCGCTGCTGGGCAGGAGTGAGCCGGAAGGGAAGGCTGTCGAGTAACTCGCGGCAGTAGAAATCCGAGGTCGCCGTGATGAGCCCGCGATGCGAGTGCGCGCGGAGGCGAAGCCACGCAACGCGGAATTGACGCGAGAAGCACTCCGAAAGGGCAAGTCGCAGGCGAGCCTTGCGAGCTACTTCCTCGCTGCTCGGGAAATGCAGGTCGCGCATAACGCTCGACATGGGGTAGGAGGGCGCAGGATCAAAGTCCTCCCACGTAGAGTTCGGAGCCAGCCGGGAGAGCAGGCGCCAGATGATGGCACGAAAGGAGCGGACGGAGAGACCATTGATGCCCGGGTAGATGGGAACGATGCGTCCCGTGTGGATGCGCTCTGCCGTTGAGGGCTCGGGTGCCGGAGAGCTCGGTGAATAGGGCTCGCCGAGAGCTTGGGAGGCGAGCCGGTAGCCGGTATCCTCGTCCTCGAGCACCTCAAAGTCCGGGTTGCTCATCACCCACTTGCCGGAAACAACGCGCACCTTACCGTACACGGAGAGTTGCATGCCCGACACGATGAGCTTGGCAATGTAGGGCATGTTGTACCATCGCAGCAGAATGCGCGCGCCGCCGGGGTCGTTCGGCGCCCCCGCCTCCAGCTCGTAGAAGCGGGTGTAGGAGAAGCGCCACGAGGCGTGGTAGATGAAAAGCTGCAGACAAGCGGATTCGCCGTTGGCAAGGGACGACAAGGGACGCCCGGCGTTGCGGCGGTCTTCATAGCGGCGCGGGACAATGCGCAGGAGGTCGCCGACACGCCGCAGCTCGGCCGCGAGGAGGGCCTTACGCTCCCGCGTATTCAAAAAATCCAGCCTCTCGATGGAAGCCTCGGGGTGCAGCATGGGCAGGGAGTCCATCAGCGATTGGGAACGCCGCCGTTGATGCAGCGGAAGTAATAATCCACGCGTGAGAGGAACCATCCCCATTTGGGACCCGGACGTCCATTGGTGAGCAGCGGGGTGGGACAATTCTTTCCGGTCCAGTGGTAGTGCGGCACCACGTGGCGCAGGTTGATGTTGTACCTCTTCATGAGAACGGCCACCAGCTTGGCGGTACGGTCCCACGTGCGAAAGTGATTCTGTCCGCGGTTCTCACACTCGCACATTTCAATTCCCAAGGAGTTGTGATTCCCCGCCGCCGTTCCCGCGTGCCAGCCACTCTCATTGAGGGGCAGGTTCTGCACGACCATATACTGGTCCACCGTGAAATGCCAGCTTCGGTTTGAAAATGCGCCGCGACACAGCGCGCGGGAATGCTGCATTGCCGTCGCGGTCGCCGAGTGGTTCGCCGTGCTGTGGATGGTCAGGAAAGTCGGACGGATGCGCTTCGAGGCCCGTCGCTGACGCGAGTTCGCCGGCACCATGCGGATCTTAATGTTGGCTTCCTGCGCCATGCGCGAAACAGACCGTGGAACGATAGGACTTTTGGAAGGCTGGAACTTGAAGAGTTTCGGCGCACGCAGATAGGAATTCCCCCCCTGCTGTTGACAGCCTCCGCCCAACAACAGAAACACCATACTTACCACTGCCCACAATCCGTATATTCCCCGCATAGAGCCAATTCTGCCATATCTTCAGCTTTTTGACAAGACATTCCTTTAGTTTTCTTAAATAAAATTCGCACGAGCAACTGACCCCGTGTCCCAGAAATTCCGCAATGCATTGGCTTAGCTGGAACGCGCCTTAGGCGCGCGAGTTACCTGAAATCGTACCTCGAAAATCGAAAATCGTAAATAGGCAAACGCCATTTCCTAATGCGTTTGCCCGGCGGCTAACTTGCCGTAGGAAGTATCCGGGAAGCGTTCGATAAGCTCCGTGCAGATGGCGTCGGCTTCTTGTCGGGAGGAATCTGTTTTTCGCATGACGCAAGCCGCTCTCCAGAGGAGCATGGCGGCATCCTGGTCGTTGCCTACGACCTTTGCCCCACGAAGCAGGGCTTCGGCTGCGGCAGGGAGGTCGTGCTCGACCCATTCATGGACCGATGCCAGGTCGAGCCATGCGCGTGCACGCGTGGGGTCTTTTTCGACGAGGTGGTCGAGCTGAGGGATGAGGTCCACGCGATTTTTTTCACGAATCAGCGAGGCGAGGGAGGCGATGGGGTCATCTTCCGGGAGGTAGGAGCCGGCATAGAAGCGCATGCTCATGCTGCGGGCCCATGAGGGAAGCAGCCAGAATTTGAGCAGGAGCCCTTCCAGCAAAACGACAACAGCCAGCCCGATGCCGACCCATCCCAGCGCTTTCATTTCTTTGTTGGCGTCAAACAGAGGTCTCACAAAAAAAATGACCCACGCGCTGAAGAGACAGAGAGGGATGAAAGCCGCGAGAATCTGGAAGAAAAAGCGCTTCATGATTTTTTGTTGGGTATATCATCCATCTCGAGGTAATCCAAGGCGATGGTGCGTTTCTCATTTTGAGGGTTACGTACCTCCATCTTCATCTGCTTGAAAAACCAGGTGCCGTCCGAAAGACGCTGGACGGACGTGATCGTGAAACGTTTTTTAAGTTTACCGTCGCGCCCATAGCCATCCACTTGCCACACCGTCCCATTCTCTTTATCGATCCAGAGACGCACGGAGGCAAATTGTCCGACGCCGGGCGACGGGTTGGCGGACTGGACGATGTAGCAATCGCGTCCCTTAATGCGCGAGTCGGCGGAATCCGGGAGGATGGTGCCGCCTTTCCAGTAGAGAAAACGTAGCGAAAGGTCCTCATAGGTCACGTCTGTGCCGGCTATCGGCTGCGAATACGAGGACGGAGCCATGACGACGGCCTTGCCTTGGTTGACGAGCAAGAGGTCGGCTTTTTTGTCGCCGATATGGACGTCGAAGCGCTTCCATGCGCCGCCCTCCTTGTACTGGAAAGCAATCGTGTCGCCACGTGAACTCAGGCTGAATGGCACCCGCAGGTCCTTCTTGCGTATGTTGCCCACCACATCGCGGCTTCCCTGACTGACCATCATCTGCCGCATTTCGCGCAACAAATCATCGGCCGACGCCTTTTCTTCCTGCGCCCCGGCAAGAGCCGGTACCAGGGCCATCAATGCCATCAGTTGTCCCATCCATTTTTTCATACGTCTCATCATACCACACCCATCTCCACCGGGCAACCGAAAATGCGGTTGCTTATTATCCAATTCGAAAATCGTAAATTGTTGAACCGGAGATTGCGCAAAGTTTGTTTTTTCTTGAAAATTTGGAAGGATATGGTAGCTTGGAGTCGTATGGATGTGCTGGATATCCTGAGGGCATTGTTTGAGATCATCGTTTTATGGGTGATCTTCTACCAGCTTTATCGGGTGTTCAAGGGGTCGCGTGCGGCGGCGATATTGGGCGGGTTGGTGATCATTATGCTTTTCATCTACTTCCTGGTAGATATTATTCACGCATCGGTGCTGCAGCGGATCGTGGGAGCGATTATACCGATAGGCACGATATTGGTGATTGTGTTTCAGACGGAGATCAGGACGGCGCTGGCGAAGCTGGGGAGCTCGCCCTTGCTGCACGGTCTCATGCAGCAACACGGCAACAGCGACACATTCATCTTGCGCGTCTGTGACTCGGTGTCCTACCTGACCAGTAAACGATTCGGTGCGCTGATTGCCATCGCGCGAAAGGACAATCTCCATGACGTCGTGAGCAACGCGACGCGGCTGGACGCAATTTACACGCGCGAACTGGTGGGCACGATCTTTATGCCGAAGACGCTCCTGCATGACGGGGCGGTCATTGTCAACCACGAGAGAGTGGAGTACGCCAGCGCCATCTTGCCGGTATCGGACCGCGAGTTGAAGGATGCGTCGCTGGGGCTGAGACACCGGGCGGGCATCGGGCTGGCGGAGAAGTCGGATGCGGTGGTCATCATTGTATCGGAGGAGACGGGAACGATATCACTTGCGGTGGGGAATGCGTTGCAACGCAATTTAAGTCTGGACCTCCTGCGCGAACGACTAAAAGAACTGCTTTATGCTCAAGATGAAGAATCTCCAGATCAAGAGCCTGATCATACAGACGCTGACAGTTGACAGACGGCACAAGCTGATATGTCTGTTGCTGGCGGTGTTGGTATGGGTCGTGGTGGCTTATGCTCAGCGACGGGAACAGCACGATGAAGAATGGGGGCTGGATAACATCCGTCTCTCCGTTCCGGAATAGGACGTATGAACGATTTTTTCATCACGGGCACGGACACGGATTGCGGAAAGACGTATGTGACCTGTGCGCTCTTGCGGGATTTGCGGAGGCGCGGGTATGAGGCGGCAGGATTGAAGCCCGTAGCATGCGGGGACCGGGCGGACCCGCGGGCCATGCGGGAGGCCATGGGGAACCCGGCGCTGGACCTGAATATCATCAATCCGGTGTATTTGAGGGCGGCGACGGCTCCCTTCATTGCGGCGCAGCTCGAAGGAAAAGAGCTCAGTGCGGCGGGGCTCGCTCAAACCTACAAAGAGATGCGCGGACAGTACGCGCCGATCCTGGTGGAGGGAGCGGGAGGTTGGGAAGCTCCCGTAGCGCCGGGCGAGACCATGGCGGATTTGGCGGTGGCTCTCGGGTTGCCGGTTATTCTTGTTGTAGGAAATAAGTTGGGCGCCGTGAATCATGCGCTGCTTACCTTGCAGGGCATTCGTGCGCGGGGGCTGGAGTGCAGGGCCATCGTGCTGAACCACAGCATGGAGGAGTGGGATGCAGCGTCGGTGACCAATCGTCAGCTTATCGAACAGTTCTCGGAAGTGCCGGTGTGTGCGGAGCTGATCCGCGGCCAGGTGGAGATTGATTCACAGGCTGTACTGGGGATATGAACCACTGAACGCGGAGGGCTGTATGGACGTCTGGAAACTGCGGAGGTCATCGCTGACATTGCGCGCGCGCGGCACGATCATGGGCATCCTGAATGTGACGCCGGATTCCTTCTCGGACGGCGGTCAATACGCGCAGCCGGAGGCGGCACTGGAACACGCCCGACAACTGATCGCCGACGGCGCCGATATCATCGACCTTGGCGGCGAGTCCACCCGCCCGGGAGCGCGGGAGGTGGAAGCGGAGGAAGAGCAGCGGAGGGTACTCCCTGCGTTGCGGAGAGTGAGACAGAGTTTGCCGGCGGCGATCATCTCCGTGGATACGCGTCATCCGGAAGTGGCGCGCCTGGCGTTGGAAGCAGGAGCGGACATTATCAATGACGTGGGGGGGCTGGGAGACAGGACCATGCGCGAGGTATGCGCGGAGTTCGGGTGCGGGGTGGTGCTCATGCACATGCAGGGCGAGCCGAGCAGCATGCAGCTTGCTCCGCATTACGAGGATGTGGTGCGTGAGGTGCGAGAGTTCTTTCAACACCGCATACGCCTTGCCCTGGAAGCCGGGATCGAGCTTTCACGTATTTGCTTGGACCCCGGAATCGGCTTCGGAAAAACAGCTCAGCACAATCTGACCCTCATCCGGCATCTTGAAGAATTGCGCTGCGAGGGACTGCCTATCCTCGTTGGACTTTCGCGCAAGCGCTTCCTTGCCCAAGTGCACAGTGATACAGTCCGGATGAGCCTCGAGGCGGCGCAACACGGCGCACAGATCCACCGAGTGCATGATGTCGCTGCCCTGCGAGCTGCTCTTTCTCCCCGCGCCTAGCGCGTTAGCTTCCCAAAATCGTAAATCGTAAATAGGCGCAGCCCGGCGCCCGGGTCCCTTCCGCTTTCCTTCCATCATTGTCCCCTTGTCCCGGAAATTCCGCTGCGCATTGGCTTTGCCTCCCCGCGCGTAGCGCGCGAGTTACCTGAAATCGTAATTCGTAAATCGAAAATCGTAAATAGGCGGCGGAACGCCGCCCGGTGTTTTATTCCGTAACGGTCCAGATAGGAGAATCCTCGTTGAACTTGGGCATCTGCTTGGCTGTTGAATCAGGCATGTTGACTTTGTTCTCCTTGAGGGTCTTCCTCAAACTTTCCACAGTCGGCACGGCGAAATTGGTTCGGAAGATGTCGTAACGCTTCGGGTCACCCTTCTTGCCGGGCCCCTTCGTCACATCTTCGATGAGGAGCACGAAACCGAACTGACCACCGGGAACTTCAGCTACGACCACTTGGATGGGGTACACCTCGCCTTCTTTGACCTCGAAGGTCTTGCCGATGGTCAGACCACCCACGCCCTTGTTCCAAACCTCAAGATTGGGGTAGCTGGAATCTTGTTCATAGCCTTCAAAATCACGCAGCTTCTTATCCTTCACAGCCTGCCAGTGCTTCTTGAGTCGGTCCGGGTCGGACTGGACGAAGTTGTGCACTTCAAAGCTATTCGGATCATCCTTCTTCCACAGGGAGGGTAGGATGTAACCGGCCTCCAGGACGATCTTCTTGTCGAAGCGCACCCCGAGGAAGTCGTCGCCCATCCCCACAAAACGGAACTTCCCGGTCTTTGGAGCACGAACGCGTCCGTGGTAAACGCACACAAGACCGGAAGGCTTGCAAACATCATCCACTCCGAAAGATTGGGTTGCCACATTGGCATCGATGGAGGGGAGACAGAAATTGGGGTTGTTGAGGGTCAGCGGAGCTTTGTAGAAGCCGCTAAAGGCGTTCTTGTTGTTACGAGTAAAGAACTCGTTGAGCTTTTCGGCTGCCCGATGACGGAAGTCTCCGCTGTTCGTGTTGAACACGAACTCCATTTTATTGGTCTTGGGGTTTTTCTGTTTATTGACAACACCCTTGGTGAGAGCCGAGGGAGCGGCGCTTCTGGTGAGTTTGAGATCGTAGAACTCACCTTGCAGCGCGCTGCCGTTGCCTCCTCCTTGTCCCATACCGCCGCCCTCGCTTCCAAGCCCCTCACCGAGGCTGGTGTCGAGATCCACGGAAACGTCCATATCATCAAAGCTGAGATCGCCTGTCGTGTCGATGCTTACGGGAGCCGCGACGGCGCCGACGGCATTCTGCGCCACGATAACGCTGGGTGTAACGGTAGGATTCGTGGTGGCGGTGCGTGCGGAGAGCTCTCTGGAAACGGGATTATTGGAGGGAGGACCGTCGCCGGACGGCGGAGTGTACGCGATGAACTCGGCAGGAACCTCGCCGGCTATGATCAGGATGGTGAAGTACAGAATGCCGCCGAAGAGCAGCAGAAGACCGGAAACTACGCCAAAGCTGACCAGCTTATTCATCAAAGCAGACCTCTTGAGCTGCTTGAGTGCCTCGTCGCTCATTTGAATGTGTAAAGCCATAGTGTCACAAGTTGGTTGTCGCTGGAATCACTATAACGCGACCCGGCACCGGATGCGAGCAAAATTTTGATTGCAGAGTGTTACAGATGTGTAACATTGACAGAATAAATGAGGAGAGAGGCGAGTGCGCAAGCGTTGCCCGAAGGGCGAGTAGGCAGTGGGGTGCCTACGAGTCAATTTCAGGGAAATTCGCGCGCTGCGCGCGTTCCAGCTATGCCAATGCATGGGTGGTGGGTAAAATCATGGGCGGATTTTTAATGAGAGAGGTGCATGGATGCGCCATGCCGTCTTTGCTGTCATGCTAACCGTGCTTTCATCGTTTTATGGGGACACGTGTGGGACCCATACGGCAGAGTCGTGAAAAAAAGCTGGCGATTGAACTTGCAGGAGGATGAAGGATGTGGCATACTGGAGGTGTAAGATATTATGGCTCTCATCTACATCAGGAATCAGAATCAGCAGTACGTCGTTGAGTTGCCGGCTGTGCCCGGCGCGGAGACATACGTGGGGACGGAGTCCACGTGCCATGTGAATTTGGCAGGGGTGCCGGGGGTCTCGCCGGTGCACGCGCGCATCGTGTGTCAGCCGGAGGGATATGTGATCGAAGATCTCCAGAGTCAATACGGGACGATCATGGGGGGAAGACCCATCGTGCAACCGGAGTACATGATGCCGGGGGTTGAGTATGTCGTGGGTCAAGCTGTCCTCGTGCTGGATCTAACGGCTCAGCAGCCGCAGCAGCCGCAGCAGGGTCAGGCGAACCCGGCGGCGCAGACGGTCCAGAAACCGAAGTTGCGCAGCGCCGCGCCGAAGCGTACGGCAGGCGGAGTATCGGGATTAAAGGGAGGCGCGCCGATGGCGTCGTTGCCAACGACGTACAGCCGCGCGAGCAGCGGCGGCTCCGTCGTCACGGTGATCTTTGTCCTGGTGCTGTTGGCGGTTGCGTTTTATACGGGACTGGCACTTCATCACTGGGAGCGAACGGGGAACTTTTTACCGGGGATTGTAGCGGACCCGGAGCCTGAAGAATGAAACGGGCGCAGAGAGTGGCGGTGTGGCTGATGGTCGGCGGACTATGGGCGCTCGCTTCCTGCAGGGAAGGAGAAAAGGAGGGAACTGTCCCTTCGGAATCCGCGCAGAAAAAAGAGACGCTGGCCATACCGCTGCCGCCGGAGCAACCCGATGTCCCCGGCATGCAGGAAGTGCGGGTGCATCTTCTTCCCTTATTGGCCGACTTCACGATGGTGAAGCTCGGGGAGGTGCAGATGGACACCGAGGTGCAGGATGATGCAACCGTGCTGGTGACGGGACGCGCCATGCTGCGGGTGGAGGAAAATTTGTACATGGCGGAGGAAGCGCCGGCGGTATTCAACGAGCAGCGCAAGGAAATTAACGCAGCGATGAACCGCGCCATGCTGCCGGAGTCTAACTACCTCCTGCAGGCCGGTGCGCTTGTGGAGGACATCACGGACGAGGATCGACGAGTGAAGCCTCTGCCGGAGGAGCTCCGGAAGCAGGCGGATGAGATTAAGGCCTTGGCGGAGTGCACCCTTTATCGCATGATTACACCGGCGCAGACGGGTGTGGAGATTCCTCTCTCCATGCGGGCGATGAAGCAGGGTGGGCAGTGGGTGTTCAGCGATACGAACTTTGACACGACGCCTCTGCGCAGCCTGCTGCCCCTCATGCCGGAGGGAACGCTGCCCCGGGATGCCTCCATCGTGACGGATGGCTTTGAAGCGAAGCGTCGCGAGGAAATCCGGAACAAGATCGAGTCTTTCAACGAAGCGGCGAAGCCTTACATCGACGGTCGGGAGCAGGCCGCCCGCGAGAGAATCCTGCAGGCCCAGGCGCGCCGCGAAGAAGAGACCCGGGCGCGCGCGCAGGAGGAAGCCGCCCGCGCCGCGCGGCGTGAGCAGTGGGGAAAAGATTGCGACGAGTTTTTTTACGATGCGGCCGTGTACGAAGGAGAATGGAAGCGGGCGGACGATTTCGGACGCCTCACTCTGCGTATCGCGCGGGGACAGAAGTTTCCCGATGGCCTGCAATTTATCGGCACGCTGAGTGATACGGAACTGCCGCAGGCGGAGGTGCAAGTGGTGGGACGTTTTTCCGCACCCGCTCAACCGGGCGACCCGGTGACCTGCGTCGTGCACCTGTACAACGGTCGTTACGATCCGGATATTGCGACGGCGGAGGTGTTCGATGCCCAGGATGGACTGCTGCGACTCAGCATGACGGAGGCGGGAATGTTGAGCGGTGAGATGACCTGTGAATCATGGGCGCAGCGTCCGGAGAAGGTCATCAGCGTTACGTTGAAACTCGCGCCGAAGCGTCAACCCGCCCGCCGCCGCCGCGTAACCGCCCCCGCAAAACCTCCCGCTCCCGCAAAACCGGCTGCCCCGGCTCAGCCTCCCCGCGCTTAGCGCGTGAATTCCCCCACATCGTAATTCGTAAATCGTAAATCTGGCACCTCTAAAAACTACTAGGGTGAAAAAAACGCGGGAGAAAAATTGAAGGGAAAAGGGAAAAATGATACAATAAATGATTGAAAATAAAGAATCTTATGATATAATTTCCGCATGAGGATCAGAGGATTTTTTGACCAGGATGAAAGGCTCAAAACGCTCGATAAGTTGGGAGATCCTCTCCAGAAACTCGAGCAGTGGGTAAATTGGAAGGTATTGGGCTGGGGGATCAAGAGATGGGAGAGTAAGAAGCAATCAAAGAGCAAGGGGGTAGGAGGGCGACCGGCATATGATTCGTTGGTTATCTTCAAGATGCTCATTCTGCAAAAGCTCTACAATTTATCGGATGACCAATTAGAGTATCAATGCAAGGATCGGTTGACATTCACGCGATTTCTGGGATTAGACCTGGGGGACACGATACCGGATTCAAAGACAATATGGAACTATCGGGAGATGTGGATAAAGCAGGGGGTGTTCAACAAAATATTCTGGCTATTCAATAAATATCTTCACAAGGAAAAAATAATAACGCGCAGTGGGAGCATAGTGGATGCAAGTTTCATAGATAGGAGCAAGCAGAAGTTAAATGACAAGGAGTACGAGCAAATAAAGAACGGAGAGGTACCGGAGAGGATAAAGGAGAAAAAGGAGAGGCTGAGACAGACGGACCTGGATGCGCGCATGGCGAAGAAAGGGGGGAAGAAATGCAATGGGTATAAGCTACATATCAAGGTGGATGCAACGAGTAAGTGTGTGGTGAAGGTAGCAACAACGCCGGCGAACGTGTCAGACGTAGCAATGATGGAGCCTTTAGTGGATAAGAAGGATAGGGTGCTGTATGGGGACAAGGGATATGTTGGGAAGAAGAGGAGGAAGAAAATAGAAAAGAAAGTAAAGGAGAAGGGAGGCAAGATAGACATACAGATCCACGAGAGAGGGTCAAGGGGGCATCCATTGAGCGAAGAAGCAAAGCAGCGCAATAGGCAACGCAGTAAGGTACGAGTGAGAGTAGAACACGTATTTGGCACGATCAAGCACGACTGGAATTACAACGTCATACGCAGTGTGGGACTCGAGAGAGCCCGAGGGAATATGGTGTTGGCGGTACTGGCGTATAACATCAAGCGGAGCAGTCTGCTATTTGAACGGCGCTGGAAGAAGTACGGGAGTACTGTGCCCGCATGCGGATAAAATCCCGAAAAAAAGGGAAAAAGGGAGGGGAAAAGGGAAGATTTTGAGGAGAAAGAACAAAATGTCCGGGGAAGAGGTATCATGGGCTTCCTCTTTGTCAAAAATTTCGAGTTTTTAGAGGTGCCAAATTCGTAATTCGTAATTCGTAATTCGTACGCTGCTCGCCAACCGACCACCGAAAGTGATTGCAAGGGACTCTGCCGTGTCAGTTCATCTCATCCGTCGCGAAATGGTCGGGGAATGAACCTCAGTTGAGAAAAACAGCAAATTCGCTCATTTTCTAAAGTACGCTGTTCACTCCATGAGGCTGCTCGGATTGAGCAAAAAGTCTTTTATGGAGAGGATAAGGACCCCTGCGTCGTCGTAGTGGGCAGCGGGCGCATCGCGAGTGATGAGGACCTTTTTGAAGGAGTCTCGAACAGCAAGGAGGGGGCGTTCTTCCTGTTCGCGTTTCTCTCGTGTGGGGATGGCTGCAGCGGATTGAATGTAGTATCGTTTGCTACCCATATTTGCCACAAAATCGACCTCTGTTCTTTTGCGAACGTAATCGCCACGTCCCACTTTTTCGAAGATATCCAGACTACCGACGTCCACTTGGTAACCGCGCATCAATAGTTCGTTGTAAATGATGTTTTCCATGGCGTGTCCCTCTTCGATTTGCCGGAAGTTGAGACGGGCATTGCGCAGACCGATGTCGGTAAAGTAGTACTTGGACGGTGTGTTGATGTAGCGATTTCCTTTGATATCAAAACGCATGGCTCGATGAATGATGAAGGCGTTCTGAAGGTAGTTCAGGTAGAGGGCGATGGTGGGTTCTGAGATGTTGATTTTTTTCAGGCTTCGGAAAGAGTTGGCCAGCTTGTGCGGATTGAGCAAGCAGCCGATATCAGATGCGGTGATGTTAAGCAACTCGTCGAGTTCTTCATTGTTTTTGACGTGATTGCGCTCAAGAATGTCCTTTATGTACGTCTCCTGAAAAAGCTTGTTCAGGTACTCAATCTTATCGCTCTCCTTCTCGTAGGCGAAGAGTTGGGGCATACCGCCGTACAAGCGGTACTCCTCCCACGCGTCCGACCACGCCCCTCCGCGTGCCGCATAAAATTCAGAAAAACTCAGGGGAAATACACGAACCTCATCCCCTCTTCCGCGGAATTCCGTTACAACATCCGTCGATAAAAAGCGAGAGTTGCTCCCCGTTACGTACACATCAAGGTAATCAAGGCGCAGCAGACCGTTCAGCACACTCTCAAAGTCCTCCATCATCTGCACCTCGTCCAGCAGCAGATAGTGCATCTTCTTCCCTCGTACCCGTGTCTTGACGTAATCGTAGAATACTGTCGGATTCCTGTATTTTGCCCCCTTGAGCTCGTCCAATGCTACTGTGATGATATGCGACGGCTCGACCCCCATTTTCTCCAGTTCCCGGCGAAAAAGATTGTAGAGCAAATAGGACTTTCCGCTCCGGCGTATGCCGCTCACGATCTTGATCATCCCATTGTGCATCCGATCAACAAGTTTCTCCACGTAGTAATCACGGGCTATTCGTATGCTTCTCTTCTCGCGTACCTGCTTCATTGCTTACAGACTACACTCGCCTTCCTCTCGTTTCAAGTCTTATTTTATATTTTTGTCAATTTTTCAAGAAATATAAAATAATTCCTCCCTCCAAAACGCGCCCCTTATGCGCGCGAATTCCCCAATTCGTAAATCGAAAATCGTAAATAGGCGCCTCTGGCGCCCTGTCCCCGCAAGGGGGCAGGCAACGGGGCTGATTTTTTGTGTTGCTTTTCTCACCTTCCTATGTTCTAATGAAGCCATCGAAAGACTGTTTTCTTTCATTTTTCACCTACCCGCCGGGGCGTTGCAGCGCTTAACTCGGCGGGTAGGTTTTTATGGGGAGATTTGGATTTAAGCTCAAGATTCTGCACCCGTATATTCAGCTTCTGCAGCTCCTGCGCCTCCTTCGGCAGGTACCACGTCGCTTTCGCCCATCACCATAGATCCCAGAAATTCCGCAACGCTATCGCTTTGACGCTTCGGTACCCCACTGCCTCAGCGCCCTGCGGGCAACGCTCACGCGTTGTCCAATCCCACTCCGAGCCCTCGTGGGCTTTGTAAATCGAAAATCGTAAATAGGCGCCTCTGGCGCCCAGGCCCCTTTCTAGCTACCCCCTTCCGTAACGATTCCGGAAATTCCGCTCCGCACCGGCTTTGCTGGAACGCGCCCCCGGCGCGCGAATTCCCCGAAATCGTAAATCGTAATTCGTAAATCGTAAATAGGCGGCGTTCCGCCGCCCAGCGTTTGCTGAGATTTTTGGCTTGCGGGGTGAGCGGCTTCATGGGATAATCTTGTTGGATGGAGTATGGACTCATCATCATCACTGGAGCATCATCCGGACTAGGAGCGGCGTACGCGGCTGCCTTGGCGGGTCGGACCGGTCAGATGGTTCTGGTGGCGCGACGCGCGCAGCGACTGGAAGAACTTGCCGCTGATCTTAAGGCGAAGCATCCCGGCTTGCAGGTTGCCTGCTGTCCGTGCGATTTGGCGGACCCCACGGCGCGCCGGGAGCTCATCGGCAGGCTGGAATCCATCTCGCCCGGACGCACTCTTTTGGTGAACGATGCCGGTCTGGGCGATTACGGTGAGTTTGCGACGGCGGAGGAAGAGAAGGTGCGCCGGCTGTTGGAGGTGAATATCGTGGCGTTGGCGGAGCTCACGCGAGCCGTCGTGGCGCGAATGGTGGCGGACGGTGGGGATATCATCAACGTAGCATCTTTGGCGGCGGATGTGTTCTTGCCGGACTTTGCGCTGTACGCTGCCAGCAAATCCTTCGTGACCTCCTTCTCCGAGGCGCTGCGCCTGGAGATGCGTGAATACGGGGTGCGCGTGCTGGCGGTGTGTCCGGGACCGGTGCACACGGAGTTCGGTCAGGTAGCGCAACGCCGCGGGTACGATCGGGGCGATGCGCCACTGAAGCGCTGGTTCTATACGCCTGTTGAGACCGTTGTGCAGGGAAGTTTGCGTGCGTTGGCGACCGGAAAAGCTCGGTTCTACCCCTCATTCAAGGTCTATGCCATAGGGTGCCTGCTGCGGGCGCTTCCGTTGTGGGCGCTTCGGGGGATATTGGGATTGAGACCGCGGCGCGTGCATGTTGACGGAAGGAAGGAGGGGAACCCATGAGCCGATGGAACATCATCAGCGCCTGCAAGACATGGTGGTTCCCCGTCGGTTTGCTGGTGATCGCCGGTTGCGCCGTCGCTTCGCTCTTCACCCCGTATCCGGCAATGTTGGTGCAGGCGATTGTCGGGAAGCCGGAGCCCGTGGTCCGGGTCGTGGAGCGGGTGGTGAAGGTACCGGTCGAGGTGCGCGTGGAGGTACCGGTGAAAGTCCCGGTGAAGGTGCAGGATGATCCGGAGCTTCAGCTCGAGGCGTGGAAGCCGGAGCTCCTCATCACCCGTCCTGCCATTGAGCTTCCTCCCTTCCCGCCGGTGATACCCGAGAAGCTCACGAGCGGCACCTTTGAGAACGTGACGGCCCTGGCACGTGGGCTGCACCTGCGCAGCAGCGTCACGTTTAAGACCGGCAGCACGGCCAGTCGGGATCGCAAGAAAAAAGAGGCCTACATGGCTCGTATTTCCATGGAGCTCCTCCTGCCCCATGCTGCGACAGGTGAGGAGCTTCTGGACGCGAATCCGGATCTTGCCCGCGTCCTGCCGAACTACACGCAACTCATGAGCGACGCTCGCGTGTCCCGCTGGTACACCTCATTGTACCAGCACAAGCAAAATAGCGTGCGACGCAGCATCGCCACGCTCTCCCAGCCGCTCGATAAGCACAACTTCCTGGACACCGACACAATCCTTGAGATAACGGCGCCTCAAACCCACCGCCGCGTCCTTTGGCTGCAGGCCGATATGGATGTCGTATCAGACGGGTCGGATGGCGACCGCTTGCCGACGATGCCCGAAAATATCCGCAAGAGCGCGCATTACCAACCGACGACCTCCTATCGCTGGAAGAAGAAAAGCACAACCGTTAATCCCCTGCTGCCGGTGTGGGAGGCTCGGCTTGCCAAGCTCCTTAAGGAAAAGCCGCGCAGGACGAGTGCCATTGATGAAGCGCGCCGCGTGATTTGGGACCTCAAGCGCTACAGTTACTTGCTCGCCCAGTTCGACCCCTTCATCGTCATCCCTCTCGCCTTTAAGGAAGGCAGGGATGATACGTACCGCCCCCAGCCGGGGGACTACGTGGCTGTCATTGTGGGTAAACGCGTGATTCCCGCCATAGTCGGTGACTACGGACCCCGCCTCAAGAGCGGTGAGGCTTCCCTGCGGCTCGGCAAACTCGTCAACCCGAGATCAGATGTCTATATACGCCCGGTGAGCTCCCTCACCGTCTCCTATATCATTTTCCCCCACACCGCCGAGGAAGTCCCCGGCCCGATCGACTACGACCGCCTGAATACGCGCTGCCGTGAACTCCTTGATGAAATCGGCGGACTCGGTCCCGATGCCGAATTTGTGCAGGTCGAGGACCTCCTCACTCCTCCCCCTCCCCCTCCCACCCCCAATTCTTCCCCCGCCGCCGGCGAAAAGGATGGGAAGGATGGGAAGGATGGGAAGGATGGAAAGGATGGAAAGGATGGAAAGGATGGGAAGGATGGGAAGGATGGAAAGGATGGAAAGGATGGAAAGGATGGAAAGGATGGAAAGGATGGAAAGGATGGAAAGGATGGAAAGGA
>CANQSY010000023.1 GCA_947626635.1 uncultured Akkermansia sp.
GATTTTTGCAATGAGTTGGTGCATTCCTGTATCCTATCACATTTTATATTTAATATCAATAATTTAAATAATTTATTAATGCTAAATTCCATACGTCCAATTCTGCCCCCAGGTTTTCAAATGCGTTTGCCCTGGGAGTTGGAGAGGTTCGCTTGACGCAACTCGGTCCCGGCTATATAATCCATTCGACTCTCTACCGCATGGATACGCATTCAGAATTACACGATGGCTCGCTCTACCGGTGCACGGATGAAGAACTCGTGCGTGTTCAGAGAAAGCATATGGAGCTTCTGTACGATTTCAATCGGACGCGACCGAGTGAGGTTGGGAAGCGAGCGGAACTTTTGAGCCGTATGCTGGCAGAAATCGGCGACTCCTGTATCATCGAGCCTCCCCTCTTTGCCAACTGGGGAGGCTGCTATCTCCACTTGGGACACCATGTGTATATCAACCATAACCTCTCCTTGGTGGATGACACACACATCTACATCGGGGACTGCACCAAACTGGGTCCCAACGTGATGATCTGTACGGCGGGACATCCCATTTTGCCGGAATTACGCGGCGCCAATCCCTATCAATTTAACAGCCCCGTGCATATTGGTCGCAACTGCTGGATCGGAGCCGGGGCTTGCATCCTCCCCGGCGTCACCATCGGCGATGACTCGGTCATTGGCGCCGGCAGCGTCGTGACGAAAGATATCCCGGAACGCACCGTAGCTGCCGGCAATCCCTGTCGCATTTTACGATCGATCACAGAGCGCGACCGACAATTCTACTTCAAAGACAGGCGAATTGACTGGGGCTCTGTCAGAGCAAGCTCTATCTCTCCAGCTGCCGGGCAAACCGTCAGTGAGGATCGATGAGAAAATAGCGACGCTGTTTCTCCGAGATAGGCAGGGAAAGAATTTCCATAACGGCTAGCATGTCCTCCCAAACGGCACGACGGGCGGAAAGGGCTTGGTTGCGCAAGAGGTAACTGGGGTGATAAGTGACACGGGTCGGGATACCGGCGTGCTCCCACCATTGACCGCGTAGAGAACCTACCCCGCCTTCCTTCCCCAGCAAGCCACGAGCCGCAGTGGCGCCGAGACACACGACACAGACCGGATGAATCGCGCGCAACTCTGCCTGCACGATCGGAAGGCACGCAGCGATTTCCTGCGGTGAGGGAGGACGGTTGGAAGTGCCTTGACGATCCCCCATAGAGGGACGAAATTTGCAGATATTCGTGATGTAGACTTGCTCGCGGGAGAGCCCCATGGCACGCAAAATCTCGTTGAGCTTCTTACCGGCAGGACCTACGAAAGGCTCCTGAAGGCGCTCTTCATCGTAACCAGGCGCCTCGCCGACAAAAACAAGGCGCGCATGCACGTTGCCCACAGAAAACACCATCCGATCACGCAGGGTACCGAGACTGCGAGCCGCTTTCCAGTTCCCTGCTCGGCGTCTCAGGTACTCAATTTTCTGCTCAGTTGTCTGGAGCTGTTCGTTCTGTCGCGTGTCGTCAACAGGTGCCGCCGGTGCCGTTCCCTCCCATGAGCGCAGGATGTCGGCAGCTTCTGAATCCAAGGCGACGGAATTCGTGCCGGACTCCTGCAGCTGCTGCAAGCCTTCGCGCACAAGCTCTCTCGGTGTGGGCATACGAAAAAAATCTTACCGATTAAAACAATACCGACACGTCATCATTCCCCATCTGCCCGCAAGCGAATGGTGAGAACGTTTAATTTTCGTCCGGGAAGATGAGGGAGGCAGGAGCGGGTTGAATGGAGCGGATCACCATCTTTACTTGGTCGCCGCCCACCTCGATAGGAAGACGGAGCGACTCGCCAACCTTGTGTCCTATCAGACGTGCGCCTAGCTTGGAGCTGTACGCCACAATGCGCTCCTCCGGCACAGAATCCCATGCCCCCAGCACCGTATACACGACTTCCCTGCCGTCCTCCGTTTCAAAGGTAACCTGAGTACCCATGCTGACAGAATCGCAGGAAGCATCCTTGAAGTCGGTAGGCTGAGCCTGGGCAAGCAATCGGCTGAGCTCCTCAGAGCGACGCACGAGCACCTGGCGCGTCGCCTTGGCATCCTGATAACCGCCGTTCTCGCGCAGGTCGCCTTCTGCACGAGTGATTTCAAGATCGTGTTTATTCTTGGGAATTTTCACATTGATGATTTCCTCATACTCCGCTTTACGGGCGGCGAAGGAGCGAAGGGAAACGTACAAAGTCTGCTTCGCTTTGGGAGCGCTGCGCGTAAGAGCGATCTCCTGCAACCCGGGATGCACCTTCATCATGTTGGCAAGGAGAAAATTCCGGTCCAGGTCCGGCAAGACGGAAGAATCGTAAATGGACTTTGCAAAGGGACGCGCCTCCGGTTCTGTCAGTCCCGTAACGAGATCCGGCGCCAGTTCCCTGTCCTCCACGAGCATGTTGCGCAGACGCAACGCTCGGTTCGGTGCACCGTCCGCACTGTCCCTCTCAATGGCGCTGATGATGGCGGACCCAAGCGACATTTTGGCGCGGTCGACGATTTCCTGGGAGACGCCATGACGCTCCTTGCAAATCCAAATCAGAACGCTGGGCTGAAGAGTCTGCCGAGAAATGCCGGCGAACACCTCCTCAAAAAGCTTTTCCTTGCTGCCGTGTTCCAGAATGAAAGCAGCGGCGTGCGCTGTGACTCGAGAACCTCCCTGAAGGAAAAGGTGCGTGAGATAGTCCTGCCAGCGGTCGGCGTAGGCAGTGAGCAACGCTGCGTACACGCACTGCTGCCGCGGCGGGGTCAGTTCACCGATATAACGCACGAGTTCCTCAGCAGGAATAGCCGTCAGTTTGTCCTCCAAGGTGGTGAGTTCCTGCTGTTCTTCATCAGTGACGGCAGCTGCGGCAGCGCTACGATCCTCATCCGACCCAAGCGCCTTGCTGATGATCTCATCGCGGATGATGATAAGTTCCAGAACATGCTGAGGTTCCATGTGGTCGCGGCGGATGTCCCTCTCCATGGCAGCAATGAGCTTAGTGGCCAGTCCCTTCTCTCCACGGAGCACCTCCACCGGATGCGCCTGGTCCAAGATTCGGACACATGCCTCCAGCGACCCGGCCTCCGTATAGTCCGCCAGCAGAGCTTCTGCCGCGCTGCCTGCCTGGCGCAGGGCGATCGCCTCGCCACGCTTGGTCGGCAAACGGAACTGGGGCGACTGACGCATCGCGGCGCGAGCCTTCTCCCACCACGCCTTCCATTGATCCGCGGGAATGACGCGTCCACTCAGGAAATGTTCCATATCTTCCGGCTGCATGGGCAGCACTTCGTTGACCCCCTCACGCAAGGAGAAATTGTGTTCCAGCACGTCCTTGATGAAGGAGAGAATACTCGCCTTGTCTTCCGCTTTCTGCCGCATGGCTTCCGGGTTGTCGTAGCAGGCGATAAGGAAGTGTCCCTCCGGAATGGGGGTAAGCTGATTGAAAGCAAGCTTGAGTCCCATGACGTAGCCGGCGCGTTTTTCAAAATTGATTTTGACGACCTGTTTGGGGAGGGACCAAGCTTCCACCTTCCCAACACCCCACTCGCTGTGCATCACGTACTTTCCCGGAGATATCTTATTAAGTTTTGCAGCAAAATTTGCGGGAATCTTCCCAACCTTTACCAATTTTTCAAGATCACTATGCATACGTGGTGTCCATCATAACACACCTCCCGTCAACGTCAACCCTAATATCTAAAGCACCCATGAGAAGAAGCATTTTTTACTGTTCACGGAAACGCGACACCGGAAACTATTTTTCTCCATTCAGAAGAGAGAGAAAACATGAGCGCTGCGGGGCTTTCCACCCCATGACTCCACCTCGCGGAACAGATCGATCAACGAATTTCAACTTTTCACGTGTAGAAAAAAGAATCCATGCAACGTACCAAGGGGTAGGTGAGAGCATCGACTCTCGAGAACTCTAACCCATATAGACATCATGAAGAAAGCATACATACCGTTAGCAGTGATAGCCGGCGCTTCCGTGGTCTGCACTTCCTGTGTGACCCCATCGTATGGGTACACGACCTATACCGTCCCCGGTCCCGTCAGCGCAGGAGTAGCGTGGACGAATGCCAGCTATGATGCTGCAGGTTTCCCGATATTCGGGTATTCATACGGCCGACCTGTCTATGGCTATACCGCAGCGGGTGCCGCCATCTTCTCCATCGCAGCTCTCACGGCTCTCTGCTTTGTGCCCTACTGGGGTCCAGCTTCATGGTACCGAGGTTACTACCACTATCCTCGCGGCATCCATCGCGTCCCAGCCCCGCCTCGTTTCCCGGCCGGACATGCCCCGGGAGTTCGTCCGCCGCATGGCATCACCCCGCCGCCGCCCCCGAGTGTCCCGAATCCCGGTCTGGGAGGAACGAGTATCCCGAAGCCTCTTACTCCTGCCCCCAGCGGTCCGGCACCCGCGATTTCCACGATGCCCGCGCCTGGGGTCGGTCCCGCGAGGATGAATCCCGATTCTTTCCACATCCCGAAGCCGTCGGCATCCGTTTCGCCCAGCAAACCGAATCTCGGGGTGGGCGGAGTGAGTTTTCCCAAACCGGTCGTGCCGGCCGTTTCCTCGTCGACTCCCAGCGCGCCGCGTATAGCACACCCCATCGGCACCGGCTTCAGCATTCCCAAGCCCGCCGGGGTAACTGCCCCGCCGACCGTTCGCGTCGGACCTCCGGCAGCCTCCGCGCCATCCGCACCTAGGATATCGACCATGCCGGCGCCCTCCTCTTCACCGAAGATTTCAACTATGCCAGCGCCGGCTATCCGAAAGCTGTGATAACATGGGGAGCCCCATCCAGGACCCGAGTGGATTTCTGTTCTGCTCGGGTCTTTTTTATGATCCTGCCTATGCGCCCGCCGCGACAGTGCGCGAATTTCACCAATTAGCAATCGCAAGTAGGGCTGCGTCTTGCCATCATAAAAAAAATATGCTAGAATACGCGCGTAAACGGAACAGCGATGCAGACGGCAGATTTTCTCGTAATTGGGTGTGGTGTGGCAGGACTAAGTTTTGCCCTGAGGGCTGCTGCGCACGGTAGTGTGATCGTCCTTTGTAAAAGTGATCCTCTCATTTCCAGTTCAGCAAAAGCGCAAGGAGGTATTGCTGCCGTCACTGATCAAAACGACAGCTTTGAGGAGCACATAGCCGACACCCTCGATGCCGGCGCCGGTCTCTGCGATGAGGAAGCCGTTCGTACAATCGTCACTGAGGCGCCGGCTGCCATCAAGGAGCTGCTCTCATGGGGCGTTGATTTTGACCACATGCGGGACGGCAAGTTTGAACTCGGGCGCGAAGGCGGCCACGGCAAACGACGCATCCTCCATGCGAAGGACACGACAGGGCTTGAAATTTCGACCAAGCTCCTTGAGTGCGCCAGGCGTCATCCCAATATCACCCTGCTGGATCACCGCATCGCCATCGATCTCATTACCACCGCCAAGTTGGGCTGTGTGACAGAAGATCGCGTGCTGGGCGCCTATGTACTCAATCCGGAGACGGGAGAAGTGGATATCTTCCGCAGCGACCGCGTCCTGTTGGCAACGGGCGGAACTGGGCGCGTGTACATGTACACCACCAATCCTCCTACGGCCACCGGCGACGGCATCGCTATGGCCTGGCGCGCCGGCGCACCTATCTCCAACATGGAATTTGTTCAATTCCATCCCACCACTTTCTATAACCCGAAGAGTTCCGACCGCGAAGGGCTCACCTTCCTTATCTCCGAAGCCGTGCGTGGCGAAGGCGGTATTCTCAAAGGACCGAACGGTGAAGAATTCATGCATAAGTACGACCCCCGCAAGAGCCTCGCCCCGCGCGATATCGTCGCTCGCGCCATCAATAGCGAGATCCTACGCACCGGTCACCCATGCATGTACCTGGACATGACGCATAAGCCTGCCGGCTTCATGGCGGAACGCTTTCCGTACATTTACGAGACGTGCAAAAGCTACGGCGTCGATGCCGAGAAGGAGATGATCCCCGTCGTCCCCTCTGCCCACTACCAATGCGGCGGCGTCAAAACCGACACCAATGGGCAAACCTCGCTGCGAGGGCTCTTCGTAGCCGGAGAGAGCGGCTGCACAGGTCTTCACGGCGCCAATCGTCTGGCGAGCAACTCCCTGCTCGAGTGCGTGGTTATCACGAAGCGAGCTTTAGCTACCATGCTCACGAGTCTCCCGCTCGCGCACGCAACAGAGTCGTACCCCATCCCCGAGTGGAAGCACGGCGACCGAGCCCCGCAGGATGATCTCGCCATTCTCTACCACTGTTGGGATGAAGTGCGCCGTACGATGACAGACTACGTCAGCATCGTGCGCACCAATCACCGTTTGCAGAGAGCCGCTACACGCCTGCGCAACATCAACCGTGAAATCCACGAGTACTACTGGGGATACCGCGTCACACCGGAAATACTGGACTTGCGTAACCTCGCCCTCACCGCCTCGCTCATCATCGACTGCGCCATCCGCCGACAGGAGTCTCGCGGGCTGCACTACAACATGGACGCCCCGGAAAAACAGTTGCACGCCCAACCAACTATCCTTCACAACGGTTAATCCTCCTCCCGCTATGCGCTTCCGGCTGCTCCTCTCTCTTTTCGTCCTGGCTTTGCCCTCGCTCTGCCCTGGCGCTTCAATCTCCGGGAGCAGCGCACCTAGCAAGGAAAAGCGAGGGGAGAACTCACGGCAAGTTTACCAACCGGCTCGCACGTCCTCCCCCCGAGTGATGAGTGCGGAAAAGTTACGCGAGTTGTCCATCCACGCCGGTCCCCTTAAACCCACCATTGACCAGAGTAAACGCAACAATTTCCCTGATCCCAAAAAATTCCCCACTCCCCGGCGTCCCGGAGCCTTCCCTTGGCACTTCGACATCACCGCCACCTACTTCTTTATCGGTGAACGCGCTACTCGCCGCAATCCTACCCCCAACACGGCCAGCAGCTGGGATAGCGCCTGGGATGACAACTACGGAGGCTACGACGATCCGGATCCCAAAAAGCGAGATCCCGTCACCTTCGCTCCCCTTGGCTTCAAGCCGCAACTCAACCCCTTTTACGTTGCCCTGCCCTACAACGATATCGACCGTGGAGGTCCCAAACCGGAAGCCGCAAAAGTGATTCCATGGTACCGGCGCGATAAGGAAGGCAAGTACGAATCCACATGCCGGGGAACGTGGGTGCAGATCTACTACAAAGGACGCTACTGTTTCGCTCAGTGGGAGGATTGCGGTCCCTTCCTCACGGATGATTGGGAATACGTCTTCAAAGGGAAACGTCCGCGTAACACGCAGAATCATTGCGCAGGGATCGATATATCACCTGCAGTACGTGATTATCTCGGCATCCCCGGCGGTAGCGCCGTCGTTCATTGGCGCTTTGTTGATTTTTCTCTCGTTCCCGGCGGACCCTGGGCCAAGTTCGGCAAGGACAACCCGTTCATCAACCCTTCCCTCAAGGAGGCCATCCGTAAATACGGTATCAAGTACAACATCAAAACAGCGCCGGTGCCTCCGGGTAAAATAAAAAAATAATTCGAGTTTTCCCATGTTCTCATCACTTATTTTCGATTGGTCCGGCACGTTGTGCGATGATTTGACGCTTACGCTTCAAGCTACCAACTACGTCATTGCGCAGTATGGACTGCCGGCTTTGGATCGCGAACAATTCCGCGCGGAATTCCAACTCCCCTACCCCGTCTATTATTCATGGAAGACCCCTGGGGTACCCATTGAAGAGTTGGAAGATCACTACCGGCACATTCTCAACTCGGCGGAAGCGGAACCGGTCACCATCCTCCCACATGCGCGTGAATTTCTGAACTACTGCAAGGCATGCGGCATCCGCTGTTTCATCCTCTCAAGCATGGACTCCAATGCGTTCGACCGCCAAGCTCGAGATCTCGGGGTCTTTCATTATTTTGAGGGCATCCACACCGGCATCCTCAATAAGGAGGCGCATATCCATACCCTCATTGCCCGGCATAAGCTCGACCCGATGCATACAGCCTTCATCGGCGATATGCAGCATGACATGGCCGCAGCCCACTGCGCCGGTGTCTGTGCCATCGGCGTACTGACCGGCTACAACAACGCCTCCCAGCTCTGCGAAGCACAACCTGACCTCGTTGTGCCGCACCTAGGCGCCCTACAATCGCTCATGCAACGCGGCTGCACCCCTTCCCTCCACGACGTCGTACAAATCCACGGTCTCTCTTTCACTTGCCACCTGGGTGCTACAGATGCCGAACGCGCCCTCTCGCAGCCCGTGCAGGCAGACATCTCCATCGTCCCGCCCCTCGATTTCGGGGACATGGAGGACGACCTCACACGGACCATTGACTACGACGTGCTCTCGCGACGTCTTGTTGAGCTGGCGCAAAGCGAGTCCACCCACCTGCTCGAGACGCTCGCCCACAAGCTCGCCGTCTGCTGCGTATCCGAATTCGGCGCCGTCGAAGCCACAGTGCAACTGCGCAAATTCATTCTTCCTGACACCGATTTTGTCTCCGCCTCGGCTCACGTGCGAGGATGACCCACGGTTCGAAACAGAGGAAAAACCGACCTTCCCACAGCCGGATTCTGAAAAAGACAGCTGAAACCACCCCGCGCGCCGCAGACGCGATCTACGACCGGATGCACATGGGGCGGGGGGATCGGACATCAACCGATCTCTGCGCGACCGGAAAGGCGTGCCCCTTCGTCCATGGAGAGGACGGCGGTGGTGATGTCGCCATTGACGACTGCGTGGTCGGAAAGGTGGCAGCGATCGCTGTGCACATTACCGTCCACATGTCCGAAGACCTGGACGTCGCCGGCCTTGATATTTCCCTTGATATCGGCAAGCTCACCGATAATCACCTTTCCGGACTCAGACTCGATCTTGCCATCAATTTTCCCATCGATGTGCATATCGTTTTGAAACCGGATGGAGCCGATGATCTGTATGCCGGAGGCTAATACGTTGGTGGTGGTGGTACTCATGGTGAATGTCGTTACGGTTAAACTGTCATAATTTCCTTTTCCTTAGCCTCAACCTGTTCGTCGATCTTTTTGACGTACCGGTCAGTTAGCTTCTGCACCTTGTCTTCTGCCAGCCGGACGCCATCTTCGGTGAGGATGTTGTCGGCCTTGAGCTTCTTGACCCCGTCCATACCCGTCTTGCGTGCCGCGCGAACGCGCACGCGCGTGTCCTCCGCGAGACTCTTGACGTATTTGACAAGTTCCTTGCGCCGCTCCCCTGAAAGCTCAGGAATGGGAAGACGCACGGAACGAGCATCAATGATGGGCGATATATTGAGCCGACTTTCAGCTATGGCTTTCTTGATATCGTTGAGTGTACCGGGGTCGAAGGGCTGGATGAGAATACTGCGAGCATCCGGGGTGGAAACGACCGCGAGACTCTTGAGTTTCATGCTCGTGCCGTAGGACGCAACAAAGACGTCCATATTATCGACGAGCGAAGGGGAAGCCTTTCCGGTACGGACACCGCCAAAGTCAGTGATCATGTGCTGCAAGGCTTCGTCCATTGCAGTTTCTACTTCGAGGAGGAGTGTTTCTTCGTCCATGATTGTATTCGTTTGATAATTTGAAAAAGGTTATTCCTGCACATGGATCATCGTGCCGATCGTCTCGCCGAGCAAGGCCCGCGTGATGTTGCCCGGTTTGTGGATATCAAACACCATGATGCGTTTTTTGTTGTCCTTACACAGAGTGAACGCCGTCTGATCCATTACCTTGAGATCGCGGGCAATGCACTCCTCGTACGTGATCGTCTCGAATCGAGTTGCCGTCGGATCCACCTTTGGATCGGCCGTGTAAACGCCATCCACGGAAGTAGCCTTCATCATGATGTCGGCATTAACCTCACAGGCCCGCAAAGCGGCGGCGGTATCCGTGCTGAAGAAAGGATTGCCGGTACCGGCAGCGAATACCACGACATGACCATCCCGCAGCATACTGCGCGCAGTGTTGCGCACATACGGCTCCGCCACATTCTTCATCTCAATCGCGCTCATCACATGACAGGGCACACCCGCTTCCTGAATCGCAGAGCAAATAGAGAGGGCATTCATCACCGTGGCGAGCATGCCCACGTAATCTGCGGTGGGACGGTCCATGCCGCGCACACTCGCCTTGGCGCCGCGCCAGATATTACCGCCTCCCACAACAATCGCGATCTGCAGGCTTCCCAACCTCTGTGCCTCCGCTATCTCCCGCGCGATACGCGCCACGATCTCCGGCGATATATTGTCCCGGCTCCCGGGCGCGCGCAGCGCCTCGCCGCTCAACTTGAGCAGGATGCGTCTCGATGATGGGGTACTCTCGTCGCTCATGGTTCTCTTCCTTCGCGCAAAAGTATGCCACAGATATCCTCCCAATTCCAGTCTAAAATGCTGCATGATCCAGGAAATACACATCCGGCCCCCATCTGTCCCCTCCAAAAAACGATTCCAACACGCCGTTATCGACGCATCATGTAGCACAACCCGTTGGTTATTTCTTTGACTCAGCGCCGCCCCAGCGGGACAAAAGCGGTCGCTTTCGGCTAACCTGACTTCCAACCTTCGGCAGAAACAAGATACAGCTTTCAAACAGAGAGATTTGTCCCCGATTTTAGTTAGGAAAAGATCAAGGACCAATGAGGAGCTAGCAATAGGCAAGGGAACAGTTCACCATGAGCAACCATACAGCGAGATACGTCGGTTCGTGTAGTGTAAGAAGGGACTCCGTAAGAAACGGGTGAGATTTATGACGCGCGAGGAACTTGGCATAGTTCCGGGAAGGGGCTATGATACACGGTTGTGAAACCTTGCGACATATGTGGGAAACCTGCCTCCATCTTCCTTACCCAAATCAAGGGAGGGAAGTTGAAGGAGCTTGCGCTCTGCAAACAATGCGCCAAGGAAAAGGGTTTCTTTGATCCTCACAAACTTTCACTTGCGGAAAATGCCATCCCTTCAGAGCTCAGTGGCGACGTCGAGAAGTTTATACGGCAGATGCTGGATGCCGTCATGCCCGAAGGCATCATGGAACCGGAGATGGACGAGAAAATTCCGGATATGTTGACAAAGTGTCCGACCTGCCACTACACCTTGGGACAATTCCGCGACACAGGATTGCTGGGATGTCCCGACTGCTATAAGGTGTTTGGCGCAGAAATTGATCCCACCGGAGAAGGGCAGGACGCTGATGATGAGCATGATGCGGAAATAAAGCCGGACAGCATCGACCCTCCGACGTTGGAGCGTGGGAGGTTGGAGCTATTGTTGCAGAAAGCCGTCATCGAAGAAAATTACGAAGAGGCGGCGCGCTTGCGTGACCTCATCAAAAAGATACCCGAAACGTGACCGAAAAGAGTTTCCAGCGTTTGCTTTCAAAACCTCCGGCGTTCTCAAGGTATTTGGGTCAGGACGGCGTCGTGCTCGGTTCCCTCGGCATCCTGGAGTTGAACATCCTTGGCTTCCCCTTTCCTGGATGGGGAACGGCTGAAACATGCAGTCGCAGTGCTCAGGTTGTCCTTCCGGCGCTGCATCAGCTCAACGGAATAAAGTGGAATTTCGAGGCGGAAATGTGCAAACTTAACTCCCTGCACCGGCGTTTCCTCCTCGAGCGCATGCAGATAACCTATGCCATGGCCGCACGCAACGAGGGATGCCACGTCCTGGTCAACGACAAGCAGGATACAGAGGCATACATCAATGATGAGGAAACCCTTCTCCTGCTCAAGTTCTTCCCCGGTACTGAGAAAAGTATGGGGAAAGCGGAGAAGGAAATAGAAGAACGACGCGAGGAGCTCTGCAAGCTGTTGCCTGTCGCTCGCCTGCCTCGTTACGGCTTCCTCGCATCATATCCGGGCAAGGCGGGTACCGGCATATGGTTCTCTTTTCTGGTGCGTTTGCCGGGGTGTACTCTCTTGCGACTCATGCGACTGGTCGAGAAGCAACTCGCAAGAGAAAACGCGTCACTTCAGCCTGTCTTCCCGCGTGGCAACGGTGAATACGCCGGTCTCTACTGGCTGCACGCCCCTGCCCTATCAGCCGGCACCGCCGGCATCGAAGCGAAGCGGCAGGTTTACCACATGCTTAAAGCCATGTCACGCCAGGAAATCGAAGTCCGGCAAAGCCTCATCTCCAAACGAGAGTGCAACCGCTTCATCCGGAAGATCTTGGTTAACGACCTCAACAAGGTTGAAAAGGGTGGGGCGACGAGTTTCAATAATGCACTTCGAATCATTTCGGAGCTTCAGCTCGGGCTGGAGCTCGGCCTGCTCACGACGACTCTTCCCCGGACTGAGGCCCGCAACTGTTTCACGACGGCGTACATGGACCTGGCCCCCACGGCGCTGGAAATTCAGCATGGGTTGACAAACGTCCGCAAGAGACGGATCGCTCGAGGTGTCTACCTGCACTCCATGCTATCGGAAAAAATGGGGCTGAAAACCAACTTTACGAACATGACGTTATGAATAAATACACACCACGAGCCCAGCAAGTGATCAACATTGCACGGCGGGAAGCCCTGCGTTTCCATCACAACTTCATAGGCGCGGAGCACATTCTACTCGGTCTCCTCAAACTGGACCAGGGCGTCGCTATCCACCTTCTCATGGAACAGGGCGTTAACATCCCTGCTACAATCGACTTCGTCGAGAAGTCTCTCATGCCGGGAATTGCCGGAAGAGAAAATGAAGGTTCCCTGCCCTACACGCAGCGCGTCAAACGCATTCTTGAAGTCGCCAACGATGAAGCTCAAAACCTGAAATGCTCCTACGTAGGCACAGAGCACATTCTGCTAGCCATTCTCAAAGATGAAGACGGCGTAGCGCACCATGCCCTCATCAAGGGCGGCGCCACCTACGAGATGACCCTGCAACGACTCACTCTCGAGCAGCAGGAGAATCACGACTCGACCGGCAATGCCCGATCCAACGCCCCCCTCAACGAGGATGATGACGACGACGATGAGGATGACACCGGTGCTCTTTTCAACGCTGTCCCGCATACGCTGGGAAGTGGCAACAGCAATGTCCGTGGTAGAGTCTCCGCCCTGCAGACCTTTGGTCACGACCTTACTGAGCGCGCTGCAAAAGGAGAGCTTGACCCCGTCATCGGTCGCGCCCAAGAAATTGAACGCGTAATTCAAATACTCTGCCGCCGCACCAAAAACAACCCGGTGTTGCTGGGCGAGGCAGGGGTCGGCAAGACCGCTATTGTCGAGGGGCTTGCTACGATGATTGCGCAGGGGAATGTTCCCGAATTCCTCATCGGAAAGCGCATCATCTCGTTGGATCTGCCCATGATGGTTGCCGGCACAAAATACCGCGGTCAGTTCGAGGAGCGTCTCAAGGCTGTAATGGACGAGATTCTGCGTGATAAAGATGTCATCCTCTTCGTGGACGAGATGCACAACCTCGTGGGCGCGGGCTCTGCTGAGGGCGCCATGGACGCCTCCAACATCATCAAGCCTGCTTTGTCCCGTGGTGAGATGCAAGCGATCGGAGCCACCACGTTGGAGGAATTCCGCAAGTATATCGAAAAGGATTCCGCCTTCGAGCGGCGTTTCCAACAGGTTCCCGTCGGTGAACCCTCCACGGATGAAACGCTCCTCATCCTCAAGGGCCTTCAGAACCGCTATGAGAAGCACCACCACGTGCACTATACACCGCGCGCCCTTGAATCTGCGGTCCAGCTCTCCAAGAGGTATCTTACCGGACGCTTTTTGCCGGACAAGGCGATCGATGTCATCGACGAAGCCGGGGCGTACAAGCGCGTAGCGAGAATGATGCGTCCCAAGGACATTAAGGAGATTGAGCACAAGCTGGCAGAAATGCGCAATGAGAAGCAGAGCGCTGTGAAAGCTCAGAACTTTGAGTCCGCCGCTGCGCTCAGGGACCGCATCACTACGCTCAATACCTCCCTCAATGAAAAACTCGCCGCGTGGAAGAAAAACATGGATCAGGACTACGTAGACGTCACTGAGGAGGATGTAATGAACGTGGTATCGAAATGGACCGCTATACCTCTGGCGCGCATGGAACAAAAGGAGGCGGAAAAGCTTCTGCACATGGAGGAGGAACTGCGCCGCCGCGTCATCGGTCAGGACCAGGCGTGCTCCGCCATAGCGCGAGCACTGCGTCGCAGCCGCGCCGATATCAAGGATCCTCACCGACCCATCGGCTCCTTCCTTTTTATGGGACCCACCGGCGTTGGCAAGACCTATCTTGCCCGCAACCTTGCCGAGCTCATGTTCGGCACACAAGATGCGCTCATTCAGGTGGACATGAGTGAGTACATGGAAAAGTTCAGCACGAGTCGACTCATCGGCTCTCCTCCCGGGTACGTTGGGCACGACGAGGGAGGTCAGCTTACGGAGAAGATCCGTCGGCGTCCGTACGCTGTCGTGTTATTTGACGAGATTGAGAAAGCCCATCCGGATGTGATGAACCTGTTGCTGCAGATTCTGGAGGATGGAAGTCTCACGGATTCCTTGGGGCATAAGGTCAATTTCAGCAATACCATCATCATCCTTACATCAAACGTGGGAGCCTCGCTCGCTAATTCACGCGGACAAATGGGCTTCAGCTTCTCCGACGAAGATGAGAGCGACTACACGTCGATGAAGGAGCGCATTTCTGAGGCGGCCCGTAAGCAATTCCGTCCGGAATTCATCAACCGCTTTGATGACCTCATCGTCTTCCGTCGCCTGCAAGCAGCTGACATGGAGCGCATCGTGCAGCTCGAGACCGAAAAATTGATCCGTCGTCTTGCCGATAAACAGATCCACCTCAAACTCGCCCCCGAGGTCATCCACATGATCGCCGAGAAGGGGAGCGACACGCAGTACGGGGCCCGTCCGATTCGTCGAGCAATCGAGACTCTTCTGGAGGATCCGATCGCGGAGGCCATGCTGCGGGGTGAGCTCACGGCCGGTCGCTGCTCAGAAGTGACCAGGGCAGATGATGCGAGCTCCGCCATCTCCTTCAGCAACGGTTGCTCGGAAGAACAACCGCCCAAGAAGACAAGGAGAGCAGCAACCAGCAAGGCAGCGGCAAAGAGAGAAAAAACGTCGTCCTCTCCATCTCCTAAACCACGGAAGCGTCTCAGGAAGCCACCTACGAAGGAATCCTGACGCTCGCGAGGGATGTTCCCCCGAGCCACCGACTGAAATGGAAGGAAACTTGCAATTTGCTTGATTTTAGGCTTGTAAAGGGCAGGAAAAAGTGTAAAATGCAGCTCGGTTCGGAGCAACGAGCTGTAGCGCAGTCTGGTAGCGCGCTTCGTTCGGGACGAAGAGGTCGCAGGTTCGAATCCTGTCAGCTCGATCTTGATTGTTCTCTGAACCATCCGCAGATAAAGGTCGGGCCTGAGAGGTCTCTCGAAGTCACGGTATGCAGGATCATCCATGAGGTTCCTACGGCATTACGCCGTCCAAGGATTCCGCTCCTTGCCTACCAGCCGGCATCCCCAGTCCCTCGCTTATCCCTCCTCGACTGCCCTACTCTACAAAAAGCCACACCACACATCTATGTCCGGTCACAATAAATGGTCGAAAATTAAGTTCACGAAGGCGGCAGCCGACGCGAAGAAAGGCAAGATATTTGCGCGCTACTCGCATGAGATAACCTTGGCCGCTAAGAGCGGTGGCGGCGATGTGGATACCAACCCACGTCTACGAGCCGCCATTGAGGGAGCCAAGGCCGTTTCCATGCCGAAAGATAACATTGATCGCGCCGTGAAGAAAGGCACCGGAGAATTACAGGGAGCAACGATCCAGGAAATCACCTATGAGGGGTACGGACCGGCAGGCACAGCGATCATCGTGGAAGTGGCGACCGACAACACGAACCGCTGCTCCTCGGAGTTACGCACCATCTTTTCTCGCAACGGCGGCAACATGGGCACCCCCGGCTCCGTGGCCTATCAATTCGACCGCAAGGGCGAGGTGCGCATCGTGGATGCGAGTTTAGATGAGGATTCTGCTATGGAGTTGGCTATGGATAGTGGGGCAGATGAATTTGAGGCAGGAGAGAATGAAGGGGAGTGGGTCTTCACCTGCGCGCCGACCGAGCTCCAGAACGTAGCCGAAGCGCTGAGCAAGGCCGGGAAAAATGTGACGGGCATCAAGCTCATCTCTGTCGCACAAAACCTCACAGAAATCACTGATTTGGAGACGGCGCAAAAGGTCATGAAGCTCTACGACCTGCTGGATGACTACGACGACACGATGAACGTCTTTACTAACTTTGAGATAGCGGAGGATATCCTTGAACAACTCGCCTGAACAGACTCCCGAGGAGGACCCTGAGAAGGTGTTTACTCTCGGCTCCTTCCACCCCGCCGCTCCTACCCCGCAGCGCGACAACTACGCCGCCGGCAACGCTTCTCCCGATACCGACGCCCCCGTCCGCCCTCCTCGTATGCAACGCCGCAGCTATGGCGACGATCCCGTGGCTCGTCCCAACCAACCGCGTCCCCTGCGCTCCCGAGGCACTCACTACGATCGCAACAATGTCCAAGACCGTAGTTACAACAACCGTCGCCGCGACCAGGGCCAGCGCAACATCCGCCGCCAGAGAAACCTGCCGAAGTGCAACGTTGAAGGGGACGGAAACCAATCGACGCGAGCGTATGTTCCCGTCGGAGATCCTGAAGAACTGGTAGGCCTGCTGGAGATCACAACGAAAGGCTTTGGATTCATTCGCGTGCCGGAGAACAACTGGTCTCCCTCGCTGGAGGCCGTGTATGTACCGGCTGACATCATCAGGGAGTACAAACTGCGTCCTTTTGTCCAGATACGTGGTATGGCGCAAAAGTATGAGCGAGGGCACCAACTTATTTCTGTGCTCGAAGTGAACGGGCAGTCCCCGGAAAAGGCCGCCACCAACCCCCATTTCGATGATCTCAAAGCCGTCAACCCGACGGAACGCATCTCCTTTGAAACCTCGCCAGAGCGCTACACGACGCGTACGCTCGATTTGGTAGCGCCGGTGGCTCGCGGGCAGAGAGGGCTCATTGTGGCGCCGCCGCGCACGGGGAAAACGACGTTGCTCATGCATATCTCTGAGGCCGTTATGGAGAAGTACAAGGAGGACATTCACCTGATGGTATTACTTGTGGATGAGCGCCCCGAAGAAGTCACGGAATTCCGGCGTGCTCTGCCGGGAGTGGAAATTTATGCCTCAAGCAACGACAGTGGTATCCGTGAGCATTGCCGTATGGCAGAAATGTGCGTCACCCGCGCGAAACGCCTTGTGGAAGCCGGTCGGCACGTACTCATCGTCATGGACTCCATCACCCGCTTGGCTCGCGCCTACAACAACGTTGACAAAGGCAGTGGGCGCACCATGAGCGGGGGTATCGACGCGCGAGCGTTGGAAATGCCACGTCGGCTCTTCGCCGCTGCCCGTAACACGCGTCAAGCAGGTTCTCTCACCATCCTTGCCACGGCTCTCATTGAGACCAACAGCCGCATGGATGAACTCATTTTCCAAGAATTCAAAGGGACGGGGAACATGGAGCTCGTCCTCAACCGCCGCATCGCAGAAATGTATATCTACCCGGCAGTTGACATCCTCAAAAGCGGAACACGTCGGGAAGAACTGATTCTCCCGGAATGGATGCTGGAGAAGATGCACCTCATTCGGCGCGCACTGGCCGGACACAAGCCGCCGGAAGCAATGGAGCGTCTGCTTTTCTTCATGAAACGCTGCCCGAGCAATGCTCAAATGCTGATGAATCTGAAAACGCGCTGAGGCGCGTTGTTCCCCCCTGCAGCAGGAGTTGCTCCATTTCGATAATATTTGTGCAACGTCGCAACTCATATTCCGCATTCGGCGGGAAATCGGCGTAGCAGAATGCTAGGAATTTTTTCATACGATTGCAATGCGCTACGGATGTTGCGCGCTTGAGCGTTTTTCCTGTCTCTTCGAGCAGGATCAGGTAATAGCGACGGAGTTCCTGAGCCGTGGTAGGAGCTTCGCCTTTCAACTGTCGCAAGAGGTAGGGATTGCGCACTGCTCCACGACCGATCATGATCCCGTCCGGAGTGACGTCGCGCAACCATAGCCATGCCTGTTGGACGTTCTTTATGTCGCCATTGCCCAGAATCGGACAACTCACTCTTCCTACCTCACGGCGCAACTGTTGGACGTCCGGGACTCCGCGATACCTTTGTCCGCGAGTGCGGGCATGCACGATGAGCATATCCGGAGAGCTCGGCATAATGGCGTCCACAACGTCAGAGAACTCGCTCGAGTCCTCCCAGCCGAGTCGACACTTGACGCTCCATTTCCCCATAGGCAAAGAATCCCTCAATGCCCGGCAAATGTGGCGCAGTTTCGTCAGATCCCTGAGCAAAGCCGCACCGGCTCCATGGCGGTTCACCAGTGAAGCGGGACATCCCGTGTTAAGATTAACGCCGGCAATGGGGAGGCAAAGCAACCGTCGCGCGTCGCGCTGAAGGTGTTCCGCTTCGCTCCCCGCCAGCTGCGCCCAAATAGGAACGCCTGTTTCATTTTCCATGATGCAACGCAGCGGGGTCTCGGCGAGAGCGCAAGTCGTGCGAGTGCTGCGGAGATACGGCGTCATGAAGAAATCCGGCAAGCAGCCAATGCGTGAAAGGGTGCGCATAAAGGCGATATCCGTCACATCCTGCATGGGGGCAAGAGCTATGAGCGGCGCATCAGGCCTAGGGAGGTTTCGCCGGGCATTACAGTAAGACATAAAGGGCAAAGACAGCGAGGATGATGGAAAAGGTCATATCCACACTGCGCGTGTGTCGTTGATAGGCCTTGCGCAGGGGTTCCCACTGCAGCAGTGCACTCCAAAGTATCCACCCCGTCATGCTGGCAACAAACAAACTACCCACCAGAACGGGCATATACCACTCGAGAGAGGCGTGTCTTCGGAGGGCGTCCGTCGAGAGAGCTAGAATAAAAAGCATACATTTAGGATTGAGAATGTTGCAGAGGAAGCCCTGCACCATGAGCGAGAGGTAGCTTTCGCGCGCGAGTTCCCGTGTCTCAAACTGCGGATCGGCAGCCGGGCGTTTAGGAAATATCTTCCACGCCAGGTAAAGCAGCCAGAGAGCAGCGCCGAAAACAAGCCAGTGACTCCAGCTCTGTTCCAACGCCCATGCGCCCAGAGTGCAGGCAACAATACTCTGGATGAGAAAGCCTAGGTTAATGCCAAAAGCGACGACAACACCGCGCCGAAATCCCTGCGCCAGGGACGTCCGAAACACGAAAAAAACATCAGGTCCCGGGCTGAGTTGAGAGAGCGCCAATGTGGCGCAAACAGCGACGATGCTGAGCACACTTTCCGTCATTTTACTTCTTCCCGCATTCTGATAGCCTCCCCATGCTCGGCAAAGGATCTGCCACATTACCCGGTAAGGGCATTTTTCGTTGGCGAATGTGGTCTGACAAGCTCGGCGAGGTTTCGTAGGCGCCGCGCAGCATTTCCATCTTCGCATCCACGTCGTCCGCATGATTCAAGGCAAAAGCCTCCGGGGTCTTGGGCACGACAGGAGAGCCGAACTCAAGGCTACCGTGATGGGAAGCGACGAGGTGGAGCAAATGGAGACGAACCTGCTCCGTGGGGGGAGTGAGGCTCCTCCACTCCTCTTCCTTTTGCTTCGTACAGAGTTGCGTCCAAAGTCGATTAATCACCTCAATGCCCAGCGTGATGTGTCCCAACAACTCTCCGAAATCAGAATAGGGCATGGTAAGCCCATGCTCCGGAAAGCCGTTCTCCCAAATTTTTCCGCAGTCATGAAAGAGGGCACCGGTGATCATGAGATCGTGATTAAGCGTGGGGTAGGCGCTCCATAAGGCGTGCGTTGTGCGCATGACTCCGGCCGTGTGTTCCACGAGTCCGCCACGTCGAGCGTGATGAAACCCTCGGGCGGCAGCGGCGCGACGAAACCGCGCTCCGTACGTTTCAATAAACAGCTTACTCAACTCGGCAAGGCGGGGGTCGCGCACCTGCGCTACAAGGTCAAGTATAACCTTCCAGTCGTCATCCTGCTTCTTGCGGAGTTCTTCGCTACCTACGAGCATTTCTTCTTCCTCCTGCGGTGAAAGAGGGCGTATGCTCAGTTTCGTCGCCTCCACTCCATACGGCGTGTTGTGCCACAACGCCTTCACCGCCACCCCGGTCTCGACGTCCGTCGCGCAGAAATCCGGGTACCATGGGGCATTCTCCCAAATCTTCAGCGATAAATTTCCCTCGACATCCATCAACTGCACCTCCAAGTACGGCTTCCCATTCTTGGTTCTTCGTTCAAGTTTTTGGGCAATCTGGACAAAGATGGTAGTACTGACGTCGCTTCCGCCAGCCAAAAGCGCCAGCAAACTGTTGATGCTGTCCCGTTTCATGCCCTAAGTTTACACCTCACCGCCCTTCCCGTCAATCAGGATTCATCGCCGAGCCATCGGAGCTCAGGAAAACGCGAACAACCGGGAGATTTTTGCAGTATAATATAGTATAAGACATTGATAATTTGTGATCTGCGATATACGCTATTTCTACAGGTTACTTCGCCGCCCTGCACACAAGCTCCCCGTTTCAACTCACGCCTCCGTGAGGAGGCGACGTGGGCGTCGAGACCGCCACGCGCTTGGCATTGTAGTTTCAACTCACGCCTCCGTGAGGAGGCGACACCTTCGTGCCCTCATAATAGAGCTGGTAAGGCGGTTTCAACTCACGCCTCCGTGAGGAGGCGACAGGGACCATCAACATCTCTCACTCCGTCGTATCAGTTTCAACTCACGCCTCCGTGAGGAGGCGACCAGTCGCCAGCTTGTTCACCTCCACGGTGATGGAGTTTCAACTCACGCCTCCGTGAGGAGGCGACCATCGGCGACGGCGAGAAACCTGCCGACACCACGTTTCAACTCACGCCTCCGTGAGGAGGCGACTGCCGTAGCTCACCTCAGCAAGGCAGAGCATCAGTTTCAACTCACGCCTCCGTGAGGAGGCGACAACCCGCCTTCCTGCGCAATCACTTTCTGCGCGTGTTTCAACTCACGCCTCCGTGAGGAGGCGACTTTTCACCTCGGGTGTACGTCCACCCGCACAAACGTTTCAACTCACGCCTCCGTGAGGAGGCGACAGCGCGTTTACGTCAACGAGCCGCCTGACTTGGAGTTTCAACTCACGCCTCCGTGAGGAGGCGACTGAGTCAATCGCGGAAATCGATGCTGTCACCGGAGTTTCAACTCACGCCTCCGTGAGGAGGCGACATGCACGCCGGGCACGTTTGCCCAGTGACGCATGGGTTTCAACTCACGCCTCCGTGAGGAGGCGACAGTCCAGTCGGTTTGCCCGGGAGGCGCGAAAAAGGTTTCAACTCACGCCTCCGTGAGGAGGCGACAAAAATCGCAAGCCTACGAAATCGCCACCCTGGCGTTTCAACTCACGCCTCCGTGAGGAGGCGACAGTTCTTCGCCGGCGGCGTCCATCTTCGTGATGAGTTTCAACTCACGCCTCCGTGAGGAGGCGACACGCGGCGCGACGCCATGTTGGCGCAGAGTTCGTGTTTCAACTCACGCCTCCGTGAGGAGGCGACAAAATGCTCTCCGAGTTGAGACGTCTAGCTTGTGTTTCAACTCACGCCTCCGTGAGGAGGCGACGGCGGGCAAGAGGTTACTAAAACCTTATTATACAGTTTCAACTCACGCCTCCGTGAGGAGGCGACATGTCGCCTGTTGTGGTATCCCCGCCTTTGAGGAGGTTTCAACTCACGCCTCCGTGAGGAGGCGACAGCGTCACGCAGATGAGTTCGTGGGCAGCATTCAGTTTCAACTCACGCCTCCGTGAGGAGGCGACAAGTCGCTGGTGCTATCCAACGATCAGTTGCTCACGTTTCAACTCACGCCTCCGTGAGGAGGCGACGCTGCGTTTTGACGGGACGGAGGACTACGAGTTGTTTCAACTCACGCCTCCGTGAGGAGGCGACTGGAGGCGTGCAGCCGGAGCGCGCTAGTGCTGGAGTTTCAACTCACGCCTCCGTGAGGAGGCGACTTGTGACCTTTTGCAAGAGAAGGGATTTTTGCTTGTGTTTCAACTCACGCCTCCGTGAGGAGGCGACTCGAGCTTTGCATAGAGTCCCAGTTCGCGCATCCAGTTTCAACTCACGCCTCCGTGAGGAGGCGACCGAGAAGCTGATCGCCCTCAACCAGGTTGTGCAAGTTTCAACTCACGCCTCCGTGAGGAGGCGACGCAACGGATGAAGGAGATTGCTCCCACGGTCCTCGTTTCAACTCACGCCTCCGTGAGGAGGCGACCGCGTCATGGCGAAAATGCGGGCCATTCGCGAGGTTTCAACTCACGCCTCCGTGAGGAGGCGACAACTTCCCGCGGAGGGTCTCGCGGCATGTTGAGGTTTCAACTCACGCCTCCGTGAGGAGGCGACAACGCCGCCCCGATGTACGAGGCTGCGCAGTTGGTGTTTCAACTCACGCCTCCGTGAGGAGGCGACGGGTACATCCGCAAGCATGAAGTGCGCTATGTGCTGTTTCAACTCACGCCTCCGTGAGGAGGCGACGGAGCGCCAACTACATAGCGAGCATCGGGACGAAGTTTCAACTCACGCCTCCGTGAGGAGGCGACAGGTTGCTTGCTCGAACGAGAAATTCATTTGCCGGTTTCAACTCACGCCTCCGTGAGGAGGCGACAAGAAGATATTAGAGAAAGCTCGAAGGGAAAGATTGTTTCAACTCACGCCTCCGTGAGGAGGCGACGGAAGACATCGAGAACGCACTCTACACAGCGGACGTTTCAACTCACGCCTCCGTGAGGAGGCGACTGCCGTCGCTCACCTCAGCAAGACCGAGCATCAGTTTCAACTCACGCCTCCGTGAGGAGGCGACAACTGGGATGCCAAGGCAGACCCGGAAGACATCGAGTTTCAACTCACGCCTCCGTGAGGAGGCGACTGCCGTCGCTCACCTCAGCAAGACCGAGCATCAGTTTCAACTCACGCCTCCGTGAGGAGGCGACAACTGGGATGCCAAGGCAGACCCGGAAGACATCGAGTTTCAACTCACGCCTCCGTGAGGAGGCGACGCACCATTTCGCCCCGTTCTCCCACATGGCAGACGTTTCAACTCACGCCTCCGTGAGGAGGCGACACTTGGTGCAAATTCGGCGCACAAGTCCGAGCGAGTTTCAACTCACGCCTCCGTGAGGAGGCGACCTCATTGGCGTTCAGACGGATGGAGCTTTCGCGGTGTTTCAACTCACGCCTCCGTGAGGAGGCGACTGTACCCTTCCATGCGCTTTTCCGCCGGAGCGTGGTTTCAACTCACGCCTCCGTGAGGAGGCGACTTAACGGTCGTGCGGTTGATGACGCGAGTACCGAGTTTCAACTCACGCCTCCGTGAGGAGGCGACAGCAGAGAGGATTGCAAGTTTGATGCCTTGTCAGTTTCAACTCACGCCTCCGTGAGGAGGCGACGACTCTTCCAAAGCCTTCCGTACATCGCCGTCGGTTTCAACTCACGCCTCCGTGAGGAGGCGACCGGCGCGGGCGGCGGCGATGCCACCCCCTCAAAAGGTTTCAACTCACGCCTCCGTGAGGAGGCGACAGGGGGATTGTACAGCAACTTAGAGTAAAAGTGAAGGAACTTTTTT
>CANQSY010000024.1 GCA_947626635.1 uncultured Akkermansia sp.
AGAGATTTTCTGTTGCTACTCTCCCCCTCACCATGCTTTTTTAGATGGGTAAACAAGAGACTATCAACCATTATACATCTTTTGAGCGGATAACACCACACCTTACCTCTCTTCTTCAAATAAATCTCTACGTTTTGTGATTCTTTGTTGTCGAATTTGTAAGCCTTTAATAGTGTTCTACGCCCATTCTTTTGTAACCTTTTTACAGTTTCCCTTTCCTGAGGCGTTAGTATTCTCCTCACTCTATTGTCCAGTTTTATCCTCTTTACCTTCTTCTTCTCCGCCAGAATGCCGTATTCGCGTTGCTTCCTCTCTACATACTCTTCATACGCCTCCTGCGCTTCTGACTCCAATAACCATTCAATAAAATTGTCATAGGCTTCCTGCTGTCTAGCTACGCTTCGAATCATTCCTCATATTTAGCGACCCAACCACTTCAATTTACACCGATTTCTCAAAAATCAACACTGTGGTAGGACAGAGCCAAATATTAAAAGCCGCAGGTATTGTTTTCTTTAATCGTTCCGATACATCCTTAACAAAGGATCGAACATATGCCCCTATCCTGACATCATGAAGGTGATGTTGAGGAGGAGAATGAGTCTCACATAATAATAAGGGGAGGAATAACGAGACTTCGTGTTTCAAAACTCACTGCACCCCAGGAAAGGCCTACACCAAAACCGCAGGCAATTATTTTGCAAGGGGCGTCTTCCATAAGCTGTTCGCGGATTCGGGTAACCATGGTAAGCGGAATGGAACCAGGGCTTGTATTGCCGAACTCTTGTATGCAATACGGACATTTATCCATGGGGATTTGGCATTTTTTCCGAATTTGCTCATTAATCATTAAATTGGCTTGGTGAAAAACAAAGTAATCCACATCATCCATGCGTTGAGAAGTGTGGATGAGCATATCTTGCACAATCCGAGGCACACGAGAAATAGCGAAGACAAACGTGCTAACGCCGTCCATTTCCATATCCACAGCACGATGTGTACGACCGAAGGGATCGGTTTTTAACTCCAGAGCAGCCGAATCCACGGGATGCCTATGTCCACCACTGCGCCAAATGATTGCCTCATATCCTGTGCCGTCGGTACGCGTGTCCGTCACTATCTCCGGAGAGGCTTCATCATAGAGGAACGCCGTTGCGGTTCCAGCGTCCCCAAACATGGGCAAATCTGCACGCGATGGACATTCCGGGCCGCTAGGTTCAGCATCTCCACTCAACAATAAAGCCTTTTTATATCCCCCGCCCTGCATTAATCCGCCGACCACTGAGGTCCCATACACCCATCCTGAACACCCATGAGGGATGTCAAAACAACTGCATTCCTCTTTCAGTCCCATTTTCCCATGCAAAACACATGCCGTGGCAGGCAAGGGATAATCCCGAGCCCCGGAAGCGTATATCAATAAATCGACCCCCTTCGGGTCCCATCCCAAATTCTGAAGGAGTTTTTCTGCAGCTGCTTGACATAAATCCGCACAAGTCATGCTCCCGTCGTGGCGATGGACGCTCGTAACCCCAACGTTTCGCATGAATTTTTCCTTTTCCTCAGCATTCGAAAAAGCATTGCTCTGACTTACATCAATAACGTTGCCGGGAACAGCGGCGGATATACCGACCACCCGGACATGCAGAATGTGATTAATTGCCATAGTCTGATTCAATAAGTTCGATTAGTTGCATATTCCGAAGTGCGAGGAAGCAGATACGCCTTTCTGCCCCAACCCGTAATACGTTAATACTAAAATATTTAGAGATTTTTAAGGGAGGGTCAAGCTTAGCGCCAGTGTCAATGAGTCTTTCTTGAACAACTTTTATTTCCGGTGTAGTGTAAGCGAGATGGTACAATTTTGTCTTATGCTCAAGCCAAAAATTGAGAGTACTGCTATCGTGCAGATTTTCCAAAAGTTCCAACATACTTCCTCCATTACCGGACTTGCTGATAAAGAGACCTCGTATACCTTGCTCAGCATCCTCAAAGGGTTTCCCTATTTTTTCGTATCCGAGCAATTTATACGAGTCATATTCTCGATCTATGTCCCTGCATGCCACACCCACATGATGGAAAGTGAGCAGTGAACCAAAGGAGGGTAAACTGGTGGAGTTGAAAGGCATGATGAAAAGCGAGAATTATTGAACTGCGGAAAGGGACGAGACGGTGTGAAGCACGGATTCTAGGTCAACCATCTGTTTGAGGGTTGCTTCGGCAAAGTGCGTACCCAGCGCCTCTTCCAGCGTGATAATAAGTTCAACATGGGTAAAAGAGTCCCATGGGAGCGAGCCTTTGGGACTGCTCTTGAGATCATGCTCGGAGATTCCCGTTGTTTGTGATATGATATCGAGGATTTGTTGTTCGTTAAGCATAGTGGGTGTGAGTTGTAATGAAAGGGTACGGGTTAGAATATGAGAAACATGAAAACTCGTGGAGATATTGCGAAAGATTCTGTTGCACAAAGCGGGCGGCAGGCTCATTACGTTCTCCTCGGTGAAAAGTAATGCGTAAGCGGTCACCATTTAACGCAGAGAGAAGCTCACGCACGGCTCCCAGGACAATGACCTCATCCAATCCTCTACCAAGTGCACGGCACGAAACAAAACATTCTTGCAGTTCCACTCCATCCTTGTGACGACACCCAACGACCACGCCAATGCACCCGCTGTCGGCGAGTTTGTCGCTCATATGCACGCTGATTATCGCAGTCGACGAACCATCCATTAAAGCTTGTATTTGTTCCGGAGAGTAACGCGCGTACGAAAAGATAAACTGATTGGTCTTTCGGGATAGTTCAGAAATGCGCTCCACGTTATTTCTCTCATTCACGTAAAAATCCAGTTTTACATCTAGGGATCGCAGATAATCCTCCGCGCTCATACTGCTGCGCATGGTCTCTCTTTCTTCACGAGCCTTCGCATCCTGCGCGCGCAAGGCATCCTCAGCAAGATTACGGCTCTTCCAGAGTCTCGGATAGTGAGTCAGAGCCCGCAATGTAATTGCAGCGTCAGGTTGGGCATGTAGTACATGCAGTTCGGGTAATTGCGCTTTTGCGTTAATGAGCTCCCCTATATTATCATCAATAAAGAGTAAACTATCTATGCCGATGTTGAGGAACGAAGCGATTTGGCGGATGCTTTCTGCCTTAGATTCCCACCCGACGCAAACTTTGCTGAACATCTCCTTCTTGAGCGGAAAATCACTTCTCGTGTCCCAAAGTTTCGTCACGTCCCGAGCATCATTTTTTGAAGTAATTGTTAGAAAAAAACCTTGCTCCGCAAGCGTCACCAGCTTTTCTTGTAAGGCACGATGCGCAGGTGTAAGCTGAACCCCTTGCACACCGTCTTCCCCCAGCACGCCACTATACAGCGTATGATCCATGTCTAAAACAATTCCCTTGAGTGGTGTACACAAAGCAGATGGTATATATCGGCAACCGAGTTCGCGCGCCGCTACCGTACAGGCTGCGGCACTTAACTTGGTGCCGCTGTATTTTTCAAGTCTCTCATCATAGAATGACGTTCCCAGTTGCTCACTGGTATCCTCCATATCCCAGCAGATCACACCGGGTACCTGTACAGATGCCCCGCAAGTCACTAAAATTATAGACTCTTTCCGCATCCCGCGAAGATACGTCACGCGTTCCCGCACAAACTTCTCGGCTTCTGCCTTTCCTCCGCGATAGCGCGAGCAGTCGAGCCACAGCAGAATCAAGTCAGCCTCAGGAAGCCCAAAGAAGCTCAAGCTGTCATCATAATCACTGTACGTAAAATCAATACCCAACCCTGCAAAATCAAGATACGCGCTGATGGTATGCTCCACCAACTCAAAGGAATGATTACGATAAACTACACAACGAAAAGAGGCAGGGAGCTGCGGCCGATAGGCACGCAGCTCTCCGCGTGTCGGCTCCTTTTCGAATAAGAAATGTTGCAATTCCCACGGTTGCTGCATATTGACGATGTGTTGGTCTGACATGGCGCTATAGAATTTACACACTTACCCCTCCATCGATGGTAAACTCGCTACCTGTGATCCATACAGCAGCATCAGAAAGTAGGTAGGCCACAAGATGCGCCACTTCCTCCGGCTTACCGTAACGGCCATAAAGGTATTGTCTCTTGTCTTTCTCGAGATAGTCCTCTCCTGAATCCACCGTCGTCATAGGTGTCTCAATCATTCCCGGACGGACGGAGTTGAAGCGGATTCTCTTTTCTTTCAGCTCTTTTGAAAGTTGTAACGTGTAGTAGGATAGCGCAGCTTTTGCCGCACCGTAAAATCCATTTCCAAGGTGGTGAAGGTGAGAATCGATAGAAGACATCATCACAACGCTTGAACCTTGTGCTAATTTTCGTTTTTTAAGCAGAAGCGTCATTAAGCCAACAACGGAAAAGTAATGAATATTAAATAACTCGCGAACATCTTCTATTTTCGCGTAGCGGCATAGGATTGTTCTAACCACCCCGGCATTAAGCGACGCTCCGTCTAACTTAGGCAGTTGCTCCACGAGCTCGGTGACAGCATTGGTATCTGTGAGATCAGTGGCAATGACGATGTGCCCATTTCCTTCCATAGCTGCTAACGTTTCATGTAGCCGCTCCATGTTGCGAGCGGTGAGGATACAGGTGGCTCCAAGTTTGGAACATTCAATAGCGATGGCGCGTCCGATACCGGACGAAGCTCCGGTGACGAGGATCACCTTACCGGTCAGATCCATGGGATTGTAGCTCATGAGAGACGAATAAGGATTAAGCTTTTCTCTTCTCAATGGCACGAGCAATATCACCAAAGGTTTGAAGCTCGCGAAAGTCCGCCGCGCTAATGATGACGTTATACTCGTCATCAATCATGGCAATGGTGGAGAGGTAGGCGAGGGACGACCACTCCGACAACTCGCGAAACTTTTCATCCGGGCTGAGGGTGCGATCTTCAATTTCGAGGACTTCCTGCATTTGGGCAAGGAATTGGTTCGTGTTGATCATAGTGTTTATGTGTATGTTGTGTATAAGCCGTTAAATTTCAATGGGGGGGGGGCTACAAACGATTGAGTATCAAAACTTATCACGCCCCAAGAGAGTCCAACACCGAAACCGCAGGCGATGATTTTACGGTGCTGTTTGCCGATGAGCTGTTCGCGGATTTGGGTCACCATGGTAAGCGGGATCGAAGCCGAGGAATTATTGCCGAAATCGCGCAAGGAGTATGGGCACTTCTCCGGCGGAATTTTGCTCTTCTTGCGGATCTGCTCATTCATCATAAGATTCGCCTGATGAAAGATAAAGTAATCCACGTCATCCACGCTCAATCCAGTCCGTTGCAAGATCCCCTTGATAGCTCGCGGCACCTCGGAAATTCCAAAAACGAAGACAGCGGCGCCGTCCATTTCATTGTCCAAAGCACGATGCGTAAGTCCATATTGATCCTTTCGGTAACAGAAATGACTCAGACGAAACGGATGTCTACACCCTCCACCACGGCGAATAATAACTTCGTAACCACTACCATCCGTATAGGTATCTGTCTCTATGGGACACGCTCCCTGCTTAAACTGTATAGCCGTTGCCGTGCCAGCCTCACCGAACAGGGGGATCACTTTTTCTTCGTATTCTGTACGGCCTTCATCTCCAACAATTCCCTCATTCTCTCCGGTAAGGACAAGAGCTTTCTTTATACTTCCGCCCTGCATCATATTCGCAGCCACGTTTAATGCGTACACCCATCCACTGCATCCCATCTGTATATCAAAACAAGTGCAATTTTTAGAAAGCCCTAATTTACCGTGCAATACACACGCCGTAGCGGGTAGGATATAATCCATGCTTTGAGAGCAAAAAATGAGCAAATCGATATCTTCCGGCTTCCATTCAAGTTCTGCCATGAGCTTCTCGGCAGAAACTTGACACATATCTGAACAACATGTAAAGGGCTTTGATCTCCGGACACGTTCCACTCCAACGGATGAAATGAACTTTTGTGCCGCCTCGGTGTTGGGAAAAGCAGGAGAGGTAAGTACTTCAAGCTCCCTTTTTGGCACTGATGCACTCATTCCTCTTATTTCGACATTCTGGATAAATTGTGTTGCCATATGCGAACTTTCCCTTGAGGCGGAGACTATCTCTTTACAATAGAGATAAATAGGAGCAGATGTATAATAAACTTATTATCAATAAATAAAAATTATAATCGCATGTATGATTCGTATTAATGTGTCGGAATTTTGGGAGATTTTTCTTCTCTCTATCGTAATAAAGTCAGCAAACAAGGGACTTTATACTTGACTTCTCTATTGTAAAGAGATATACGAACTGTGCTATTCTGTAAAAATACCAAATTTCTACGGAGAAGCGCCTGTCCTCTCAGAGAGATCTTGGCAGTAAATCATCATATTTAGTACCTTTCACGATGGAGACCCAAATGTGCGAACAGCTCATCGGCAAACAACACCGTAAAATCATCGCCTGCGGTTTCGGTGCTGGACTTCCTTTAAAATCGGTGAGCCTTAAGACTCAATTATTTGTAATTTATTCTCTCATTGAAAATGAACGGCTTACATCAAACTAAAAACACATATGATCGACACGAACCAATTCCTTGCCCAAATGCAGGAAGTCCTCGAAATTGAAGATCGCACCCTCAGCCCGGATGAAAAATTCCGTGAACTGCCGGAGTGGTCGTCCCTCGCCTACCTCTCCACCATCGCCATGATTGATGACGAGTATAATGTCATCATTAGCGCGGCGGACTTTCGCGAACTCCAAACCCTTGGTGATATCGTGCGAGCCATCAGCGAGAGACAACCATAAGCGGTATTTGTATGCGCCCCGGGGCTAATGAGATTCGCCGTGAGATAGCCGGTATCCTCGGGATACCGGAAGAGCGCGTATCGGATGATTTGGCTGCGGGTTCCATTCCCGAGTGGGACTCGTTGGCGCAGCTGGCTATTGTGTCCACGCTAGAAGAGAAGTACAAGCTGCACATCCCGGAAGAGCAGTTGATGCAGTTAAGCAGTGTGACTGCCATTGAGGAATATGTAACGCGCGGTGAGCTTCCGCAGGAAGTAGCGGTAGAAACAGATGAGGGAGGATTCCTGCCTGTTGCAGAAACTGTCCCCGCTGCTGGAACGGAGGATATGTTGCTGCCGGAGGTACTCCGTTTGCACGCGCGGCAAAGACCCGGACAGGTGGCTCTGGTGGCGAATGACAAGCGGATCACCTATGAGGAGTTGTGGGACGATATACTGCGAGCAGCTGCATGGCTGCAGGAGCGAGGAATGAAGACCGGGGACGTGCTTGCGCTGTATGCAGAAAAACGATGGGAATTCTTTGCGCTCTACTTCGGAGCGCAGCTTATGGGCGTCATCGTGTTGAACATGGATCCGGGGATCAGGCAGGCGCGCTACGGGGCGATCATGCACCAAGTGCAGCCGAAGTTGAGCGTGGGGGCAACAGCATATGCAGATGTACCATGGGAAGCGGTGGAGTTACGGCCGTCCGGCGCACAGCCTGAGCTCCCCGCTTTATCGCGCGATGATGTGGCAGAGATCATGTTCACCACCGGTACGACCGGGACGCCGAAAGGAGTGCAGCTCACACACGGGAATCTGGCTTCTTCTGCTGCGCACATCAACAAGTTTATTGGCACAAATGCCGGAGATATCGAAGTCCTAGCTCTCCCCATTTGTCATTCTTTCGGATTGGGGCGGATGCGCTGCGTGCTTGCGGCAGGCGGCACGTTAGTGATGACTCCCGGCTTTAGCGATGCCCGCAAATTCTTGCGCATCATTCGGGAGAATCATGCAACGGGAGTGGCTATGGTGCCGTCGGCATGGGCCTATTTGCATTCGGTAAGTGGTGATCTGCTTGCCGAATATGGAACGCATTTGCGTTATATAGAATTCGGCAGTATGTCCATGCCGATAGAAGAGAAGCATCGTCTCATGCGCCTTTTCCCCAACACGCGCCTCTGTATGCACTACGGCAGCACAGAGGCTTCCCGGTCTTCTTTCTTGGAATTTCACGCTGAATCTGAGAAACTTGATTCCATCGGACGTGCTGCCCCCGGGGTTGAGATTCGTATTTGTGATGGGGGAGGGAAGGCTCTCCCGCCGGGAGAGGAAGGAGAAATTTGCATTCGCGGTCCCCATGTGATGAGGGGGTATCTGCATACGCCACGAGAAGGCGCTTTTTACGGCGACTTCTTCCGCAGCGGTGATTGGGGATACGTGGATGCCGAAGGTTATGTACACCTGAGCGGGCGTATGAAGGACATCATTAACGTGGGTGGTGAAAAGGTGAGTCCGGAGGAGGTGGAAGCTGTGCTGAACCTTATGCCCGGCGTGGCGGAGAGTGCATGTGTTCCTGCTCCGGAACCGAAGGGTATCCTTGGCGAGGTGGTGAAAGCAATTCTTGTGGCTGCTCCCGCCGTGCCGCGCCCGACAGATGAACAGATACAGACGGCTGTGGCAGACCGCTTGGAACGCTTTAAGGTGCCGCGCATCATCGAGTGGCGAGAGAAGCTTGCGCGCACCGACTCTGGGAAACTTCAACGCAACCTCATGAGATAATCTTTCCCTTTCAATCCATGTACTTTCACTTCCAGAACAAGCAGATCACCGGCATGCTTACCGTGGTGCCGCAACACCGGGTACGCTTCGAGGATGAAATAGATAATTACGCCTTTTCCCGTGCGCAGAGTGTGCAGCTCCAGAAGGTGATGGGATACAACGAGCGGCGCGTTTGTCGAAGGACAGACGCTTGCATTTCCGACTTCATTTGTCACGGCTTTGAGCATCTTTTCTCGGAGGGATTGCTTACCCCGGGAGAGGTGGATGCGCTCATCCTACTTACGAACTCCCCGGACTACCTCGTGCCGCCCGACTCGAATATCCTTCAAGGGCGTCTTGGGATGAAGCAGGATATGCTCTGTCTGGATATCAATCAGGGCTGCGCGGGCTTTATGGTAGGGCTCGTGCAGGCCATGCAGCTTCTTGAACAACCGGAGATTCGCAAGGTGGCGGTTGTGACGGCAGATGTCGCGAGTCGCACGCATTCCCCGCGAGATCGCGCTTCGTACCCGCTCATGGGGGATGCCGCTGCCATTACCATCTTCGAGAACCGGCCGAGCGATCCGATTCACGTGTTTATGAAGATGGATGGGCGCAAGGCGCTGAGTATTTGGCAGCCAGCAGGGGGACTCAAGGAACCTGCAAGCGAGCAAACCATCCGGATGCGCGAGGAAACGCCCGGCAATTTTATGACACGCCACCATATCCGTATGCAGGGGGATGAGATCTTCAACTTCATGATGCGAGAGATTCCCGAGATGTTTGCTGATCTCTTCGCGCACTACGGTATGACCTACAACGATGTGGAAGCCTTCATCTGCCACCAGCCGAACAAATTTATCCTCAACCGCGTTGCAAAGAAACTGGGCATCGAGCTGGAAAAAATGCCCGCCAATATCGTTGAGACATTTGGCAACTCCATCAGCTCCTCCATTCCCTGCTGTATTACCCATAACTTCGGACAACGGATGGAGAAAGAAGACACGCACTTCTGCCTTGCAGGCTTCGGGGAGGGACTTATCTGGTCCTCCACGATCCTCCGTCTCGGTTCGCTCGACTTTTGTCACATAATCGAAATGGATATCTAATTCAATCACATAAAATTATGATACCAGCATACAACCCCATGAATCTAACCGGTAAGGCCATTCTCGTTACCGGAGCTTCCTCCGGCATTGGGCGTGCTATTGCTATTGAATGTTCTAGGCTAGGTGCAACTTGCATCCTTACTGCTCGAAATAAAGAGCGTTTGCAGGAAACACTCGCTGCTATGGAAGGAGATAACCATACCGTTATTCCTGCTGATCTCACCGATATCGCTGCTGTCGCTGCTCTCGTGGGGCAGTTGCCTAAGCTGGACGGAGTTTCGTTCAATGCCGGAATCGGAACGAAGATGTTGTGTAGTTATGCCGACATCAATGAAATCCGCAAACTCTTTGAGATAAATTATTTTTCTATTGTTAGTTTACAGACATTGATACTTAAGAAAAGAAGACTTCATAGAAGCGCAAGCGTCGTCATGATGTCTTCTGTCTCCAAGGGTACGCATACTCTACTCCATAGTTTTTATGGAAGCACAAAAGCGGCGATAGCCCATTATGCGCGTGATTTATCTGTTGAGTTGAAGTCGAAAGGGATACGGGTCAACACTGTTTGCCCGGGAATGATTAATACGCCTTTGACAGCTGGTGATCAAGGAGAAGACTTTACAGAGGTGGACAAAAAGAATTACCTTTCTGGTCGCTATGGTAAGCCGGAAGAGGTAGCGCATCTTGTAGCCTATCTTCTCTCTGATGCCGCCGTGTGGATCACCGGTAGTGAGTTTACCGTCGATGGGGGAGTAAGTGTGTAGAATTTAACCCTATGACTGGCAACGCATCACCTACGTTGACATGAGTAGTAACAGTTACCACTGCCCCGAAATGGATAGTTGCTGTCAAGGAAGGCTTTCTTTCCCTGATTCCTTGAATGAAATTGGCGTGCTCGTATTCAGTAATTAATCTCGGGAATACATAGTTCTCAAGGCTGCAGAAAGTCCTCACCCAGCGGGGTGCCGAAGGGAGCGTCCTTGGGAGCGGGTTTGCCAAGCAGGGAATCGTAGTAGCGCGGGTGCAGACCGCAGGAGGGACGAATGGAGCGAACATTTTGCGGGGTGAGGAGGTCGCCTTTTTTGATGTCCTGCACGGCGAAGAGAGAGCGGGCGTAGGAGCGATTGTTTTGGTTGACAGTATAATCCACTTTGCCGAGGGCTTGTTCCGTAATGCGTACGACCTTCACCATGTCGGCAAACTCCTCCGCATTCAGAGAAAAGCCGCTATCTTCTCCACCGAGGGCACGATCCAACGTCATGTGTTTCTCAATGACCGTTGCTCCCAGCGCAACAGCAGCCACCACGGGCTCCACACGCATGGAGTGGTCGGAAAGTCCAACCTTGACCCCCTGCGGACCGAAACGCTCAATCATGTCGCGAATGGTGAGCAGATTCATGTCGGCAGGCTTAGCCGGGTAAGCCGATGTGCATTTAAGCAGGGTAATATCGTTGTTGCCTACTTGCTTACAGGCATCCACAGCTTCTTGGATTTCATCAAGGGAAGAGATACCCGTAGAAATGATCATGGGCTTGCCCTTAGCAGCGGCGTATCGAATAAGTGGGTAGTCGATGGCCTCAAAAGAAGCAATTTTGTAAAGCGGCACATCGATGCTTTCCAAAAAGTCCACGGCCGTGTAGTCAAAAGGCGTGGAAAAGAAGTCGATTCCCAACTCATCGGCATACTTCTTCAACTCGTCTTGCCATTCCCACGGGGTGTATGCTTTTGAATAAAGCTGGTAGAGAGTTTGCCCTTCCCACAGACTGCCTTCTTTTGTGCGAAATATCTCGCTGTCACAGTCAATGGTAATAGTGTCAGCCGTGTAGGTTTGCACCTTGATGGCGTCGGCGCCGATCTCCTTGGCGGTTTTGATGATGCGTTTAGCGATTTCCTTGTCCCCGCAATGGTTGGCGGACATTTCAGCGATGATGTACGTGTGCATGGTTGTTGTAATCAAGAGGGCAAAAGTCGTAGCAGGTCCGTCACATCCGTGCGGAAGTCGTTGAGATCTGTGCGCGATTCTTTGTTAGTTTCAATGGAGATGCGTTTCCCATCCGGAACAAGCCGCAGGATTTGCCGGACGATTTCTTCATTCACTGAGATATGGCTGTGAGAATCGATCTCAGAAGAGTCATCCTGAATGCCGGAGAGGTGGAACATGGTCGGACCCAAATTCAAGAAACTCTGTACGTACTCCATCCATGGCACGCCGTGTGAGTTGGCGCTGCATATTGCATGACCAAAGTCGAGGCAAAAGCCGCAGCCGGCAGTGCGACAGATGTCGTCTATTTCCTCAGGCGTGGCTCCCCGGCACATGAGGCGCTCCCCGGTTTTTGTAATGACATGGTGCGGCTTATTCTCGATGAGCGCGCGTGCCTCATGCAGTGCGGCAAGCTGACGGGCTGTCTCCTCTGCTTCGCCTCCCATCCCACCATGGATGATGATCAGGGGAGCTTGAAGGGCATCCGCATATTCCTGCACCTCATAGAAAATTTCGCGGTTAAAGGCCAGTTTTTGCGCCTGTGCCAAATTAAAGCCATGCGCAAAATGCGGGCAGTGGATCATGTACGGAATCTTCAACTCTCGCCATTTTGGAAGGTTTGCGCGGGTACCGGGAACGATATAAAGTTCCAAGTAATCGTACACACCCTCCTCAAAAAGCCGCTGCGCTTCCGTGAGGTAGTAATCCGTGTTGATGGACCAGAGTTTCAGACCCAACAAAGGCTTCATGGCAGAATGGACTTGATACGGCGAATGATCTCGCGAAGGTCGGCATTTGTCAAGCTCGGATAGAGCGGCAGAGAAATGCAACGTTCATAATACGCCTCAGCGTTCGGACACTCACCCGCGACGTGTCCCAGTGCGCGGTAGTACGGCTGCGTATATACTGGGATGTAGAGCACCTGTAAGTTAAGTCCTGCCTTGCGTGCTCGATCGTAAAACTCTCGCCGATTCTCCACCAACACAGGGTAGAGGTGGAAGCAAGCATTGGAGAACTCCCGCTCCATAAGGTGCGGAAGGGCAAGCTGTTCGTTGTAGATAGATACGATCTCGCGTCGGCGTTGCTTGAAGCGCTCCAACTTGCGCAATTGCGACACGCCAAGCGCAGCCTGGATATCCGTCAGCCGGTAATTGTAACCGAGCTCACGCATCTCGTAACGCCAATCATGCGCCATGTCGCCGTCCTTGTGCATACCATGTGCCCGCAGGGCGAGGAGTTTGCGGTACAGCCCCTCGTCGTTTGTCATCACCGCGCCGCCTTCGCCGGTGGTAATCGTCTTGACGGGATGAAAGGAAAATACCGTCATGTCTGAATATTTGCAACAGCCTACACGATTTCCCTTGTATGCCGAACCAATGGCATGCGCTGCATCTTCAATCACTATCAGACCATGCTGCTTTGCGATGGAGTGAATACGCTCCATGTCGGAGCTTTGTCCGGCAAAATGCACCGGGATGATCGCGCGTGTCTTGTCCGTGATCTGCTTCTCAATTTCACCGGGATTGATATTGGCGGTATCCGCCTCTACATCCGCAAAGCTCACTGTTGCTCCCACAAACCGTGCGCAATTCGCCGAGGAGAGAAAGGTGATGGGCGAGGTGATCACCTCATCCCCCGGCCCCAACCCGGCCGCCATCGCGGCAATATGCAATCCTGCCGTAGCGTTCGATACCGCCACGGCGTATTTTGCGCCCGTGTAATCGCACAATGCTTGTTCAAACTCGCGTACCTTCGGCCCGCAGGTCAAGAAGTTCGACCGTAGTGTCCTCACCACTTCCCGTACATCTCGCCAATCAATGCTTTGCTTCCCGTAGGAATAGGTTTTCATGGTTCCTTTTGGTGTAAAATGCTATATTTCATTTCCGTCGTAGCCTGATAAAAATTTATTTGTATAATATATTCACTTTACTTAGATTCGGATTTATTTTGTATCTGTTATTCCGGTTTGAAGTTTATTCTCCTTCGCACAATTTAGCTTATCGCTCTGATAATAGCCGTACCTTCCCGAAAATAGGTTGTGCTGCTTTTGTCTGCAATTGCGTGCGTTTATCCATGTTCATAGTTATGCAAATAAAATTTGCGGCGAATGATCTTTTCAGTGGGAGATGATCATTGTCCACGTAGAAATTCACTATTGAGAATCCCGATAGAGAGCATTGCTTAGTGCCAAGCATTGGGCAAGTAAATTTGTGGTTCTAGATTTTCAAATTTGCGTGATATTTCGTGTATAAGTGAGGGGGGGGGCGACGTCCTTGTTAAATTCATCAATATATTGTGCAGTTGCTCTAAATTGTCGACCCCGAAAACGAGATGAGAAACGCCTTTGAGGTGCTTAAGGAATTGGATAGCTACCTGCATGCGCGTAACTCCATGCGCCATGCATAAATCATGCAACCTCTGCACTGCAAGTCTCGCTCCGCCATTGGCTATTTCTTCCGGTACATCTCCCGGACGCATAAGAAGTAATCCTTGCACAAATGCGCTGCGTACGTGAACGGCAAAATCAGTCCGCTGCGAGACCTGGCGGAATATTTCGGCTCTTTGCATCCGTTGATCAAAGATACTGGCGGGAACCTGCATCATGTCAACCCAAGGACTGTCCAGACACGTCTGAGCTTCTGAAGGTTCGTACACCGACACTCCGCTGTGGCGTATTATCCCACGTCTGCGAAGCTTTGCCAGTGCCTCCAAGGCCTCCGGGCGATAGGCATATTCCGCGCGGTGCAGTAAACAGGCGTCTAAATAATCCGTGCTCAGTCGCCGTAAACTTTTCTGCACATCCGCGAGCAAAATGCGTTCGCACTCTTCCACCCCAGCGGCCCCTGGCAATTCACTTGTCAATTTGGAGCAAATATGCACCTTTTCACGCGGCACTATCTTACGACGTATGGCTTCTCCTACCACTTCTTCAGCCGTACCATACGCTGCGGCTGTATCTAAGTAGTCCACGCCATGATGCACAGCGTAGTCGAGAATGCGCATACAGTCCTCTACGTTGGGCTGTCCCGCATTTTGGATGCCATAGCGCATCCCGAATTGTACTGTTCCAAGGCAGAGTTTCATCTTCGCTTAGTCAGCTTGAATATCCTTGACAAGCTCGCGCATTTGCTCAATGGTAAGCCAACGGTCATTATTGCCGGAGTTGTATTCAAAATCAATGGGCACAGGCTTTGCATCCTTGTAGCAGTCGTACTTGATCCCCTTAAACTTCATTTGTGGCAGGATGATGTAAAAATCTTCATAGTCGATTGTATTCTGTGCATCCTCGCGAGTGATCATCTGCTCGTGTATCTTTTCACCCGGGCGTATTCCTACTTCTTTCACCTTGAGATGCGGTGCGATGGCTTGAGCCAACTCCGGCATGTGCATGGAAGGAATTTTCTTTACAAACAATTCTCCGCCTTGCATGATCTCAAATGCGCGTAACACCATTTCCACCGCTTGTTCGAGCTTCAACCAGAAGCGCGTCATACGCAGATCGGTGATGGGAAGTTCGCTAGCTCCTTGCTCCACGAGCTTTTTGAAGTAGGGAATCACCGATCCTCGGCTGCCGGCCACATTTCCATAGCGCACCACGGCAAAACGAGTGACGTTTCCACCACTATAAGCATTGCCGGCGATAAAAAGCTTATCGGAGCACAGCTTTGTTGCACCGTACAAGTTGATAGGCGCGCAGGCTTTATCCGTACTCAGCGCCACCACCTTCTTTACTTTACAATCAATCGCACAATCAATCACATTCTTTGCACCGTTTACATTAGTTTTGATTGCTTCGAAAGGATTATACTCACAAGCCGGCACTTGCTTGAGCGCTGCCGCATGCACCACATAATCCACACCATCGAACGCCCGCATCATACGCTCCTTATCACGCACATCACCGATGAAAAAGCGTAACTTGCCCAAGTGAGGCTTAAACTCCGGCATATTCTGCATCATGAACTGCTTGTATTCATCTCGCGAGTAGATGACAAGTCGCTCAATGTTCGGATAATTTTCCAGAATCGTCTTAGCAAATAACTTACCGAACGATCCGGTGCCTCCTGTTATGAGTATACTTTGTGCGTTTATCATAAAATATATTCTAGGGATTTGAATTATCTGTAATATCAAGAAAGGTCAGAAGCGGGAGACTTATCCCAAAGCATCCATTTTTGCAAAGTATCCGGGGGAAGGAACGGATACATATCTTCGAAACTGCTCGCACTGAATGTACCGTCCTCATGGTATTTAGACATGAGTCGGGGGACACCCGGATTTGAAAGAAGCTGATCAATTTCGACGAGACATGGTCCGGGTTGACTCATCATCCATTCAATGGTGCCATCAAGATCATCCGGCGTCTTACAATGTCTGTACTTAATTCCAAAGGCGTGTGCAATTTCTTCAAAGTTGGGGAAGCTGAGATCGGAAGAATCACAGCCCACGTTGTACCCATCAAAATAATTTTTACAGGTATTTCGTATCAATGCGTACCCTTGATTGCAAAACAACGCTATTTTAATGGGCAATTGATGATGGGCTATTGTGGCCAATTCCTGCATATTCATCATAAAACTCCCATCGCCGGTTGCCAAGAGGAGTTCTTTTCCCGCTGCGACAGCAGCTCCTATGGCTACCGGTAAATCTGAGCCCATCGGTCCGGTGTTCACATTCACAATGACACGATCATTCTGTTTACTCACGGGATAAACGTATTTTGAGCTGATGCATGAACTATTACCTAAGGCGAATAGGTGGAAGTGATTAGTGGCATCTATCTTTCTCCAAAAATCTCGTGCATTAACGCGATCCTGTGGCAACTCTTCTTCCTTTTCTCCGTGGGGGGGGAAGGCTTGCCGTATATCCTTAATATACTTTTTCCATGAATCCTCGGCTTCAAGGTGCTCATGGGACATTGATTCAAAAAAACGGTGGAGATCAGCGTGAACGAAATGAGCGATATGGAGGCCGGGTTTTTGGGCCTCATACTCATCCACATCAACCATGATAATTTGGGCCCTGGGGGCAAACTTTTCTTGGGCAAAACCTGTTTGCTTGTACCCTAATGAACAGGCTAGAACGAGAAGGACATCGCAATTTTGGATGACGATGTTGCCCGATCGTGATGTGGACATACCGGCTGTTCCTCCGCAAAGATCGTACTCGTACGAAACCGCATCGCCTGCGCCTATTGCATTGACAACGGGGATACGAAATCGCGAAAGAAATTCCATAAATTGTGCATGTGTTCCGCTTTCACGAATCCCTCGTCCTGCAAGAATACATGGACGTTTTGCCCCTTTTAACATATCTATACACTGTTGTACGGCTTTCTTGTCCGGACAGACAAGTGGCAACACGGGTTCATCCGGCATCAACTCCTCTTCATCCACAAGCGCACTTTGGACATTCATGGGAATATCCAGCCAAACCGGTCCTCGGCGCCCCTCCATTGCGATGTGATATGCTTTCCGGACCTCGCGTCTTACACTCAGAGGATCCAGAACCATTTTCGCATATTTTGTCGTATTGGTTACAGAATTGATAATATCAAATTCTTGCTCCCCCCGTCTTCTGAGAGGCAACCCGCAATGAGGAACGGTCGTATCATAGCGAACTTGACCGGATATAACAATCATTGGAGTGCTATCTTGATATGCGCACATAATGCCAGTGAGAGTATTGGTTCCACCGGGACCGGTAGTAACACACACGAGGGCAGGGGTGTTCTGCATATATTTTGCATAGCCAACGGCAGCTATTGCGCATGCTTGCTCATGGTGATTATACATGGTCGTGATACGCTTAGTAATCCCCAAAGCATTGTTGAGGTACATCGCTCCGCCACCGACTACACAAAAGGCCTGTCTCACGCCGAGATCGGCAAGTGTATCTACTATTATATCAGCTACTCTTTTTTTCATAGGTTAGAACATTCAGAAAGTTTCCATGAAATTTCCCGGGCAATGCCCTCGCTAATTGGAGTAAAAACAAAGTCAGGGAAATCTGTAACAAAACGCTCATTTGACGCCGTGTATTCATTCGCCCATCCCGGGGATAAAAGGGTGATTGGTCCATTCTTTCCCATCAGATTTTGGACTTGGCGGGCAAGCTCAGAAAGCAGGTACACCTTCCCATCTGTCACGTTATATATATGGGAAGGAGGTTCTTTTTCGGTGAGAATCTGACTAATTATTCTTCCCAGATCCTCTACGAACACGTAGGAGAAACGGCAATCCTTTCTGATACTTATGGGTTCATTTTTAATACAGCAGTCAATTGCGTGATGGATGAAACGCCGTAAGGGTTCGTGGGGGCCATAACAACCAAAAACACGTAGATTATAGATATGCGCCGCCTTCTCCGTTAATCGCGACATAATGTACCGCGCCAATCCGTACTCATCCGTGGGAACCCTGATTCCATCATCCTCTTCTCTGACATGAGAAATGTCTGAGCTCTTGTCATACTCGGCCCCGGAACCAATGTAAATAATCCTCTTGAAGGGATAACGCAATAGGTTCATAAACGATAGGAGCATTGTTTGTAGGACACTCTTCCCTGCATGTACAGGTTTCGAAGGATCCGCGATAGCGCAATGGACTAAACAATCTGGTTGCACGTCCGCCAAGTATGTATCCACGTTGTGTTGATTTTCAACATCGAATTCATTTCGAGAAGGTGCCAGAACATCGTGATCTTTATTCAATATGGGGAAAATATTCTGCCCTATAAATCCTCCCCCCCCTGTTAGTAAAATACGCATAGTCAGTAAAAATGGCGGTTATATAAAAATGTTTATGTAGATGAATTTTCCTATGTCGATTAATGAAGTGTCTGTACAAAGTTGCGCACAAACTCATGAATCACTGCACTCGTGCGCTTCATGTCCTGCGGCGTGTTGTTTTGAGCGACCCCGACCCAGAAGGTATGATTCATCATGAACTCGGTGCCGGGGAGCTTGGCATAATCGGATTCCGTGAGTGCGGAAGAAAGCTTTTTCTCATCGTTACCGATGCGTAGTGGGGTATCGGTATCAGTGAGCATAGGCTGGCGCAGAATATTGCCCGCAAAGAGCTGCCTCGTACCGATGCCGTGCGCCTCCAAGAACTCCACCATTTCCTGCTTGGTGAAGGGAGCTTCCTCCCGCACAGAGATGAGGAAACCGAACCACGAAGGCGAACAATCCGAGAGATGGGAGGGGAGGATGAGCACATGGCGCAAATCTTCCAATTCATGGAGCAAGGTTTCCGCATTGGCGCGACGCATCTCCAGGAAAGAATCCAGCTTTTGCAACTGAGCTAAACCGATAGCCGCCTGCCAGTCGGTAATCTTGAGATTGTAGCCGATATGCGAATACGTGTACTTGTGATCGTATCCCTCCGGGAGATTGCCGAGTTTCATACGGAAACGCGCGTGGCATGTGTTGTCGCGACCGGGGGCGCACCAGCAATCGCGTCCCCAATCCCTGAAAGAAAGCAGGATGCGATGCAGGAGAGCGTTATTCGTGATGACGACACCTCCCTCACCCATGGTGATATGGTGGGCGGGGTAGCAGGAGAACGTACCGATATGACCGATCGTTCCGGCGTAACGCCCCTTCCAACGAGCCCCGAGTGCATCGCAACTGTCCTCAATAACCCACAGTTCGTGTTGCTCGGCAAGCTGCATCACAACGTCCATATCGTACATATTGCCCAAGGTGTGGGCGAGGAAGATAGCTTTCGTCTTGGGGCTGATTGCCTCGCGCAATTTGGCGATGTCCACGTTGTACGTACCGACCTCTGCATCCACAAAGACCGGGACAAGTCCATTCTGAATGATGGGGTTAACCGTTGTGGGGAAACCTGCGGCTACTGCGATTACTTCATCCCCAGGACGTAGTTGCTTATCCCGGAGTTTGGGAGAAGTAAGCGCGGAGAGTGCCAGCAAATTAGCGCTGGAGCCGGAGTTGCACGTGAGCGCATGCTTCACTCCCAGCTTTTCCGCAAATGCTTTTTCGAAGGCATCATTAAAGCGCCCGGCGGTGAGCCACATGTCCAGCGATGCTTCAATCATGTTCTGCAGTTCCTCCGTACCGATTGATTTGCCGGAGGCAGGGATGTACGTCTTCGGCTTTTCTGCAGACTCTTGTGCCAGGCAAGCGGCGTACTGCGCCGCAAGTTGCATCATTTGTCGCTTAATTTCCTCTTTCTTCATGTCAGGATAGATGAGTTTTGCCGGAGAAGTCGTTAATCTGTCCGCGCGTGAAAGCAAGCATGTCTTCCTCGTCTCGGTAATGGCAGGCATACCATGCAACGGTGGCATGAAGCGCTTCATCGATGCTGAGCGTCGGGTGCCAGTCGAGACGTTGCGCGGCCTTGGTCGGATCCAGCTGGAGCAGTGTCGCCTCATGAAGCTCAGCCGGAGAATCCGTCACGACTTTGCCCCCGCCCCACAGTCCCGCCACCTTCTCCGCTACTTCAGACACGCGCACCACCCGGCCGACCTCCGGTCCGAAGTTGAAGCCCTCCGCGTACGCTTCTCCCTCTTCAAGCAACTTCTGCCCGAGTCGCAGATAGCCGCTGAGGGGCTCCAGCACATGTTGCCATGGACGAACTGCATAAGGATTGCGTATCCGAACCTCCTCCCCCTTCCGGAACGCGCGAATGCAGTCCGGGATAAGTCGATCTACCGACCAATCGCCGCCGCCGATCACATTGCCGGCACGTGCCGATGCCAGTGCAAAGGGATGTCCGCCCTGCAGAAAGGAACGGCGGTAAGAGGCTGTGAGCAACTCGGAACAACCTTTGGATGATGAATACATGTCCCAACCGCCCATAGGTTCGTCCTCCCGGTAGCCTGCTTCTTTCTCCACGTTCTCATAGCATTTGTCCGTGGTTACATTCACAAAAGCTCGCACGCTGTCAGTAGCTCTCGCGGCTTCCAGCACTTTCAGTGTTCCGATGACGTTGGTTTCATAAGTAAGCAGAGGTTCGCTGTAGGAAAGACGCACTAGGGGTTGGGCAGCGAGGTGGAAGACGATTTCCGGCTGCTCGGCGGCAAAAAAAGCTCGAAGTTTCCCCTCATCGCGTATATCCGCTACACAGAGAGAATCAAGGACCTCATGAAGGCGCACGACGTCCGCCATGCGCTCCTCCGTTTCCGGCAGCAGGGAATAACCGGCAACGCGCGCGCCGAGCTGCTTGAGCCAAAGGGAGAGCCAAGTTCCCTTGAACCCACAGGCTCCGGTTACTAAAACCTTCTTGCCCCGATAAATGTCGTTGAATTTCATTTGGTAACGAGTTCTATTTTTGCCATACAGCCCATGGAGCTTCACCGCGTTCCCACATGCCATTGAGCAGGTTTTTATCGCGCTGCGTGTCCATGCACTGCCAGAAGCCGCGATGCTTGTAGGCTCCCAACTGCCCCGCACGTGCCAATTTCTCCAGCGGCTCGCGTTCAAATGTCACATCATCGCCGCTGCCGATGTAATCGAATACCTCCGGCTCGCAGACGAAGAAGCCTCCGTTGATCCAACTGGTGTCGTCCAGCGGCTTCTCCGTAAATTGTCCTACGCCTCCTTGCGCATCAATTCCTAACGCGCCAAAGCGCCCCGCCACTTGTACGGCTGTGAGCGTGCAGAGTCTGCCGCTCTTCTTGTGGAACTGCAGCAGCGCCGAGATGTCCACATCTGCCACTCCGTCGCCGTAGGTAAGCAGGAAGGGTTCGTCCCCGATGAAAGAACGAGCCCGTGCAATACGTCCGCCGGTCATCGTGTGTTCGCCGGTATAGAGCATCGAGACCTTCCACGGTTCCGTGCGCATTTTGTGCAGTTCCACCTTATTGTGCTCCATATCGACCGTGAGGTCGGAGTATCGCTCGTAGTAGGTCACGAAGTAGCTCTTTATAACGTGCGAGAGGTAGCCGGTAAGGACAATGAACTCATGAAAGCCATAATGAGAATATAGCTTCATAATGTGCCAGAGAATTGGGTGACCGCCGATCTGCACCATCGGCTTAGGAATCACCTGCGTCTCCTCACCAAGACGCGTACCAAGCCCACCTGCTAGCAGTATGACTTTCATTAGAAAATTAATTTTCGATCATGGCTAAAATCTCATCCACATTTTCTTCGTTAATTTCACGATAGAGAGCACCTTGAAGTTTTTGAACTTTTTCATCCGTCAGCTTGGAGAAATCAAAATTCTTGAGTTTCTCAATGACAGCCGGGGAGAAACGATATTTAATGACTTTCGCCGGATTTCCACCCACAATAGCGTAGGCTGGAACATCTTTGGTAACGACTGCTCCCGCTGCCACAATGGCACCCTGGCCAATAGTAACTCCGGAGCATATGATGGCGCGCCAGCCTATCCACACATCATCACGTAAAATAATATCGCCTTTGGACGAGGCCTCGTCGTACCACCCTAGTATCTTTACTCTAAATGGGTAGGTGGATATCCCCTTATAGGCATGCTCCCCAGATACAAGGAAGATCACCTCTGGCGCAATGCTACAGAAATTCCCGATTATTAGTCGTTCAGAGCGACTGGGAACAAGAAAAACGTTTGATACATTCAACCCATAACAATGCTTCCCAATAGTGATTTGGCGGGGAAGAGGAAGAGGGGAGGGGGAAGGAGAAGAGATGGGGGAACAAAATTTTATTTTTTTCTTGTGCGTCACTTTGTCTCTTTCCACACGCAGTATTGAGCGACGCACATTACGAAGGCAAGAACATGGACGTTCCAGCTTCCTCATGACCAATCTTAAGCCTATTTTCATTAGCTGCGTGTAGAAGTAAAAGCTTCCCTTCCACTCAGTAAAAAACCATTTTCGATATCCTTCGTTAGAAAAGCCGTGATTTTCACAAAGCATCCATTCGTTTATGAACAGGAGTATTGCTTTTTTGTGTTGGTGAAACGCCTGCGCTGTTATAAGTCCCCGCTGTTTGAATGAGCGCATCAGATTCGAGATATACGTATGTCCGAATACGGAGGGAATGCTATATCCCCCTCTTTTGAAAGGAAGTCCAACATCGTCAAGTATAAATTTGGAATATAATTGAACCTTAGAGCCTGCTTGAATCATGCGGAACGCGATATCAACATGCGGGAACCAATAGTCCAAATGATCACAATATGCATCTAATGCTTTCAATAAAGCCACTCTTTTATGCAACCATGAACCATAGTGTGTGATTTCTACGCCTTCCTTCGTTACGAATTCGCTTGCACTTTCAAAGACTTTGCCTTCCTCCTCTCGATTGCAATGATAGGATAAGAAAACGATATTTTCGGTGGCTTGATTTTTTAGAAAAAGAACGAGTGCCTCCAATCCTGTTTCTTTAAAAAAAGAATAATCATTGTTAAAACGAACAAAATCGCCCCTTGCAAACTCAGCAACCCGGTACAAATTATCTGTAAGAATGGATTCCTCCCAACGGTGATATATAATCTTGTCGCCGAATTTTCCCTTGTACTTTCGGCAAATATCCGGTGTATCATCCGTTGAAGCGTTATCGGAAATGACTATTTCGACATCATTTGTCTGCCGGAAAATCTCTTGCTTGGTAATTTGTGACAACGTATTATCCAAGACAATGGCTCGGTTATATGTTGGAATGCATATGGAAAGTATTGGGGTGATCATTTTATTGGATTAAACTGGTGCCCATTTTTCGACACATTGGAAGCTTATTTAAGCCCCCTCTTTTGTGTACATCAGGCGTGTAGCTTCCTTATATCATTCGATAACCTCGGATGTCAATCCATTTTTGGCGCGATTTTGTAGCGTAGGCGCTGCGGCCCGAGCGCTGCGAGGGCGAGGCGCGTAGCGCCGCAAGCTGCGCCGGAGCGAAAAAATCGCGCCAAAAATTCGCCGCCATCGGGGACTTGGCTGTCTCCCGGTACATCTCAGGACTCCGGTAACCCAACGCCGAGTGCGGCCGTTCTTTGTTGTAGTATCCCAGCCATTC
>CANQSY010000025.1 GCA_947626635.1 uncultured Akkermansia sp.
CGGCTGGGGAAGGCGGAGGATGAGGAGGAGAGGGGTAAGCTGGAGGGGGAGATGGCGCTTTATAGTACGTTTGGGAACGGGAAGGGGATGAGTATGGAGGGGGCGGCGGCGGCGTATGAGACGCTGCGGGTGTGGGTGGGGATGAACAGGTTTAGCTGGGAGGAGGCGCAGGCGAATCAGCGGGTGGCGCGGAGGGATGTGGTGCGGCGAGTGGTGGAGGCTTTGGGGAAGGCGAAGGTGAATGAGTATCACGCGGCGAGGGTGAGGAAAAAGCCTGCGAAGGAGGCGAGGAGTATAGGGGAGTTGCTGATGAGCGCGCCGCAGACGCTGCTGGCGATGGGGAGGGTGCCGGGGCTGCGGGAGCTGGCGGAGAGTTTGCAGAGGAGGGTGAACCGGGCAGGGGAGATGATGAAGAGGAAGTCCACGCTATAATTCCTCGCAGAGGTGATTTTCGCAGCGTAAATGGGGAAAAATCAGGTGGGGGCACATTTTAGGCTTGCAAAGTGGGCTGAAAAGGTGCATCCTATGCCACCGACACGCGCAACGCGCATTTTAACATCATCACACTATGAGAAAGTACGAAGCACTGATCGTCCTGAATATGAAAGGCAGCGAGACATTGGATGAGTTGACGGCTGCCGTAAGCGCCAAACTCAAGGATGCCGGCGCGAATGTGACGGAGGTCACTAATGTGGGACGCCGAGATTTTGCTTACGAGTCACACCATCAGAAGAGTGGGCAATATATGCTCTTTGCGTTTGAGGCCGAGCCTGACGTCATCCGCACAGCTCGTGAGGCTCTGGCGATCGATGACCGGGTACATTACCAATACTACCGGGCTAAGTAAGCGAATACCTCAGCTACTTGCGATTCCCTTTTTCAGGCGTGCCAAATCGGCGCGCCTTTTTGTCGGTTTTTACACGCTCCTCTTTGCAGAAGCGCGCCGCTTAAAACAACTGCGGATAGGAACGAAGTGCCAGCTCATGTGAGAGCCGTCGGATGGTAGCGCTGTCCTCGGCTTGCAGCGCTCGTTCCGCCATGGCGCGGCATTCCTCGTAGTTGAGGTGCCGAATGGCTACACGTACGATGGGAAGGAGGTGCGTCCCTACGGAAATTTCCGTGGCGCCGAGACCTACTAGGAGGGGAACGAGACTGATATCGCCTCCCATTTCCCCACAGACAGAAGTGGGGATGCCGGCGCGCATCGTACGAGCCATGAGGCGGATAACACCGGGATGCGTCACACGGAAGATTGAGGCGACGCGGTAATTGACGCGATCAACAGCGATGGTGTATTGGGTAAGGTCGTTCGTGCCGATGGAGAAGAAATCAACGTACTTGGCAAGTACATCGGTCATCATGGCGGCGCCGGGGACCTCGATCATGATACCCACACGCATCTTCTCGTCAAAGGCTTGTCCCCGCTCCCGGAGTTCCGTGCGGCATTCCTCCAGAAGATCAAGCGCAGCGCGCACTTCCGTGATGCCGGAGACCATCGGGAACATGATGCCGGACTTCCCGTGCGCAGAGGCTCGCAAGATGGCGCGGAGCTGTTGCTTGAAAATTTCAGGCCGACTGAGAGAGACGCGAATGCCTCGCCAGCCCAGAGCCGGGTTGTCCTCGCTCTCGGTAAGTTGCTCAAAGGGCAACTTATCGCCTCCGGCGTCCAGCGTGCGGAAGATGACTTCATGTGGCGCACAAGCCTCAACAAGCCGGCGATAGTGCTCGTACTGGGCTTCCTCGTCCGGCATATCCTGTGTGTCGTTGCCGAGCAGGAGGAATTCAGTGCGGTAGAGACCGACGCCTTCCGCTCCCGATTGAAGAATTGATTGAAATTCGTGCACGAATTCGACATTGGCCGCAAGGCGAATGTGATGCCCATCCAACGTATCCGTCGGCAGGTCACGCATCTTGACGAGTTCGCGATAAGCCTTTTCACGCTCGGCTCGCAACGTGTTGTATTTCTTACGGGTCTGGGCCGAAGGGTTGAGGATGAGTACCCCTGTGTAGCCATCCAAAATAGCAGGACTCCCCGTGCGAGAATCCATGACAAGCCGAGGAACGGCGACAACGGCGGGAAGTCCGAGCGAGCGAGCGAGGATGGCCGTGTGCGACATGGTACTGCCCGTTTCCGTCACGAAACCCAGTACACGACTCTTATCGAGGTCGGCCGTGTCTCCGGGGGTCAGTTCATACGCCGCAAGGATCGAGCAGTCCGCAGGTTCCTGCTTTTGAGGAAGGGAGCTGGAAGCCGGTTTGAGATTGCGCAAGACGCGCTGCAGAACGTCACGTATGTCCAGCACGCGAGAGCGAAGGTAGGGGTCGTCCACTGCCCTCATCACCTCCATAAAGTTTTGCACGACGGCGTAATAGACCGATTCAATGTTCTGGAGCCGCAAGGGCAACTCTTTCTTGAGTCGACTGAGGATGGTGGAGTCCCGCAGGAAGAGCAAATGCGCATCAAAGATAGCGGCCTCCGTGGCGCCGGATACGCGCTCGACGCGTTGCTTCAGGGCAGATATTTCCTCTTCCGTGCGTGTGAGGGCTGCTTCAAATCTCTCCCATTCACCGGGGATATCCTTAGGCTCGATTTTCCGGATTGTCGGGGACGCACAGTCGCGCGCCTCCACCCGGAGTGAGCCTATGGCGATGCCCGGGGAGACGGGAAGCCCCGTCAGTCGTTGTTCCTTGTTGTCAGCCATGGCGGTCGGAAAATTGGAGAGAAGCCCCGGTTACCGTCCGCAACTCGTTTGTTTAGTTTTCTCCGAACTTCTCGCCAATGAGTTGTTCAAGTGCAGCAATGGCTTCAGCTTCGTCCTCACCTTCGGCTGTTACCGTGATTTCAGCTCCACAACCCACTGCCAGCATCATCAATCCCATGATGCTCTTGCCGTCCACACGCTCTTCATCCTTTTCAACTGTCACGTCCGCCTTGAAGCGGCTCGCAACGCGGACAAATTGAGCCGCGGGACGCGCGTGGATGCCTAGTTTGTTCAGGACGGTGATTTTCTTTGTGATCATAGCGGCTTTTCTAATTTATACGCTCCTCTCGGGGCATATTATACGATTTTTTTTGCACGATAGCCAGCTTTTTTCACTCTCATCCTGTCATTTGTTTTCTGTCTGTCTGACATACTCCCCGGTTCATCCATGTTGAAATGGGCTGTGAAATGGATGAAAATAGTGCTCGAACATCGAGAACATGATAGGAAGACGCTCGATGATAGGTGCCTTCTCGTAACTCCATTGTTGATGTCTTTACGCCTCTCCCTCAAGGGAATGAAGAGGCGGGATGCACTAGGAGGAGGGAGAGGAGGGAGCGCGAAGGAGGGCGGCGTACGCGCCGTCAGCATGCACCTTGTGAGGAAGAACAAGTATTTCGCGTTCCATACTCCATCCGGGATGCGTCTCTAGGAGCCGTCGCACAAGCTCATCGTTTTCCTCCGGCTCAATGGAGCATGTGGAGTAGACGAAGCGTCCGCCCGGCTTCACGGCGCACATGGCGTTGCTCGCAATGACGAACTGCGCCTTGGTCAGTTTCAATAATTCTTGAGGAGAAAGGCGCCAGCGCACGTCCACTCGACGCTGGAGCACGCCGCTGTTGCTGCAAGGCACATCCGCCAATACGCCATCAAACGCCCCCAAGAATTTTTCCGGACATTTTTGTGTCCAGTCGCAGAACACCACACGCGTATCGGCCATGGGAGCGGCGTTCTGCAGATTTCGTCGGAGCATGATAAGACGACTCTCTGCGTTATCGGTAGCGACGAGGTGGCAGTGAGCGCGGACGGCGGAGAGAATGGCGCAGGACTTGCCGCCGGGGGCTGCGCATGAGTCGAGCAATATCTCGCCGGGGCGAGGGTCGAGAAGCTCCACGCAGTAGCGAGTGGAGGGATCTGCGATGTAGATATGCCCCCCTTGCAATTCATTCGCCGGTAAGCCTCCCTCCGTCAGAGAGAACCAGCCGGGGGCGTCAGGCACGGGAGCCCAGGAAGAGGGGATGGAGGGAGGGGGATTGAGCTCGTTGATGCGCAGACAGATCGGAGAGGGCTGACCCAGGCGGTGTAGCAGACTGCGACACTCCTCATCGCCGAAGCGGTTCAGCCAGCGCTGCACCAACCAATCCGGCATGGAGTAGCGCACGCCGAGCGGTAGACTCTCGTCTTCATGGGGGCGACTCTTGGCGCGCCGCAACGATTCGCGCAGTATACCGTTCACGAGGCCACGCCAATTCGCCGGCGCCAGTTTCACCGTCTCATTCACCACGGCGTACGCCGGCAGACGGAGTACGAAAAGCTGACAAAGACCGGTCAGGATAAGCCAGCGAGCATCATTCTGCAGGGAACGTCCATCGCGAAGCTCCGTGAGCTTGTGATCCAAATAGCGCAGGTGACGCAGGACGCCCAGCACAATGGCATGCAGAAGAGCGCGGTCCGCGTTGCTCAGGCCGTTTTCAGCGCGGTGTATCAGGGAGTCGGCAAATTCAGTTTCATTTTTAGCCCAGCGGCGCAGGACACGCCAGGCGCGTTCACGTGGGTTGGGCTTGGGAGGTTGGACAGGCATGGGGAGTAGGGGGGAAGAGAAAATATTAGATTTGATCGAGGACAGAGAGCAAAGGAATGCGTCCGTTCCATGCGATGACAGAACCGGTGAGGGGGTCGTTAGCGCGCGGAGTGTAACGGAAGTCACCACCGGCGGATTCGAGGATGAGTTGGGCGGCGGCGAAGTCCCAGAGATGAATGCTGTTTTCCACGTAAGCGTCCATGCGTCCGGCGGCGACGTAGCAGAGAGTGAGTGCAGCCGTGCCAAGAATGCGGATTTTGCATACCCGCGCGGAGAGATGGGCGAAACGGCGAATACCCTCTTCTCCGGATTGGTCATGACTACCGTGTCCGATAAACACAATCGCGCGCTCCATCCGGTCGCGAGAGGAAACGTTGATACTCTGACCATTGAGCAGAGCAGGTTCGCCGCGCAGCGCCGTGAACATCTCGCCGACCATGGGCGCATACACGCACCCAAGCTGCGTCACCCCGTGTACGCGCAACGCGATGCTCACGCAGAAGAGGGGGATGCCGTAATAATAATTCACCGTACCGTCCAGGGGGTCCACAATCCATTCCACCTCACCGCCGCATCCTCCTTCCTCGCCCAAAAAGGAATAAGCGGGCCAATCATCGGCCAAGGTATTACGGATGATCTGCTGACACTCCTTATCGATACGCAGTTTGACATCATGAGCACTGAGTTCATCGACGATGAGTCTCCCGGAGAAGTGGGCGCGTAAATGGTCGCCGGCGAGGGATGCGGCGCGACACGCAGTCTCAAGCTGGGGACGGTATGAGGTCATTTTTTTGCGGGAGAGGAACGCAACAGCTTGCGAGCAGTTTGGTGAAGTTCAGTAGCGAGGGCGAGTGAGGCGTGCGAGAGCATACGTCGCAGTTCGGGAGAGACGGCGACTCCCTCGCCCGCAGACCCTTCCAGCCCCATCCATACGAAAACTGCAACGCCTCGATCATTGAACACCATCGTCCACTGCCCGTTCTCGCCGGGCAGCTCCTCGTGCAGGACGGTGGGCTGACCTTCGTGGTAGCGGAAAGGAGGAAGGTGCGACACGGCGATGGCGCTTTCCCGGCGGATGTATTCCTGCGGACGTTCAGCCTGGGCGTCTGCGTAGAGAGGTCGACGGCTGAGACTCCACACGTCGGAAATGAGATGCGGACGGTAACCCATCCCCATGTTTTGCAGGTCGAAGAGCAGTCGTGCTAGGTCGAGTTTGCGCATGGGGAAGAGCCCATCGTAAAGGTCAAACTCATGCTGCTTGTCCGGGAGTTCAGTCTCGAGCTTGAGGCCGGAGAAGAAGTGGTGCACGATATCGAACCCGAGGCGGGAGGCGGTGATGCGGGCGCTGTGGGCGACGATGTGATGGGCGCTGCCGCCGGGGAGGCAGGCGCAACAGAAGACCAACGGGGCAATGGTGCGCCCGGGAAGAACGTTATCCAACCAACGGTTGCGAGGGTCCTGCTGGTCGCGCCCGGTGGCGAGGGCGAGTATGTTGCCGCGGTGGTTGAGGCGTGAATCGACGACGAGCACACAGCATTCGGGCTTAGCCTGACCGGGCTTGATGGGCTTCCCCGGCCTGGCGAGACTCGTCGGTCGTTTTGCCGAGGAGATAAGTTTCTGCGCAGAGGCATCAGCACAGGGAAGAGATTCCCATTCGACCGGGTAGGGACCACCCGGGGTCTCGATGGCGGTCAGTGCACGGTCAATGGCTTGTTGCACGTACTGTTGGATGGGGAGCTGAAGGTAGCTGACCGCGGCCAATCCGCGCCCGCGTTCGCTCTGTACGGCGGCAGGCAAGAGGTCCAGCTCGGCATTTGCCCAAGTAGCGAGCTGCCCGGGCATCGGATCGGCAGCAGATGGGCGGCGCACAGGAAAGACATCGGGGATGGGGGATGAGTCGGCGCGAGCAAGCTCTTGTTGGGAGATGAAATCGAGCTCGAGCATGCGGCGGAGGGTCTCGCTCCGGGCTTTGAGAGCAAGCTTGCGGCTGCGCTGCGGGTTATACAAGGAAGGAGCACGAACAATGCCGGCAAGCAGGGCTGATTCCTCCAGATTGAGCCGGCAAATATCCTTACCGAAGTAGTACATGGCCGCTTCTCGCAGTCCGTAGCAATTCTGTCCGAAGTAGATGCGACTGAGATATTGGCAGAGGATCGTATGCTTGTCGTAGTTGTTTTCCACCCTTTGGGCGAGCACAATTTCAAGCATTTTGCGGTCAAGGGTTTTCCCCTGCAGGTCGAACACATGTCGGGTGAGCTGCATGGTGATGGTGGAGGCACCCTGTTTATAGCTCAGAGAAAGGATATTTCGCACGGTGGAGCGCAGGAGGGCCACATAATCCACGCCGCCATGTCGAAAGAAGTGGTCGTCCTCACGAGCCAGAAAGGCCTGCACAAGGTGCGGCGGGAGCTCATCCCATCGTACGGGCAAGGTGTCATGCTCCGTGAGAGCAGCCAGTACGTGATTATCCTCATCGTAAAGTAAACTCCCCGGCAGACTTTGCCCTACCTGGCGCATATCGTAGCTCGCCGCGCGCGCAGAGTACACCAAGAGCGCTGTAAGACATACGGCGAAAACAAAACCGCAAAATACTGCGAGAGCCCATACCTTTTTTTGTCCGATGGACAGGAAGTGATACCAGCGTTTGTGTCTGTTCTGAGAGGGAGAATAAAACATTCTATTTGGACGTGGCAGGAGCGGCTTTGATCAGGCGAGTTGCTTCGGCGGGCGGAATCCACCCGGGGTAGTCGTTTTTAAGGACGGTCTTGTATTGCTCGGCCTCGACATTTTTCCCGGCTCGCTCAAGAGCGGCAATGAGCTTGTAGGTGGAGAGGGGTTTGAGTTCTGCATCGCTCACGACGTTGGCTACGCGCCCGTAAAATTTCGCTGCCTCGTTGCAGTTGCCTTGGGCGAAATATGTGTCGCCCAACGTGATAAACAGAGCAGATTTGATGGGTCCATCAATACCCAAGGCTATGGCGTCCTCGCAGACCTTTCGCGCTTCTCCGGGCTTCCCGATCCCCAGCAGTATCTGCGCCAAGTCGCGCATACCCTCCGCCTTCCGGTAGGGCTGCGTCTCCATGGAGACGTAATGACGGGCGGCTTCGAGTCCCCTTGGGTATTGCTGCAGCTCCAGTCGCGCGCGTGCCAGCACTTTCCAGACAAGTGGCTCCACCTGGGGACGCTCTTTGCGACTGCCGTCCATTGCCGTGTAGTTTTCCTTCGGTTCTCGCGCCAGCGCATCCGAGAGGAATTTATCCGCCGCACCGTAGTTCTTCTTCTGGTAGCACATCCAACCGCACCAACGAAGAATGCCCGGCGGCAAAGCATTGTAGGAAGCAGGGTTTGCCTCCTGAAGTTTTTTAAGCGCTTTCTGGAGGTTCTCGGCATCCTGTAGTTTGAAGTAGCACTGAACGAGAGCCGTATCGACGCGCGAGGAATACTGCTCCGGATTGATGGTGGCGGCGTCTTGGAAGTGAGGAATGGCATTCTGCGGACGTGTCTCGTAGAGGGCGCAGGCGATGCTGTAGTGGGCCTCCGCCAGCGCGGCGGGCTTGACTCGACCTCGGCAGGCGATGAGTCCCTCATAATAGCGAATCATGCGCTGCGGATCCGATGTGCTTGCTTGCGCCGCCTTCTGCCAGCAGACGGGCACGGCATCGGAACCCGGGAAGTTGGCTATAACGTAATCGAAGTCATGCAGGGCTTCTCCTAGTTTGCCTTGCTTGGCGTAGGTGGCGCCGCGCAGGGTATACGCCTCCGGCAGGCGTGGGTCCTGTTTGTACGTGGCGATGAAATGATTGAGCGTCGGTATGGGGTCGTACGTGTCGCCCTGGGCGGCGCTCCATGCCTTTTTATATTCGGCATCGGCACGCATGGAGGCAGGCAGTTGCTCAATACGGATGGCATCAAACTGGCGCGCCGCCTGATCCGGATCCGTCGGCATGATCCGGTCTGCGTAGGTAAAGCGGACCCAGTCGCAGACAGGCTGCCCCTCGGCGGGAGAGCCCGAGGTGGCGTACATGTTGAGGAAACGCTGGGCGAGGCTCAGGATATTTATCTCGCGCAGGTGCTGGGCGCAAACGATGCGTCGGTAAGCGGCGTCGGCGCCGAGCAGACCGCCCGGCTGGTATTTCTCAGCCATTTCAAACCATTGTGCCGCCTGCTCGTAGCGTTCCATTTCCATGTAGGCTTGCCCCACGATGAGGGCGCGCTTGGCTTCCTTTTCCGGATCGTTCAGCGGGTGATAATTCTGGGAGACTTTTTTGAAGATATTTTCGTAATCCTTGCGTTTATAGAGACGCACAAGAGCCTCCAACTGCGCTTCCGCCGTATATTGGGCAAGCTCGTCAATTTGCGACACCTGGTCGTAGAGTGTTTGAGCATCCTGGTCGCGTCCTAGCTTTGTCGCAAGCCGGGCGGCCTGCAGGGTGGCAAGCCCGCGGACGGCCTTCTCCAGTCCTTGCATACCGAGAAGTCGAGTAAAGAGGCCGAAAGCTTCAGCATCCTGGCCCTCTTCTGTCTTCATTTGCGCCAGGGCAAGCAGGGCAGCCTGGAGAAGAGCGGGTTGCGTCCCTTTCGTTTCGAGCAGCCGCCGCAAGACAGTCTCTGCTTCACGTCGCTTGCCTTGTTGGATCAGGACGCGTCCCTGCCGGTAGAGGGCATCCTGCAGCAGGGCGGGCCGCTTGGATTCACGGCTGACGATACGGAAGTATCCGATGGCTTTGTCCCAGATGCCGCGATCAGAGGCTTGGGTGCCGAGTTTGTAGGCGGCGGCTGCGGCGTATTCACCGTGCATGTTGTTGGCAAGAGCACCGAGGCGCTCATTGGCAGCGGCAAGGTCGCCTGCTTCCTCGAGGCAGGAGGCTTGGAGGTAGAGGGCCTTGTCCTTGTCCTGAGCCTTGGGATACTTGGTCTGGTAACGGGCAAAGAGGTCAGCGGCTTTGAGCAGGTCTGCTTTTTTCTGTTCGGGGTCGTTGGTTTGCGTGCGTGCCTGGGCGTAGAGTTGTTCCGCGATGGCGAGGCTGTCTTCCCGTGGTTGAGCGTTGAGCGGGCGGTTGGTATCTTGGGCGTGAGCCGCAGAGCAGACCAGAAAAGCTAGCGAGGCAATCAACTCAAACTTGTGTGTGGCTGTCATGAAAGGATTTAATGAGACGTCTGGGTTGGCAGTTGTTTGGAGAAGGAGACATTCCACACGCCGGCCTGTGAGCACGTCGATATCACGTCGGCCACTTTTTGCCACCGCATTTCAGCATCTCCGCGAATGCGTACCGGCTGGTTGGGATTCACCGCGATCATGCGCTGCAGCATGGCCAGCAATTTTTCGCGCGTAAAGACTTCCCGGTCAATTGTGATCACGAGCTCGCCGTTTTCTTCCCGAGCGTTGATGATGATCTCGTCGATGGCGCGCGAAGCCTCTTCTGTGGTCTTGGGCGCAGTCGGAACCTTCACCTTGAGGTCTTGCTCATTGAGAATGAATTTCTGCGTGACGACAAAGAAAATGAGCAACAGGAAAACAACGTCAAGCATCGGCGCCAGCTGAAAGCCGATTGCCTCCGGTATTTTCACATTGAATTTCATGGGTGTGCCAGACTGCTTGCGTTAGACCTCATCCTGTCCTGTGCCATTTGTCCGCGTGTCGCGATCCATTTCGCGTTGCATGGCCGCCCCGAGCCTCTTCTCGCGATTCATCTGTACAGAAATAAGCGAGAGTATATGCGTGATGGCCGCTTCCATGTCTGTAATGCGCTTCTGAACACGGTTTCGAAACACGACGTAAAAGAGCATACAGGGGATGGCCAATACGAGTCCGCCTGCCGTCGTGATCATAGCTTCAGAGATGCCACTCGCCATTTGCATCTGCTTGACGCCTTCAAAATTTCCCGCTGCCATCTCCGTGAAGGTGCGCATCATACCGATCACTGTGCCAAGAAGACCAATCATGGGCGCTATCCCGCCGATGTCGGCCAGCCAACTGATCTGCCGAGTCAGCATGTTTGCCTGCCGCGAACCCTCCGCGGCCGCTACTTCACGCACCTCGTCGATGTTTGCCCGGGGATTGCGCTGCAGGAAGAGCATGACGACCTGGAGCGTGCGGGTGAAACTCGAATCGTTTTGCTCACAGATATCCATCAGCCCGGCGTAATCCTTTCGCCGAATATGTGATTCCACCGGCGCTATCAGCCGCATCGGCAGCACCGCCCCCTCCCGGGTTCGCCATAAACAGATGAAAATCACCATCAGCGCTACAAACGATAACGCCAAAAGCGGCCACATCAACACCCCTCCTTTTTCAAAAAGTTCTACTAAATGAATTCCTCCGGGATTCAACGCCTTGTCCATTATGTTTGTTATTGACACCATAACTTACCGCGCCATTCTACACCGTTTCTTCCCAATTTTCAAGTCCTCTCCGCTCCATCGCACGCAGTATGTGCAAATTCTCCTTCTGTCTGACCCGCGCAAAATTGTATAAACCCCATCAAGTATCAAGCGCTCGCTCGGCTGATTGAATGTGTTTCCGCATAGGAATCCCGGCGGTTGCAAGAGCTCTCTCCTTCGCCCGATGCCAGAGACAGGAGTTTCTTCTTGCCGGTATCGGATTTTCTGTCTAAAGAGTTCTTTGTAGAAATCCCTTTTGGGGATGAATAAGGAGGATTGAGGGAGAGAAGAAGAGCGGAGCATTGCCGCTTGACATGCGGAGGGCTTCTTTTTAGAATGAGAGAATGAAGAGGTGGAACATGATGATGGCTGCGACGCTGCTCGCTTCGACCATGAGCTTGCTGATGGCGGAGCATGAGCCGGAGCGTACCGGTAAGGCCTCCGTTGTGGAGAATATGAAGGAGAAGAGGACTCCGAGAAACATGGGAAACAAGAGAACTCCTGTCGAGCAAAAGGTCATCCAGGAAACGATGGCAAAAATGGCAGGGGTGGAGATAACCGACGTGCCGGACGTGCAAGTGCAGGAGAACCAGGTCGCGGAGTTGCGCACTAGGGCGGAACAAGGGGACACTGCTGCACTCGTGCGACTCGGACATTATGCGATGAACCAACTGGAGGAAGGGAAGGGCAGTGAGGAGGAGGCTTTGGGCTATTTTGCCCAAGCTGCTCAGGCCGGAGATGCGGAAGCGGCCATGTGGCACGCTTTGGCGACCTATCAGCTCCACGCGCGCGCCGGGGCTTCGATGTGGAAGGAGAAGAGCGTACTGCGCGCTGCGCTGGAGGAACCGGCTGCGAAGGGAAACTTGCCGGCGCAGTACCTGTTGGCTCTGACTGCCGGAGGAATACCGCGGGAGGAACAAATGCAGCAGATGCGAGCTGTGGCGGAAGCGGGGTTTGTACCGGCCATGCGGCAGCTGGGCGAGCTCATCACCGAATATAATTTTCATGAGATGCGTCTCACGAACAGCTACAATCGGGAAGCCAAATACTGGTTGGAGCTTGCCGGTGAACATGGCGATTACTACGCCTACAGCCTTCTTTCCCAGGAAGGAGATAACTATGTGGGCAACCCATCACAACGTCCCGCAATTGATTACGAGAAGAATCTTGCCGCTCTCGAAAAAAATCTTGAGCTGATTCGCGCCCTCAAGCCGAGATGGTTTGGCAATACCTTCCACCTCCGCCTCCTGGACAGCGGCGCATTTGTCTGGGGCGGAGAGCGAGCGTACGCTTACCTCATGTGGTGTGGTCGAGAGGCGGTGGTGCGTACCATGCGACTGAAGCAGGACGCCAAGACGGTGCACGAGGACATTGTGAAGCGACTTCAGTCGTTGGCGGCCGAAGGAGATCAAGACGCCATGGTGGCGCTCGTGTACCTGTATCTCAAATGGGAATTTTGGATGGGTCCCGATTCGGCTCCTCCGCCGTATGACGAGGCGCCGTACATGCAGGAACTGCGCAGACAAGTCGAGGCAGGCGACAACCGTCTCCGACTCAAGTTGCGCGACGAACCGAAATTCAGGAACCAGTACGAGAAGGAGCACTCCCAAAACTAGGTATGCGAGCAGAGCAACCGGAACTCCTGGCGCCGGCAGGCAACTGGGATAGTGTGTTGGCCGCACTGGCCAATGGGGCGGATGCTGTGTATTTCGGTGCCGATCACTTCAATGCCCGCATGCGCGCGGATAATTTCACCTTGGACGAGATGACGGCGTTGATGCACTTCCTCCACGCCCACAAAAAACGAGGATACGTTGCTCTCAACGTCCTCATTTTCCCGTCGGAGATGCAGGAGGCTCTGGCATACGTCCGGGCATTGGATGAGACCGGGGTGGATGGGGTCATCGTACAGGATATGGGCTTGGCGGCAAAGATCGCGGAACAAAAACGCTCGGGCAAGAGCCGTCTGGAGCTGCATGTCTCCACACAGATGAGTGTGACCGGTCCGGAGGGAGTGCAGCTTGTGGATGAGCTCTTCTCTCCGGAGCAGATTGTGTTGGCGCGTGAGTTCTCTCTGCGTGAAATAGAAGCTTGCGCTGCGGTGACGAGTGCGCGTATTGAGGTCTTTTGCCATGGAGCACTGTGTGTGGCGTATTCAGGGCAGTGCCTGACGAGTGAAAGTCTGGGATGTCGCAGCGCGAACCGAGGCGAGTGCGCTCAGGCTTGCCGCTTGCCGTACAAGCTGGAAGTGGATGGACAGACGGTGGATCTCGGGGGCCGGCGCTACCTCTTTTCACCGCAGGATCTTTGCAGCGTTCAGCTCGTGGGAGCCATGTTGAATGCCGGCGTGCGCAGCTTCAAGATAGAGGGGAGACTTAAAACGCCGGAATACGTGGCAGCCGTGACTCGGGCGTACCGCCGCGCGCTCGATGCCGCCGTAGCCGGTGAAAAAATCGATCCGACCGATCAGGTTCATGACCTTTATGCCATGCAGATGACTTTCTCGCGAGGGTTTTCTACCGGCTGGCTCGAAGGAACGGACCATCCTCGACTCACCCATGGGCGATTCGGCAAAAAGCACGGCCTCGTCGTCGGACGCGTGATCGCGGCGGAAGAGGGAAGCTTGACTCTCGATCGCGAGCCGTCAGTGCCGCTGGCTCCCGGTGATGGTTTTGTTCTGGAGTCCGCCTCGGAGGGCGAGGAGGGACAGGGTGGTTCTATCTCCGCTGTTCATGGGAGTGTTCTCTCTTTTCATCCACGTGCTTGCCATATTCGTTGGCAAGATGTGCATCCCGGTCAGGTTTTGTACAAGACCGCCGATCCGTCTCTCCTAAAGCAACTGCGAGGCACGTGGAGCTCGATGCGTAAGCCGGAGACTCAACTGCAGGAGTTGCCGCCCATGCGCGTGCACGGGAGAGCGGGTGAACCTCTCGAGCTGGAATGCGGCGGCGTCTGCGTGCGTAGTGAAATGTCACTGCAGCCCGCCCTGAAGCACCCCCTCACTCCGGAGGTGGTCAGGGAAAAACTGACGAGATTAGGTGGTACCGGCTACACGGCGAGTGAGGTGGAGTGCGATCTCCCCGATGGTCTCATTCTCCCGATATCAGAACTCAATCGCCTGCGGAGGCGTCTCCTTAAGATGCTTCCCCCGCCGCAGCAGCACCGAGCAGAACAGCCACGGCAGGTTCTACAAAAACGCCCTGCATTACCTGCTCAGAAGGCGGACCTCAGCGTGCTGTGTCGTACATTGGAGCAGGCACGGGCCGTCCTGCACAGCGGCTGCGGAGTGCGACGGCTGTACTTGGAGCCGGGTCAGCTCAACGCCATGCCGACATGGGTTCAGGAACTTCGCCGTGAGGCTGGGGACGCAGAGATATGGGCCACGACCCTGCGCGTTATGAAACCGCACGAAGCCGGCTATTTCAAATACATTGAGCAGGCGCGTCCGGATGGCATCCTTTTGCGTAACTTGGGCGCAGCGCAATGGTGGCTGCGGCACGGGGCAGGGATACCGCTTTATGGTGATTTCTCGCTGAACACAGCCAATGCCGAAAGTGTCGCTCTTTGGCGTCGACTTGGCCTCCTCGGCTGTACGATATCGTATGATCTCAATGCCGAACAGATACGGGATCTGCTTGATACGGGGTGCGGACCGGATCTCGAGCTCACCCTGCATCAGCACATGCCCCTCTTCCATTGCGAGCATTGCGTCTTTTGCACCTTCCTCTCCTCCGGTCATAGTTTCAAGGACTGCGGTCACCCTTGCGAGAGGCATCACGTTCGCATCATTGATCGCAAGGGGAGTGCACACGAGCTTGTGAGTGACGAGGGCTGTCGTAACACCCTGTTTCATGCACGTGCCCAGACCGCAGCCCGATGCGTGTTCCCGGGAATGAGGGCAGGGCTCTCGCGCTTTCGCGTCGAATTGCTGCGCGAGAACGCGAAACAGACACGTGAGACCCTGACTCTTTACCGAGATTTTTTGGAGGGAAAAATTGACCAGCTGAACCTCATCGCGCGACTGGGCGCGATAGATAGACCCGGTGTGACGGAAATTAAACAGAATCGATGAACAAGCAGTCACCAGCAAGCGAGGAACAAGAAAAGCGTGGGTGGCGTAGTCTTACGCCGTTGCTCGTCTTTTTCGCCGTGTATGTTGGAGGGGCGGTCTGGTTGGAAGATTTCTACAAGATGCCGGTGTCGGTAGCATTTTTGGCGGCTGCAGCTTGGGGGATAGCGCTGTTTCGGGAGGTGCCTTTGACGGAGAAATTGGAGATTTTTTCCCGTGGGGCGGCGCACCGCGATATCATGATGATGATCTGGATTTTCCTGATGGCAGGAGCTTTTGCCGAGTCTGCCAAACAGGCAGGAGCCATCAACTCGGTCGTGAACCTCACCCTGCACTTTATGCCGCCCGGCGCTTTGCCCGCGGGTCTCTTTCTCGCTGCCTGCCTTGTGTCGCTCTCGATCGGTACGTCCGTTGGTACCATCGTTGCTCTCATGCCCGTAGCCGTTGCCCTGGCAACACGCACTTCTGTGGAGCCCGCCATCATCGCCGGCATTGTTGTGGGCGGCGCATTCTTCGGCGATAACCTCAGCTTCATATCGGACACGACCATAGCCTCTACGCGTACCCAAGGTTGCTCGATGCGCGATAAATTCATGTCCAATATACGCATCGCGGTGCCGGCGGCGATCGTGGCGGCGCTTCTATACGTCATCGTGGGGTGGAGAAACGGAGGGGAGTGGAACCCGACGGAGGCGGAGTGGAGCGGTGCGGCGCCATACCTGCTCGTGCTAGCTCTGGCTTTGTTCGGGGTAAATGTGCTCCTGGCATTGACGGCAGGACTCGGTGCGATAGGCGTTCTTTTTATCGTGAGAGGTCAGTCGCTCAGTGGTTGGGTCGGAGCAATGGGAGACGGAATGCTCGGCATGGGGGAACTCATCATTGTGACGCTGCTCGCCGGCGGTTTGCTGGGGCTTATTCGTCACTACGGTGGCATGGATTGCGTGATTCGTCTCCTACTGCGCCATATCCGCGGACGTCGCATGGCGGAACTCGGCATAGCCTTCATGGTGTTTTTTTCCAACCTTTGCACGGCGAACAACACCGTGGCTATCCTCACAGTGGGTGACATCGCTCGCCACCTGTCGCAGCGCTACCATATCCCGTCCGGACGTTCCGCCAGCCTGTTGGATACTTTTTCCTGTCTCGTCCAGGGTGTGATTCCCTACGGAGCGCAGCTGTTGATGGCTGCTCAGCTGGGAGGTGTGAGCGCGGTGCAGATTATCCCGTATCTTTATTATCCGATGGTATTGGGAGGTGTAGCTCTCGTGTCCATTTTGTGGCGGCGGAAGGTTAGCTCGTCCGACGCCGAATAAAAAGAAGAACCGCCCCTCGGTAAAAAGAAGCGGTTCCCGAAGAATTCTCTGTTCTACTACTTACAGCAAAGCTTTCAGATGCGCAACAATGTTGTCCTTGGAGGTGGCTCCTGTGATCGTATCCACTAACTCACCGTTCTTGAAGAAAAGCAGCGTGGGGATCGAGCGGATGCCGAATCGATTGGTCAGGGCTGCATTATTGTCAACTTCAACTTTGCCGACTTTTGCAACACCTGCCATTTCCGTTGCTACCTGATCCACGATCGGTGAAATCATCTTGCAAGGTCCACACCAAGTTGCCCAAAAATCGACCAACACAGGGACGGACGATCCGAGCACCTCGGCTTCAAAGTTCGCTTCTGTAATTTGCAGTGCCATGAGAATTGTTGTTTGATGTTGTTTTGACGCAAGGTCAACAGCCGACTGTTGACTATTTGTTTACTCTTCCTCTTCCTCAGAGCTCTCTTCCTCGCTCGCCGAACCATCATCGCCGCTATCGGAGGCAGATGCCTGAGCTGCCGGATCCCCAAAGAGATACGCAGATGTTCTGTTCGGCGTCTGGTCCGCCGTGTATGCCGTGTAGAGGAAAAAGAGAACAACGAGCAGAGCGGCAATAGATATGCCGAGCTGCACGGGGGATGACCGAACTTCCTCCTCTTCGTCTTCCTCGACGTGCTTCGCGGTCTGCCGCGAAAGTCCGGCCGGTTTCACAAAGCCGGATGGCTTCGGTGAGGAGGGGGCTGAGGCTTTGCCCAAAGGCGCCGTAGCAGCCGGCATCGATATGGTCGGTGTTGACGTCGTGGCTCCTCCACTGGGACGCAGCTTGGGCCCGCCTGCTGCTGCTGGTGCGGCGGCCGGACGTGAGAGCGGCACGGTGGCAGCAGGTGCGGAAGGAGGTAGAGGTGCCGCTCCTGCGGGAGGCATGGGCGGCATGCCCTGCGTCTGCGGCATCATGGGACGACTCATGGGAACAGGCCCCGGCTGTACAGGAGCCATGGGAGCCGCGCCGCGAGGAGCCAACGGAATCGTCGTGGCCTGCATGGCAGGTGCCGTGGGAGGAACCGGCGCCATGGGACGCATGGGCATGGGCGCCATGGGCGGTTGCGGCATCATGGGACGGCTCATGGGCGCGGGCCCCGGCTGTACAGGGGCCATGGGAGCCGCGCCGCGAGGTCCCAACGGGATCGTGGTGGCCTGCATGGCAGGTGCCGTGGGAGGTACAGGCGCCACGGGACGCATGGGCATGGAAGGTGGCATGGGCGCGCCGGGCGGTGTCGGCATGGGCGGCGCCGAGGGAGGCACTGGGGCCGAAGGGGGCACAGGAGGCATGGGGGGCTGAGGTGGAGGAGGTGTACTCATAGCGGTTAAATGTTGCTACCCGATGCGATGGGCTTCTTTTATATTGCACCTTTTTTACGTTAATGCAAGCTGAAAACGCATGGATTTGACTTTTTTTCTACTCGCGCCCCACACGTGTCCCAATAAAACGATGAAAGCACGGTTAACATGACAGCAAACCGTTGACGCGTCGGCACCACATTGCCTCCGCGCCCTGCGGGCAAAAGCTGCGCTTTTGTCCAATCGCCCCTAGATAGGAATCCCCCCGCAGAGAGGGCTCCAAGGGAGAGAGCGAGGAGCTCTCTCCCTGGTCAGAGGGGAATGGGGGAGGCAGAAAGCCACCCCATAAGCGTAGCAGAGTCTTTATGGGACAGGTCCGAGAAAAATGCAAATGCTCTCAAAATTATAATTGACTTGCCCGCCGGAATACTTCTCTCCTCCCCACGCAACGCGTGCTAGCTTCCCACATCGTAAATCGTAAATCGTAAATAGGCGGTGGAACACCGCCCAGGGCCCTCGTGGGCTTTGCCTATTGACGATTTCAGGGAATTCGTAAATAACCAACGGTTTACCGTTTATTCACGCTTCGTCGGAAAAATCAAAACGACGAAATTTCCAGAGCTTCGTGTGCGGCTGTCGGGCATCCCATAGGAGAATGAGCATGGCGCCGAGCAACAGCACGCGCAGAGAGATGTCCGTCGGGTAGTGGATGATGCTGTGGGCGCTGCCGAGGCAGTTGCAGGTGAGGTCGAGTCCGCGCACCCAGCCTTGAACGTAGAGGAAGAGAAAGACGGAGGACATGAGGGTGCCCCAGAGGGCGGCGCCGCGGTAGGCGAGACAAAAGAGCAGGCAGATGCCGACGACTCCTTCCATGCCGACGCCGATGCAGGCCAGAGGGAGGGAGAATGTCTCCGGCAGCAGGCGGCTGCGCGTCAGAAAGTCGGCCGTTTCATCCAGATGCGCGACCTTGAGAGATGCCACGATCATGAAGAAGATGCCTATCCCGATGCGTAGCAAGAAGAGGAGGAGACGAAGGATAAGGGGCTTGCGCATAGCGTGGCGTTGCTCAGAGGATGTCAAGAGAGATAGGACAGTGGTCCGAGCCACTGATGGAGCTGTGGATCTGCGCCTGTTGCACACGCGGAAGCATGTTCCTGCTCACGCAAAAGTAGTCAATACGCCACCCCACGTTACGGGCTCGCGCTCCGCCGCGGAAGCTCCACCATGTGTAGGCATCCCGTTGCTCCGGGTGCAGGTGACGGTAGGTATCCACAAAGCCGCTTGCCAAGAGGGCGGAGAACCCGGCGCGCTCCTCATCGGAGAACCCGGCGCTGAAATGATTAGTATCCGGACGAGCAATGTCAATTTCCTCATGCGCCACGTTCAAATCGCCGCAGAAAACGACAGGTTTCTTTTTTGCTAGCTCACAGACGTAGTTCCTGAAGGCGACATCCCATCTTTGGCGGTAGGGGAGCCGGGCGAGCTCATTTTGCGAGTTGGGTGTGTAGCAGTTGACGAGAAAGAATTCCGGGAATTCCATGGTCGCCACTCGACCTTCGGTATCGTGTTCCGGACAATGGATGCCGGTTGAGGTAGAGAGAGGCGCCACACGGGAGAGAATGAGCACTCCGGAATAGCCGGGACGCTCCGCCGGGTTCCACAGACGGTGCGGCCAGCCGGCAAGCCATAACTCCTCCACCTGGTCGGGGCGAGCCTTCACTTCCTGCAGGCAAAGAACATCCGGTGCAAGTGCATCCATGTTTTCCTGTAACCCCTTGCCGAGCACAGCTCGCAGACCATTCACATTCCAACTCACTAGTTTCATCTCACTGCCCAGATTATCACATGACGTATCTCCTGTCAATGCGTGGGCGGTAGCTTAGACGTGCGGTTGCCATGAAATCACGAGGACCGGAAGTCGACCATCGGAGAATGGTATGATTGATGGACGATGGGAAAATGAGAGCCAACGGTTTACGCGAGGTGCATGGGAAAGTAGCGGACAAAACGTCCATCGCACACATCAACGGCGTATGGTGTGGCGTGTTCAAACCAAGCGCCCGTGTTCAGGATGGTGCGCGAGCCATACCGCCACTGACCGCCGCGATGGAAATGTCCGATGATAAGCAGCCTCGCTTCCGGAACGTAGCGCCGCGCAAAGAGCTCCGCCCGGAGACCGCATGTGAGCCATGAGTTGACGATGTTCAGGGGCCTTTGCGGGGGCCAAAAACAATGGTAGAGCTCGCGGACCATTCGTCCCGCGAAGGTAAGACGACCGGGATTGGGCGGCGGCACGTGCCGACCGAGTTCGGCGGAGATGGCGCGGGTAAGTTCCAGTCGTGCGGGTAACGAGGAGAACGCCTCCGGGTGTTCACGGATGAGAGAGTTGATGATGCGTTTGCTGCGCATGTATTCGCGGCTCCATGGGGAAACGGTAGGCAGCAGGCTGTGACCGTGCATCGCTACGATCCGCCCTTCGTCCAGTCGAAGCATTTGCAGCTCAACATCGGGGTCGTGGTTGCCGGCGAGCTCAATGAGTTGGATTCGCCGTTCAGAGCAAAGGGAGCGCAGTTCATCGCGCAGGGCGATGCTCTTGTCGCGCTCGGCGCAGGTTTCTCGCGTCTCCGCTGTGTCGCCGCAGAGAACCAACATTCCCACGCCCTCCATGGACTGCACGAGACGCTCCGGCTGCGGGGCGCGGCCGCGTTTGTGCGCCAAATGAAGATCGGAGATGAATCGCACGATGCATCCCGGCGGGCTGGTGATATCGCGAATCAGGGACATAGACCGGTCGGTGGAACGTCAGTTAGGCGGGAGATTGCGCTGGCGCACCGCTTCGTACAGGCATACCCCGGCAGCCACGGATACATTCAAACAGGGAGTTGCGCCGGCCATGGGGATACGCACGAGAAAGTCGCAGGTTTCCTCGGTGAGTCGTCGCATACCATCTCCTTCCGCTCCCATGACGAGACCGATGCCTCCGCGCAGGTCCATGTCGTAGAGCGAGCGATCGCCGCGGTCGGAGGTACCGACGAGCCAGATTCCGGCCTGCTGCATATTGCGCATGGTGCGCGCGAGGTTTGTAACCTGTACAAAGGGGACCTTTTCAGCCGCGCCGACGGAGACGCGTAGCACGGTATCCGTGATGCCGGCGGATTTATCTTTAGGAGCAATGACGGCGGCCACTCCGGCGCCGTCCGCTGTGCGCAGGATAGCTCCCAGATTATGGGGGTCTTGGACGCAGTCGAGAATGAGGTAGAGGGCATTCGGTTTGCGTTCCAGGATATCCTCAAGCGCTGCTTCGTCGGCGGCAGGGACGACGATTTGAGAGGGCCGGCGTTCCGGTGGTGAGCTCACGTGCTTGTTGGCGCGCGCGGTGTGTGGATTGTACTTCATGAGGGAAGGGGAGAGGTGAGGAAACGGAGAGCGGCAGAGGCAGCGAGAAAGCCAAAAGTGCCGGTGACCGGTGTGGCAGAGCCCATGCCGGAGGAACAGCTGATGCCTCCGTGTAGGTCTTCTCCGCGTTCGGCGCTCACGCTCCCATCGCATTGAGGAAAAACCGGCGCCTCCGTGCTGTAAACGCACGGGATGCCTATGGGAGCGCAACGATCGGCAAGAGGCAGTCCGTACTCCTGCCGCAGCAGCTTGCGCAGTCGTACCAGCAAGGTGTCATGAGTCGTGCGCGCCAAATCCGCCAGTCGCACTTCCTCCGCCCGTTGCCGTCCTCCCGCCCCACCGCAAGTCACGAGGGACACTCCGCGCCTGTAACTCTCGGCAATAAGATGGGCCTTTGCCCTCATGGAATCGATAGCATCTACCACGACGGCGGGAGCTGTGCCGAAGAGTGCATCAGCTGTTCTTTCCGAGTAAAAGGAGGGGAGACAGATCACTTCAGCTTCCGGGTTAATGTGGGCGATGCGTTCTGCCATGGCATTCACCTTCATCTGCCCGTAACAGCCGTCCAGCGCATGGATCTGGCGGTTCGTGTTGGTGATGCAGATGTCATCCGCATCCATGAGCACGAGTGACCCGACGCCACTGCGAGCAAGTGCTTCCACAACCCAGGAACCCACGCCGCCGATGCCAATCACGGCTACTCTCGCGCAGTGAATAGCCTGAGCTTCGCGCTCGCCGTAGAGGCGTACAATGCCGACAAATCGCTCCGTGTTCATGGCTCTTCTTTCTCCAGGATCAGGTTGAGCGGACGTATTTGCGTTGCGTGCCCACTCTCTGCGTCGATGTCCACCACCACTCCGTTCACTTGCGCCGGCCAGTCGCCCATCTCCAGCTTCATGGGCAGAGCGTTCACGAGCGACTGCACGGTAACCTCCGGCGCCCTCCCGATAACACTCTCCCTGCTGCCGCACATACCGACATCGCAGATAAAGGCCGTGCCGCCGGACAGAATGCGCGCATCGGCTGTTTGAACGTGTGTATGGGTTCCAAGCACGGCGGAAGCAAGACCATCCATTCTGAAACCGAGGGCCGTTTTTTCTGCAGAAGACTCTGCGTGGATTTCAACGAGGATCGCGCAGGCTCCGGCTTCCCGAAGTCTCCTCGCTTCTTCATAGCCGATGGTGAACGGGTTGAGCGCCATACCCGGACGCATGAGCGCCTGCCCCAGCAGGCACAGCACCCCCACCTTTCCGCCGGGCGTATCCACAAGGAGACTGCCGTGTCCCGGCATTCCCGGCTGCACATTGAAGGGACGCAGGACGCGTTCCTCGGCATCTGCCTGTTCAATGTATTCCTGGCGATCCCACGCATGGTCGCCGAGAGTTACGACATCGACGCCGTTTGCGAGAAATTCGCGGATGAGCGGGGGTGTGATGCCTTTGCCTCCCGCAGCGTTCTCGCCGTTGCAGATGATGAGGTCCGGCATGAGTTCGGCACGCCATTGATCGATGGCTCGGTAGAGAGAACGACGGCCTATTTTCCCAACGGTATCCCCTGTGAAAATAATCCTCATGCTCGTTTATTTCCCGGGCAGCACGGTACAACCGTCACCGGTATTTTTGCCGTGCGTACCAATTTTTCCGCCGTGCTTCCCAGCAGAATCGAGGAGAGCAGGGAGTGGTGCCGGTTGCCGATCACGAGGATATCAATGTGATGCCGTTCACAAAACTGGTGGATGCACTCCACGACGTCGTCCGCTTCCTCCGCTTTGCCGTAAATCGGGATATCCCACTTTTTGCTGATTTTCTCCGCAGCCCGGTGAGCCCGGTTGTTCGTCATCTCCAGCAGAGAGGCGTGTCGTATCTCGCCGTGCTCCTCGCCCGATCCACCATCGTGATGCTCCAAGGTGATGCAGCCGGCGGCATCCATCATGCACGGCTCCACCGCATGCAGCAGGTACATCTTCCCGCCGCTCTGCCGTACGAGGTTTGCAGCAAAGTCCACCACGGTGCGCCCGTCATCGGAAAAATCTGTCGCGACCAATACCCTTAACATACCTCATTCTACCACCCGTTCGCCTCCGCACGCAAGCATTTTTCACACCTCATTACCCAAACCTTTTCCTGGCGCCGCCAATCATAGCTCCCCTCACCGCATCACCATTTCAGGAATTCCTCTGCGCATACGCCCCGCTACCCCGCGCTCCGCGCGCGAGTTACCCAAATCGAAAATCGAAAATCGTAAATAGGCGCCGCCAGGCGCCCACGCCCTGCGGGCAACGCATATGCGTTGTCCAATCCGCCTCCGCTCCCTCGACGGCCTTGCTCTCCCGCGCGTAGCGCGCGAATTTCCCAAATCGTAAACGGTTAATTAGGGGTGTTAAAATGAAGGGGACTGCGGTAGAATAAACGCAGTTGCGGAAAGGGGGAG
>CANQSY010000026.1 GCA_947626635.1 uncultured Akkermansia sp.
ATCACCAGCGGGGCGTAGCCGTAGATCTGCGGGATGTTTTCATAGCCCAGCTCCTTGGCCTTGCGGTACCAGTTGCCTTCATCCACGGCGAGTTTTTCACCCTGCTCGTTGATGGGGTACTTGATGACCACGTCGCCCTTGAAGTCCACCTTGTTGAACGGACGGCATTTCGGTCGGTTCAACTCGTTTTGGAAGTAGGAGAGCATGGTGCCTACCTCCAGCCCGCCATACATGTCCAGCCGGCGGAAAGAAAGATCTTTCCCCGCCAGGTAACGCACAAATTCTCCCTCTTGCGGAACGTCGGCTATCTGTTCCTTGTCGCGGAAAATGAACATACCCGCCACACCGTTCTCCGCAGAGGCCTCTTCGATGAACTGACCGTCGCGGTACGACCAGCGACACGGGAAGTCCTTGGAGATGCCCAGATAGTTGTTCTCCACGGTCTCCGGGATGCCTGTCACGTCCGAAAGAATGAGGTCGCACCAGATCAGCATAAAGGGTGCCCCGGACGGGATGCGCTGCAGGGCCTCGGCAATGCCCGAACAGGTGCCCTTGCGCGTGGCATCAATCACTTCGTAATCTGCCTCGCAGAACGCCGCCAGATAGCGCTTGAAGGTCTCCTTCTGGTAGTCCGCGATGATCAGGAACTTCGCCTGAGGGTAGCGCTCGAAGAGATGAAAAATCATCGGACGGTTATCCACCGGCACGAGCGCTTTCGGCTTGTTCGTGGTGAGCGTTTCCAACCGCGAGCCTCGTCCGCCGGCCTGCACGATAACATAAGGGATGACTTGTTTTTCCATGGTATTGCGTCCCAAGCTGCCGCCCATTATAATTTTTGAGGATAGAATGCGCAAGCAGAATTTCTCAATCAGAGGAAGGACGGAGCTGACAGAGTCCCGACTCACCGCATGAGTTGACGGAGATAATTATAGATTCGAGTCATCATGCTGTGTGGTGTAAGGCGTTAGAGGAGACAGCTGCTTAAGTATCCGGCTCATTTCGGAGTTTTGCGATGATTTTATAATTTTGCCCAAATGCCATTCATTCTGAAGTAAGGGCTTGCAAAGTGAGGAGGAATCGTGTAGAATGCGCGCCGACGCGCGCGGCGGATTTTGCCGGGCAACGTTAGAATATAACGCAAACAATCAGCTATGAAAGATCTAAAAGGAGCATGTATCATCGGGCAATCCGGGGGACCGACGGCAGTGATTAACGCGAGTGTGTTGGGGGCAGTACAGACGGCGTTGAATGCGCCGCAGATCACGCGCGTGCTCGGAGCGGCGAATGGGATTACCGGGGTGTTGAGCGGGAGATTGTACGACTTGGGAATGGAAGATCCGGTGGAGCTGGAGTTGCTGAAGTTCACGCCGGCGTCGGCATTGGGTACCTGCCGTTACAAGATGAAGGATCCTGAAAAAGATCCTACGGATTACGAGAAGATTCTCGATACCTTCAAGAAGTTTGATGTGCGATACTTCTTCTACAACGGAGGTAACGACTCCATGGATACCTGCAACAAGATTTCCAAATTCATGCAGAAGAGTGGGTATGAGTGCCGCGTGATGGGCATTCCCAAGACCATCGACAACGACCTCTACGGCACGGATCACTGTCCGGGCTACGCCTCGGCCGCCAAGTACATTGCCACCTCCTGCATGGAGGTGAAGCACGATGCCTGCTGCTACGACACCGGGATGGTGACCATCATTGAAGTGATGGGACGTCACGCCGGCTGGCTTACTGCCGCAGCGGCACTGGCAAGTTTCGCCGGAGCGGGTCCCGACCTCATCTACCTCCCGGAGGTTGACTTTGATATGAACACCTTCCTCGACGACGTCGAGCGTATCTACAAAGCTACGGGTAAGTGTCTCGTTGTTGTTTCTGAGGGCATCCACGACAAGGATGGCAAGTTCATCTCGGAGGCCAAGACCAACGGCAACGATGGCTTCGGTCATGCCCAGCTCGGCGGTCTGGCCAACAAGTTGGCGGAGGTTGTGCGCTCGCGCATCGACGCGAAAGTGCGCGCCATCGAGCCTTCCTTGTTGCAGCGCTGCGCCACGCACCTTGCCTCCACCACGGACGCCATGGAAGCGTATCTGGCGGGTAAGACGGCGGTGACAGCCGCGGTGAATGGCGACACGGACAAGATGGTGGCCTTTGAACGCAACAACCTGTACGGGCAATACGTGTGCAACACCAAGTTGCTGCCGCTGGAAAGCGTGGCGAACTTCGAGAGAAAGGTGCCGCGCGAATGGATCAACGCAGCGGGGAATGGAGTGGAAATGCCCTTTATCGATTACGCTCTCCCGCTCATTCAAGGCGAGACCGGCATGAAGACCGTGCAGGCGCTGCCGAGGTTTGCGCGGTTGCGCAAGGTCCTGGCAAAACCGGTGGCGTAAGACAGGAAGGATTGAGCTTGAGGGCGGGGAAAAGCTGAAGCTCTCCCCGCCTTTCGCTTCTTCCGAAGCATGGTTATTTGAAGATGACGGGTGTTTTCTACTTTGCGCTTTGTGTTCTGCTTCTCGTAGCGGGGTATGCCGTGTACGGGCGCGTGGCGGAGCGCATATACGGCGTGCGGAGGGATATGAAGATGCCTTGTGAGGCGCATGCGGATGGGGTGGACTACGTGCGCATGCCGCCGTGGCGCGTGTTTTTGGTGCAGTTGCTCAACATAGCGGGACTGGGACCCGTATTCGGTGCGTTGGCGGGGTGTTTGTTCGGTCCGATCGCGCTGGTGTGGATTGTGGCGGGTTGCATTCTTGCGGGTGCGGTGCATGATTTTATGGCGGCGGTGATGAGCGCGGAGCACGATGGAGCTAATATGCCTTACCTGGTAGGGAGGTATTTGGGCGCGTGGTCTCGGCACGTGCTGCGCATCGTGTGCGTGGGGTTGCTGCTGATGGTGGGTGTGGTGTTCACGATGGGACCGGCCGGTATGCTGCATGCCATGATGGGAGGCATCTCGGTACAGACTTGGTGTGTCCTCATTCTGGGCTATTACCTCCTGGCTACTATCTTGCCGATCAACACCATCATCGGGAAGATCTACCCCTTCTTTGGACTCCTCTTCCTTTTTATGGTGGTCGGACTCGCGATTGGGCTTCCCCTGAGTGATTACAGCATCCTGCCGGATCTCGATTTCTCGTCCAATATCCATCCGCAGGGACTTTCCTCCTGGCCTCTTCTTTTTGTGACGATAGCCTGCGGCGCGGTGTCCGGGTTCCACGCCACGCAAAGCCCGATGATGGTGCGCTGCCTGGGAGAAGCGCGGTTGATACGCCCTGTTTTCTATGGAGCGATGATCACGGAGGGACTCGTGGCATTGGTGTGGGCGGTGGTAGGGCTCACTCTGCGTGAGATGCCGACGGCATACGCGGCGGTGGCGGGAGCGGTGGAGCCGTTGAAGGAAGGCGGCACGGCTCTCAGCTTTGGAGAACTCAGCCTGCTCAGTCCCGCTACGGCGGTGCACGTTGCTTGCAGCCAACTGCTCGGCAGTGTAGGGACCTGGTTAGCCGTGCTGGGTGTCGTGGTGCTGCCGATCACGAGCGGCGACACGGCGATGCGCAGCTGCCGTCTGATTTTGGCTGATGCGATGCACCTCCCGCAGCAGAGTTTGAGCAAGCGACTCGTGCTTGCCCTTCCGCTCTTCGCTGTCGTGGTGGCTATAGCGCAGATCAACTTCGGAGTGATATGGCGCTACTTTGGGTGGGCGAATCAGGTATTGGCCTGCTTCACGCTGTGGAGCATAGCGGTGTGCTTGCGACAGCGAAGGCGCTGTCACTGGGCGGCTTCCCTGCCGGCCGCCTTCATGACGGCCGTGTGCGTGAGCTACTTCCTTGAGTCCCCGGATTGCGGAATTTGTTTCCCGCCGGTGATAGGCAATGCGATAGCGGGGCTGGTGAGTTTGACCTGTGTGCTGCTCGTGGCGTTCCGGCATACCCCGGTCACGGACGATGCGAGGAACTCGTCCGACAATCGCGGCAAATGAGTTGTGGCAGACGGGGCAATGGTGCAACGGAGCGCCGGAAGTCAGCTGCTACACACCCTGGACTGTTTCATTGAGGAGGTCGAACGCATCGTTCATCGCATATAGCTCGGTTCGTTGGCCTTCGTTTTAGTTAAAGATCAAAGATATTACGGAGAACAAACCAGGCGATGGTAGCCAGAGCGTAGAGTTTGAGCACCGTCGTGTACGTGTGTGAAGAAGAGATGTGTTCATGACCTCGGAGCAGAATGAGGGCATAGCGGAAGTACTCTTCGACGAGAAGGACGATAGAAATCCAGAGGAACATGTTGAAGTGCCAGGCGGCTAGCCAATCACCGCGGAGCAGAGCTTGGACAGCGCGCGTGCCGCCGCAACCCGGGCAGTTTAACCCGGTTAGTCGATGGAAAAGACAGGGCGGTAGCAACTTACCGAGCCATGTGGCGGAGACCTCCGGAGCCCACAGCATCCCACACAGAAGGAGAAGCCCCATTACGGGAGCAATCACCAACCAAATCATTTGTTGAAGACGCATGGCGCGGAGCCGACTGTCGGCTATTCAGAGGAAGTCGGCAGGGAAAGCTTATTGCCCTGCACCGATGGCAGCAAGCAAAAAGCCGAAAACAGCGGACAGAGCAGTGCCAATAAAACCGGTGATTAAGCTGATCCAGCACCACTTCTTTGCAGCGGCAGATTCCATTTGAGCAAGCTCTGAATTACCGGCGTTGAACGCTGAATCGACGGCACACGATTTCACGATAGCAACAACACCGAAGGGCAGGCAGCAAAAGAGAGTCACCAAGATAGACCAAACGAGGTAGTTGTCAGGTTTTGTAGGCATAGAAGATAAAACATTAACTTTCGTCTGTGACCCTATCACAGGTGTTTTGTCCTGTCAACAGAAAACCATTTCCGGATCGCATCCGGTACGGAAGGAAAGACGGAGCCGCCGTGGTTGAGTATCCATGTAATCACCTCAGGATGCGCGGAGGCAGGGGCGCAGCAGAAGGCGCGGGGAAAAGCGGCAAAGGCGTCCAGATCATTGTGTCCGTCTCCCATGATAAAAAGCCGTTCCTCGGGAACAGCCCACCGTTGCATCACGACGGAGAGCACACTGCCCTTGTTGAAACGGGCATCTGTGAGCCGCATGAAGCGGGAGGCGCGCTGCATCCCGACATCCGGGTGTGCGCGCAAGAGTTCGGAGAAAGTTGGCACGAGTGCGTCCATGGTCTCGCTGTCCTTGGCAACGATGGAGAGGGGATCCTTCTGCGAGGGGTGCCAATCACCGTCCGGACGAGTGAGCGCGAGACGGGAGAGAAGGACCTCCCACTCCGACTGCAGACGCTGTTGCATGGCGAGTTGGGCGGAGTAGCAGTCGGCGTTGTGTTTCTCCGCCGCATGCCATACTCCGTCACTGTCCACGAGGTAAACGAAGCGTTCGCGCGTGCAGAGAAAATCAGGCTGTAACTCAAAAAAGGTCAGGAACTGGGCTATTTCCTCAAGGGTGCGTCCCGTGTTGATTCCCCAGCGCCCGCCGAGAGGTCGCAGCCGACGAATCAGGTCGTAGAAGGCCTTGCCGGGGTTGCGATCGCTGCCGCAGCAAAGCGTCCCATCATAGTCCAGCGAGAGCAAAAACGAGCAGGGAAAGGGGAGAGGCTCATGTCGGGGCAACACAACAGCTCCTTCCTCGGCGGTTTGCAGAACCTGCGGTGAGTCGGCAGCAGGCATCATCTTGCGGCAGGTTGAGAGGGGATGCAGTCCTGCGGGATAGCCTCCCCGGGTCGGCGCATGTGGATTTCAACACGGCGATTGAGAGCTTGCTTGTCGCGCGGGAGGGAGGTGTCCACAAGCGGACGCGTGGCGCCGCAGGCTCGCATGAGCACGTGGCTGGTGGGTACGCCGTTGCGGATGAGCCAATTGACGACGGCCGCGGCGCGCCGGCGGGAAAGGTCGGCGTTGTATTCGGGGGATCCGATGCCATCGGTGTGGCCCTCGATGATGAATGTCGTGGAAGGATTTTTATGAATGAGGGCGGCTAGCTGCAGGAGTGAGATGCGGGCGGAATTCTTTAATTTGCTCTCGTTAAAAGCAAACAAGAGATCGGTGCCGAGACGAGCCACGCCGGAGGAAGCCCCGAGGTGCGAAAGCCCCATCAGCTGGGAGAGTGTACGGGTGTCGGACGGCAGTCCCTGCGTTCCCTCTTTGGCTTGGCGGCGCAGTTCTTGGTCGATGAGACCCTCGGCGTCCTCAAGAGCCTTGGGCTGTGGCGCGGCGTTGGCAATCACGCTGTTGGCGTTCACCGGTGTGGGTTCCGGAATTTTTTCCATCAAATCCGGCAGGTCGTTGGGAGAGGGCAGGGCGATAGCCGGGGCGGCCGGGGTAAGTTCCGGAGCGCTCTGGGGGGAGGGGTCGGCTTCCTGCGGCGGAGGAAGGGGCAAATTGGTCTCTCCGGGAGCCATGACAAGCTCTTTCACGTCCATATCGAGCAGGTCAATTTCAAGGGGCTCAGGCTCCATCGTCTCCGGTTCGGTAGGCTCCTGCGGCGGGAGTTGCTGCGACATGGGCAGTTCCTCGGCAGCGGCCTCGCGCACCACGACGCGAATGTCATCGTCTTGCACCTGTTGCTCCCTGGTGGGCGGCTCCGAGCTCTCCCAAAATCGGATTACCCAGGGACTGACCCGCAGCGCGACGAGATGAGTGACCAGTGCAGCCAGTGCGGCAAGGAGGATCAGGGGAAGGGTATGGCGCTGCTCAGAGAGTCTGAAAACACCTCGGCGGCGGTTGACGTGCTGCCGGCGGCGCGTGTGTCTCAAGAGGGAAAAGGCCATGGGATGAGGTCAGGTTATGGCTGGGGAGAAGGAGAGGTGGCGGGAGTGTTTTCCAGCAGAGAAGGGATGCGTTGATTCATCCAACGAAGAATCATCACCGGCACTTCATCCGCGTCTCGTAAAAGTTCAATCGTGAGCTGGTGTCTCACTTCATGCGTGTCGCCCTTTTGGACGAAAACGGTCTGTCGGGAGGTGGCATCCGGTGGGTCATCGGGACGGCGAATGGTAGCGAGGGTGCTCTGGTCCGGATGCAGTTGGGTGTGCATCGCAAGGGAGTCTTCTGCCGCACCTTCTTGTCCCGGCCGCTCCGTGAAGATAAACAGCACCGGCGTGCGTCGATAAAGAGAGAACACACTCTTCACCGCCGCAATGTCGAAAGGCTCCAATCCCGTGAGCATCTGCATACGGCGTCCGATGAGTTCGCGCATGAGCATAGGAACCCCACTGCGTTTGAGAAGGGTGCTCAGTGATGAACAGGCATCCACGGAGACAACGGCGCGAAGCCGCGGCTCACGGGCAGCGGCGTGCAGCAGCAACTCCGCCCCATAGCCTTCCCCCACGCCGACAAAGAACAGATCATCGCGACCGTTTTGCTGCTGCAGAGCATCCATGATCAGGGGCACATCCTTGCTTTCCAGCAGTCCCCGCGTGCTGTATTTTCGGACGGAGTCTTTTCCTCGCGGTTCCCAGAGCACACAGGAAATGCCCGCCGCAGCCAGAGTCTCCGCCAAGGGCAATGCGGCGCGGATGCCGTGATCCCACCCCGCGCAGATAAAGGCGTAGTCGATGCGGTTGAGATTCCCGAGCTTTTCCGGAAGGAGTTTTTCAAGGAGAGCCTGCTGGCGGGGAGTCTGCCCTCCTTCTTTGTCGGAGGCGGTCACAAGGCAGGCCACCCCCTTGCTCCCATCGTAGCCTTTGTATTCAAAGGGGGTGAGTTGAACGCCCTCCGCGCGCTCCGGGAGATCCGAATACCCCTTGTAAAGAGTGTTTACCGGTTGCAATACACGCAAAGTGCGGTTCTCAACGCGGAGCCAAAGAACCACCGCCCCACAGCCGATTAGCAGCAGGATGATGACATACAACCTTTTCAGCACGCGCCCCATCGCGCCCTCATTCTACCATCATTGGCACTATTTTGCAAGCGGTAGGAAAAACACGATCCATCGGACAGGCATCGTCGGCGGGGTTCATGCGCGTTGGGGTGGCAGCCCGAAAGCCCAACGCAGGTAGCGCATGGATTCATCCCAGACCCTGCTATTGGTGCTGCCGAGAATGACAACGATCACTGACTGACCGTTGAGCGCGGCGCAGGAGATGAGGCACTTGCCGGCGGCGTTCGTGTAGCCGGTCTTCATCCCCTGAACCCAGGCGTAACGGCTCAGGAGCTTATTGGTCGATTTGATGGTGCGCAGGGTACCGTCGGCCATTCGAAATTGGTATTCGGGTATGTTGATGCAGCGGCGGATGGTCGCGTTGTTGTACGCATAGCAGGCTGCCAGAGCCATATCATAGGCAGTAGAGTATTGCTCCGCGGGCAGGCCATTCGGGTTCACAAAATGAGAATTGAGCATCCTCATGCGTCGTGCCCGTGCGTTCACTCGCCTCATAAAAGCCGGCACACTGCCTGCCGTGTCGCGCGCCAGGGTGATTGCCAAATCGTTGTAGCTGCCGGTGAGCATGGCGCGCAGGAGGTCGCCGCGACGGTACTGCGTGCCCGGCTTGAGCCCCAACTTGATAGGGGGCACCGCCCCATCGCCCGCCGCTATCGTGACGGGTTTGTTCAGATTGCCGGCATCTGTCACGCAGAGAGCCGTCATGAGTTTCTGCGTACTGGCCACCTGCCGCCGCATGTGCGCGTTGTATTGATACAACACATTCCCGGTGCGAGGGTCAATAACGCAAACGGCCGCGCACGTAGGAACAGGCGCCGGAGTCCGGGGCTTCTGAAGAGCCCTCGGCGGGATGAGCGAATTCGTCGGTCGGGCGACGGCCTGAGGCAGTGCCGACGTAGGGCGGTAGTAGGACTGTGGATACCCCCACCTTGAAGCCCGCGGTCCTTTCGTCGCAGAAAGCTGTGATTGACACGACGAAAGGAAGATCAGGGCTCCCCAAAGAAGCATCTGAATTAGCCCGCGCATGCGGCAAGCATACACGACCACCCCCATTTGTCAAGCTCAAGCGATCAATATGATATAGAAATGAGATGATATTGGGGTAAAATTCGCTTGACACTACAATAGGTTGTGGTAGCATGGGGTCATGAAGTGCGTTCAATGCGGGTACACGGAAGACAAGGTCATTGATTCTCGGATGACCAGGGAAGGGACGTGCATTCGGCGTAGGAGGGAGTGTATGCGTTGCGGTTACAGGTACACGACCTATGAGCAACTGGAGCGCACAGAGTTGCGCGTCGTGAAGCGCGGGAATGCGCATGAGGCGTTAAACCGCGAGAAGATACTGAAGAGCATGCTCAAGGCGTGCGAGAAGAGACCGGTGAGCATGGAGAGGTTGGATTCGGCGACGGATGAGATTGTGGCGGAGCTGCACCGGGATCACCAGCGGGAGGTGCCGACGGCTGTGATCGGGATGAAGGTGATGGAAAAATTGCAAGTGATTGATTCGGTGGCATACGTGCGTTATGCTTCGGTTTATAAGCAGTACAAGGATGTGGATGAGTTCATCGAACTGCTCCATCATGCCCAGCGCCGGAGAGCTATCGACCCCTTGCAGCGTAAACTTTCTTTAGGATGAACAACCTTGCGACCGACCAGCACCCGGTTCTGCAGAGCGGACGATACATCACCTCCGACTACGATTTGTCGTGGTTGGAGAGGGTGCTGACCGAGGCGGCTCAGGAGGCGGGAGTGAACTTGCCCTTTGCTCAGGAGGTGGCGGCAGGCGTGCTGATGTACCTTGACGAGTATTGTCCGCTGCGGACTTTGCCTCTGGAGTATTTTTTTGCACGGGTGCGCGGGTTGCTGCGCGAGATCGGGTTGCCGCTGATAGCGGAACACCTGCATGAGCAAATGCCGCCCGTGGAAATTGACTTGGACGCCCTGGCGGGAGAGGAACCCCTGCCGCTGTTTTTCTACGAGAAATTGAAACGGCGGATGGAGGAACTCCGGCAGAGGGGGCTGACCTCTTATCGTTTCTCCGGGATGAAGCATTGCAGCTTGGTCCTGGGCGCGCGGCAAAGGGCGTGTCCCACCCAGCGCAGAGTCCTGCAGGAGCTGAGGAGCTTTCTCGCCTTCCAGGCAGCCTGATTCAGAGCAGCCATGAACTACTTGGAGCTCGCCATGATTTCCTTCGCCTTGGCGGCTGATGCGGCCGCGTATGCGTTCTCGTACGGGTTGATTCTGCGACAGAGAAGGAGAGGCGCCTGCCTTGCCTTGTCGACGATAACCGGGCTTTTTCAGGCGGGTATGCCGTTGTTGGGGTACATGGGGGGAGTGGGACTGAGGGAGGTGATGATGAGGTATGGAGAGTGGGTGACCTGTTTGATTTTTGTAGCGCTCGGCGTGAGCACGATAGGGAAGGCATGGCGTGAGAGTGAAGGAGAGCGGGAGGTTTTGCCCCTGGGTATCGTCGGGTTGTTGATCATGGGGCTTGCGACCAGCATGGATGCCTTTGCTGTCGGCATCTGTCTCGCTCTTGGGCGCGTACTGAATGCAGAACTCACGGCGCCCCGGCTGGCGCTTGTGGTGGGTTGCATCGGACTGGTCACTTTTGTGTCCGTTGTTGTGAGCTTTCGTCTGGCACGCCTCGTGCACCATTTTCCCATTCGCTGGCTGCAGACGGCGGCAGGCGTGTTGTTGCTCATCTTGGGAGTTCAAACACTGATCTGACGCGAGATGAACCGAGGAAAGAAACCCGGCAAAGCCCACGAGGGCTCGGAGTGGGATTAGACAACGCGTAAGCGTTGTCCAATCGCCCTTCCCGCCCGCTTCGCGTGCGCCCTATACGGGGCCGTCGGGCGCTTTCGTTTCCCCGCGCTCCGCGCGCGAATTCCCTGAGATCGTAAATCGTAATTCGTAAATCGTAAATAGCAAACGCATTTCCTAATGCGTTGCCGTGCGTTCGCGCGCGTGAGACTTGACGAAAGCGGGGGTGGTATGCTAGAATCCGCGGCAGTGATTTTATTATGAAACCGGCAACATTTAACTGCACTGTTTTACGCGACGGACACCAATCTTTGGCGGCCACGCGCATGTCAACCGACCAAATGCATGACATAGCCCCCATCCTGGACACGATGGGCTTTTCCGCCCTGGAGACATGGGGCGGGGCTTCCATTGACGCGGGATTGCGATTTTTGGGCGAGTTGCCGTTTGAGCGACTGAACACGCTCAAGAAACTGGCGCCGAAGACGCCTCACATGATGCTGTTGCGCGGACAGAATATGGTGGGCTACACCAATTACGCGGACGACGTCGTGGAGGCCTTTGTGAAGTTGAGCGCGAAGCACGGCATGAACATCTTCCGTATCTTTGACTGCCTGAATGATCCGGAGAACATGCGCACGTCCATCCGCGCCGCGAAAGAGGTCGGGGCTGTTGCGCACGGCACCATCTGCTACACGACTTCCCCGGTGCACAATTTGGAGTATTTCGCCGGTTTGGGTAAGAAAATAGCCGACATGGGTGCGGATGGCATCGTCATCAAGGACATGGCGGGGTTGATACCGCCGAGCGAGACGGCCGCGCTGGTGGCGGAACTGAAGGCCAAGGTGGGGCTGCCCGTCTGGATTCATACGCACGAGACGGCCGGTCTGGGCGCGGCGAGTTATGTCGCGGGGATCAACGCCGGGGCGGATGCGGTGGATTGCTCGATCGCGCCGTTTGCGAACGGAACGGGACAGCCGGACTGCATGCGCATGCTGGCGCTGCTGAGGGGGTACGACCGCTGTCCTGTGGTGGCGGATGATTTCAAGGAGAAACTGACGAAGATTTCCGCCATGCTGCAGCCCATCTACGACAGCCTGAGCCGCTTCACCAGCCACAAGAACGAGATCGTGAACAGCGACACGCTCCGCTATCAGGTGCCGGGCGGCATGCTCTCCAACTTCCGCAATCAGCTCAAGGAGATGAATATGTCCGACAAGTTTGAGGAAGTGTTCGCGGAAATTCCGGTGGTGCGCAAAGCCCTGGGATGGATCCCCTTGGTGACGCCGACCTCGCAGATCGTCGGGGTGCAGGCAATGATGAATGTGAAGTTCGGACGCTGGAAGAACATCACGCCGCAGTGCGCGGACGTTGCCCTCGGCTACTACGGACACACTCCCGCGCCGGTGGATCCGGATCTGCAGGCTCTGTGCGCCAAGAAGGCCGGCAAGGACCCCATCTCGTGCCGTCCGGCGGACCTCATCAAGCCGGATATGCAGAACCTGCGCGATAAACTCACGGCGAAGAACATCCCGGCGACGGATGAAAATTGCGTCATCTACGCCATGTTCCCGCAGCAGCTGGAGGACTACTACGCCGGGAAGCGTCCGGAGCCGCCCACGACCCCGAAGCAGGAGAATTACGGAGCGCCCGTGGCTCTCAGCAGCGTGGGCGTCAGCGCTTCGATCTCCGGACATGACATGAAGCTCAATATCCTCGGCAAGGTGTACGACGTGCACATCGAGGAGAAGTGAATTCCGCTCGGCGGTGAGACGCGCGGCGGAACGAAATCGCAAGTTACGTGGGAGTTGAGACGAGATGAAAGGGGTGAGATTCATACCGGTGTTCATGGCGATGCAGCTCCTGGGGGGCTGGGCATGCGGCAGTGAGGCGGAGATGAAGAGCGCTCTGGAATACTGGGCTCAGCGCGAAGCCGAGTATAACGCCGCCCTCAGCGTGGCTGCCACGGACGAGCAGCGTGCCTCCCTCCCGCCCCCTTCCGTCACGGATTTTGCCCCTCGCCTCTGGAAAACCATCCGCAATCAGACGGGGACGCGGGAAGTGGCGCCGGTCTCCGGTGGGCACAGGGCGAATGGCAAGGAGACCGCTGCTGCGCGAAAGGTTCCTACCTACGAATTTGATGAGGCATGGGCTGCTCCGGCGGTAGTGTGGTTCTTGAACCATCCCGAGGCATTGGCAAAACTCTTTGAGCACGCCCCGAAGAAATTGGTCACCTACACGGAGGCTCTGCTGGAATCTGTGCGCAACAAACACTACAGCTCCCCGTTCATTGGCGAAGCCTGCGCGCGGTTGGCGGAAAACAGCGGGGCGCAGGTGTATGCTGTGCTGGAGAAGATCTATGATTGCAACACGGACCCGGCTGTTCGTGGCGCTGCTGCTCTCGCAATGAGCATCATGCTCAACAACCCCACCCTGGCGGAAGGCAGCGGCGGCATGGCCCACGTGCGCGCCAAACGTCTCTATCTCATCCGCCAGGCGCTCAACCTCTGTCCCCAGGATGCCCGCTTCGGTTCGCTTTCTGTCACAGAGGTGGCTGAGGAACAGATCTACCGCATCCGTCACCTCAGCGTGGGGACGATTCCCCCGCAGCTTAAGGTCACGGACGGAGAAGGCAAAGTATCTTCTTTTCCCGTGTTGGGTAAGGTGAATCTTCTTTTCTTCTGGAGCCCCGCGGAGGATGTCGGGCTCTCCATCATGAAGAAACAGTCCGCCCTCATGAGGCAGTACCCGGAGCTTGAAGTTTGCCCCATCGTGCCGTACAGTCAACCGGAGCAGTTCCGGTCGATGATGACGGATCAAGAGATCCTCTCCTGCTACATGGATGATGAAAAGGGGACGGGCGGACAAGCGTACCGAGTGGCGGTATTGCCAACGGCTGTGCTCGTGGATGAGCACGCGAGGGTGCTCTACATCGGGTACCCGGATATGCAACTGCAGACGGCGCTCAACGAGTGCTTTGCTTCCCCCCAGCGCAAGAAAAATAGTCCGCCTCCTGCATCGTCCCCTGCTGCCCCTGTGACGCGACCCGTCACGCCGCCGGCTGCACCTGTCCCCAAGGGGAGTGATGAACCTCCCGCTCTGCGTGAGCTGCCCCAATTCTGAAGAGGAAGCTCAGGGGACCTCCTGCAACTCATTGAACGGAATGGGCGTATCTTGCACCCGTTCCCCTGACGGTTGAGAAAAGCGCGTGCCGAACAGGGCGGCGAAGAGAGGACTGTTGATGAAGGCGGCGAGTTCGGCGCATCGGAAGCAGGAATTCTCCTGGAGAAAAGTCAGTGTGCACGTGAGGTCCGCAGAGGCGCGACGCGCGTCCTTCTCGTAGATTCCCCAGTTTTTCGGCCAGGGTGCCTTGGGGTAGGGCGCCTTTTGCACGAGGTCCTGAGCAAAGGCGCGCAGCGGCGTAGCCATCGCGGCGGCGGTCGATGGGCTGTCAATGGAAGCCATGGCGTAGAGGAGACGCTGCAGGGATGAGGGAATCGCATCTCCCCCGAATTTTTCCGGAAGGTGACCGGTTGAGGTGCATTGAAAATCCTGCACCGGAAGGCCGTCATAGGTCTCGAGCTGCGGACACGGGATGGGGTCCGCCGTGCGTGCTTCCGGGTCGATTTCGAGGTGCTGCGCCACAGCGACCGTTGGTCTCTCTTCTCCCTCCGGTACAAACTCCACACCAATGAGGACATGGCGCACAAGATGGTACGTGCCGTCCGGTTGGCGGATTCGTTGACTCCCCGTGAGGAAGGCTCGGCTTCGCCGGGAAAAGCCGGGTACATCGAGATCCGCCGCATTGATCGCGGCGAACAGCTTGTGTGCGCCGCGATCCGTGTAGAGAGCAAAATGCAGAACTCCTCGGGCATGGTCTCGTAATTGCCCCGTCAATGTCTCATCCCCGTACAGACGCATGTGGGGCTGAGGATGTTGCAGATCGAGCTTCCATTCTGCGCGAAAGTCGGCGGCTTCCTTTCTCTCCCGGGGAAGGAGTTCGCACAACGCGTAGCGTTGTTGTTGGTCCGGCAAGGTGAAGCGTACAACGAGAAGCACGAATACCGCCAGCAGCGCGCAGAGCGCTACGCTTCTGTATCTCCTGACCTGCCGGAATATCCCCATGTGCAGCGTGATTTTATATGAATCCTGCGCCGGAATCAAGACTTGTCATTCACCGGACAGAGGACTATAATGCGCGCATGAGCATACTGCCTTATACGCACCGCCACGTGCAGGAAATTCGGGCCTATCAGCCCGGGAAACCTATCGAGGAGACAGCGCGCGAACTCGGGCTGCGACCGGAGGATATCGTGAAGCTGGCATCCAATGAAAATCCGTTGGGTGCGTCGCCTAAGGCGGTGGAGGCCATGCAGAGAGCCTTGCAAAGCAGCCACCTGTACCCTGATGGCTCCGCTTTTGAGCTGCGCAGTAAGATAGCGGCCAAGTTCGGCGTGCGGTTGGAACAGACGGCGGTAGGAAGCGGAAGCAGCGAGATGATTGAGTTGCTTTGCCACACCTGCCTGGGCGAAGGAAAGGAGCTCATTGCCGCTAAGTACAGTTTCACGATGTACCCGCTCATGTGCAAACTCTTCGGAGCGCGCTACGTGGAGGTGGACAACAAACCGGACTGGTCCCACGACTTGCAGGGGATGCTGCGGGCGATCACTCCGCAAACTCGCCTCATCTTTATCACCAATCCCACCAACCCGGTCGGTACGATGGTCGGTCAGGATGAGCTGGATGCCTTCATGCAAGCCGTGCCCGATCACGTCATGGTTGCCTTCGATGAAGCGTACATTGACTTTGCCGGGCAACAGCCGGATACGCTCAGGTACGTGAAGCGCGGACAAAATGCCGTAGTGATGCGCACCTTCTCGAAAGCGTACGGTCTGGCGGGCATACGCGCCGGATTTGTGATCACGACGGAAGAGATCGCGGGGCTGTTGCACAAGGTGCGCTCGCCGTTCAACATGAGCTCGCCTGCGCAGGCTGCCGCCCTCGCTGCGCTGGATGATGAGCAGCATGTGCAGAAATCCGTGCGCCTCGTGCATGAGGGGATGGAGCAGTATGAGCAAGCCTTCAAAAACCGCGGTATCAGCTATATCCCCAGCAGCGGCAACTTTATTCTGGTGAATGTGGGACAGGGTGCGCGCGTGTTTCAGGAGTGCTTGCGGCGCGGCGTCATCATTCGTCCTATGGATGGCTACGGCCTCAAAGAATACGTGCGCATCACCATCGGCACACGCGAGCAAAATGAAAAATGCCTCGCCGCCCTGGATGCCGCTCTCGCCCTCTGATGCTTCATCCTTGTGCATTTTCCTGCTGTGGCGTGAGGGGAATTTTTTCTGTCGACCTCAACCCGTCGTACCAGAATATGGGGGTGCAGCCCGGAAATCTATACAATATGCGGGGAATGCGACCAAAAACTCGGACCCGGACGCAACAGCAGGCTGGAAAATGAGTTGCAATTGGCGGGGTCTTCGGGTAGAATGCGCGGGTATGGCGCGTCAGGTATTAGGCAAGGGACTGGGAGCCCTTTTACAGCAGAACGAGACAGTATCTGCTTCCACTTTTGCAGCGGATGATAAACGAGTGATCTTGGCAAAAACCGAGGAGATCCGCACGTCTCCCTTCCAGCCGCGGCGGCGGTTCAGGAAGGAGCAAATCGACGAGCTCGCCGCCTCGATCAAGGAACGTGGTTTGGTGCAACCGCTCGTGGTGCGGCGGGTCGAGGACCATTTTGAGCTGATAGCCGGAGAACGCCGTTTGCGCGCCGTGCGTACGCTGGGTCACAAGGAGGTGAAGGTGGTGGTGATGGTGGCCACGGACCAGGAAGTGGCGGAAATAACCCTCATTGAGAACCTCCAGCGCGAGGACCTCACTCCGCTGGAAGAGGCGGAACAATACCGCATGCTTCAGACCCGTTTCCACATGAAGCAGGAGACCATCGCCCAGCACGTGGGAAAATCCCGCGCCATGGTGGCCAATATGGTGCGCTTGCTTGATCTCGCCCCGGAGGTGCGCGATATGCTCGATAACGAGGAGATCACCGTGGGGCATGCCAAGGTCCTGCTGCAGATCAAGGATGACGACAAGCAGTCGCTGGCTGCGAGAAATGTGGTGCGACGCGGTCTCACCGTGCGGCAGACCGAGCAGCTGGTCCGTGCCCAGAACCAGCCGGAGCAGCCCACCCCCAAGCAACCCGCTGCCCCTGCCAAACTCCCCGCCGGTTACGAGAAAATATGCAAGGAACTTTCCGACAGTCTGGGTACCGCTGTTACGATTACCCCGCGGGGACGGCGTGGCGGCGTCATTGAGATACCGTACGAGGGGAATGCGGAGTTGACCCGTTTGCTCGAGATATTCGGCGTGGCGGCGCGTCCGTGACCGTACAGGCGGCACGATCGCTCGAGATGCACGGAACAACCCAAGGAGGTGAGGGATGCGAGGAGATGTAGCAGGGACGCTGTTCGCCGCAATTTTCCTCCTTGTCGGTTGTGAGAAGCAGGGCGGACCGGAGGAGTCGTCCGAAATTCATCCGGTCCCTCAATCGGTGGAGTCCACGGTCTCCTTTTCCGGAAACAACGCCTACCTCCATTGCGCCAAGCTCTGCGCCCTCGGACCTCGTCCGACAGGTTCCCCTGCCTATGTTGCCCAGCTCGCATACCTGCGGCAGCAGCTCGAGCAAGTCGGTTGGCGCACCCATGAGGAAAACTTTGAACCCTATCCGGGCAGGAAGATGACCAATCTGCACGCCGTGTACGGCGAGGGGGACGCGCAACGCCCGATGCTGCTCAGCTGCCACATCGACACTAAAGGTCAGGGAAGCAAAGCGATCCTCGGAGCGGACGACGGCGCGAGCGGAGCCGCAACCCTGCTTGAGCTGGCGCGACTCCTTTCGCTCGAGGCGAATCGCGGGTATGCCGCCAGGGTGGAGCTCGTATTCTTTGATGGCGAGGAGTCGTTCGGCGAGCGTATCACCCCGGAGGACGGTCTCTACGGCTCGCGCTATGATGTCAATCGCCGCGGCGACAATTTGCCGGCCATGATGATTAATTTGGACATGGTAGGTGGCGCCGGGAAAACGATAGGCGTGCCGGTGTGGGACACGACGGTGACAATGTGTGAGCAGTACTGTCAAGCCGTCAGCGCCCTTCATTTGCCGGAGGAACGCTGGACCCTGCACAATGGCGCGTACTGGGACGATCACCGTCCTTTCGCGGAGGCGGGCGTGGAGACCCTGAACCTGATCGCTCAGTTCGGCAAGGGAAGCTGGTGGCACACCCGGAAGGACAACATGAGCCGTATTTCTGCCCATTCTCTCCGTGAGACAGGCGAGCTGGTCATGCAGCTGCTGCGGCAGCTCCTCCCCTTGCCGACTCAGAGCTCGTAGTACGTGTATCCTTGCAACCCGTCGCGGTAGGCCTCCATCGCCGCCTTCCTCTGTCGCGGGGAGATGCGCCCTTCTTCGACGGCGTGTTCGGCGAGCCGGCGGAAGCGTTGCACCAGTTCCTTGGCGTCGTACTTCACGTACGAGAGCACATCCGCCACGCAATCGCCCTCTTCTTCGTCCGTGTACACGGTGCTCCCGTTCTCGAGATGGACGCTCACAACGTTGGTGTCGCCCAGCAGATTGTGGATATCGCCGAGGGTTTCCTGATAGGCGCCGACAAGAAAAACGGCAACGTAGTACTGCTCATCGCCCTCCACCTCGTGCAGGGGCAGGGAGGTCGCTACGTCCTCGCGGTCGATGTAGTGCTCCACCTTGCCGTCGCAGTCGCAGGTGATGTCCACAAGCACGCTCTTCTGCGTGGGACGTTCGCAGAGTCGCTGGATGGGCATGACGGGGAATATCTGGTCGATGGCCCAGGAATCCGGCAGACTTTGAAAGAGGGAAAAGTTGGCGTAGTAGAAGTCCACCATGTTGTCGGAGACTTCCTTGAGGTCCTCGGGGATTTCGCTCATCTCGGCGATGCGGTGGGCGATGAGCCCCATGATGTGCCAATAGATCGCCTCGCCGATGCCTCGCTCCCGCAGCGTCACGTTGCCGTAGGAAAACTGCATGCGCAGTGTGTCGCGGTAGTAGTTCGCGTCGTTGTAGCTCTCTTGGATGTTCTTGCGCGTCAGCATGCGGTAGGTCTCATCCAGCGCCAGCAGGACCTCGCTCGGGTTCTCCGGCAGTTTGGGCAAGCTCGTGCCGTACTGCGGACTCGTCACGTCCAGGATGTTAAAGATGAGCACAGAGTGGTAGGCGGTGACAGCCCGTCCCGATTCCGTGACAAGGGTAGGGTGCTTCACCCCACAGCGCGTGCACATCTCACCCACAATCTCTACCACGTCCCGAGCATACTCTTCCACGGAGTAGTTGCAGGACGAATGGAAGTTGGTCTGCGATCCATCGTAATCCACGGCAAGCCCTCCCCCCATGTCCAGCGTCCCCATCGGCGCTCCCTCGCGCACGAGGTCGATGTACATACGACAGGCCTCGGAGAGAGCCTCGCGGATGACGGAAATGTTGGGGATTTGGGAGCCCTGATGGTAGTGGAGAACTTTGAGGCAGTGCAATTTGTTGACCGCCTTGAGGTGGTCCACCACGTCAATGACCTGAGCGGTGTTGAGACCGAAAACGGACTTGTCGCCGGCGGACTCGCTCCAGTGTCCGGACCCCTTGGCGGAGAGCCGCACGCGCACGCCGAGGTTCGGCTCAATGCCCAGTTTCTCCGCGCGCTTGAGGATAGCCGGCAGCTCGTTGGGCATCTCCAGGATGAGGCACACGTTCATCCCCATGCGCTGCCCCATGAGCGCCAGGTCGATGAATTCGTCGTCCTTGTACCCATTGCACATGAGAAAGGCCTCGCGGTCTTTCATGTAGGCCATGGCGGCGATGAGCTCCGGTTTGGATCCCGCCTCAAGCCCGTAGTGGTAGCGAGCGCCGTAGGAAACGATTTCCTCCACGATGTGGCGCTGCTGGTTCACCTTGATGGGATACACGCCGCGGTACTTGCCGTTGTAGTCGGCCTTGCGGATGGCGTCCGCGAAGCTGCGGTTCAGTTCGTCCAGCCGCGCGCGCAGGAGATCACGGAAGCGCAGCAGAACCGGTGCCTCCGTCCCGCGCTCCGCCAGCTCCCTCATGATGCGCACGAGACTCACGTTTTTGTACTCGCCACCGCTGTCCACGAGTCGCACGGTTGTTTCGCCGTTTTTGGAGACGCCGAAGAATCCGTTGCTCCAGTCCTGTACGCCGTAGAGCTCGGCTGAATCAGAGGCCGACCAGTTCTTCACCTTGCGGCGGATGGGTTGTGTTCTGCGGTGGGGCATAGTAGGGAGAGGCTTGGGTGCGACACTGCGCGTTATATACCACTCGTCCTGTATTGTCAAGTATAACCCCGGGGCATCCGCATTTGTGCGGATCGCAAAATTAAATGCGACAGCTTCTTGGCACAAAAAAGGGTGCCGGGAAGTTCAAAGCATGATAGAGTAATTTCTCTATAACAACCCCAAACACCCCACACGTGTCCCAATAAAACGATGGAAGCACGGTTAGCATGACATCGTCAATCGTCAATAGGCGCAGCCCAGCGCCCGGCTCGCCTTTCTAGCTACGCATCACCGTTGACCCTGAAAATTCCGCTGCGCTACAGCTTGACGCTTCGGTACCCCACTACCTCAGCGCCCTGCGGGCAACGCATGCGCGTTGTCCAATCGCCCTTCCCGCCCGCTTCGCGTGCGCCCTATACGGGGCCGTCGGGCGCTTTCGCTTCCCCGCGCTTCGCGCGCGAATTCCCCGAAATCGTAATTCGTAATTCGTAAATCGTAAATAGGCGCAGCCCAGCGCCCAGCGCTTTCCTTCCATCACAGCACTCTCGTTCTCAAAAATTCCGCTTCGCTATCGCTCCGCTGGAACGCGCCTTTGGCGCGCAAGTTACCTGAAATCGTAAATCGTATGTCGTAAATCGTAAATAGGCGCCGTCAGGCGCCCAGGGGGTGTTTTTCTTGGGACGGATGTGCAAACGCCCCAACGCAGGGGAGCATCGTTCGCGAACAACGGAATCGAGTCGTGCGCAGCAGAACAAGGATCCCGACGTAGGGGGATTCAAGAAGGATCGGACGAACCGTCTTTCTGTTGTTCCTTTTGTTCTTTCTCGACCTGCTTCACGAGTTGTTTCCATTTCTTGAGGAAAGGAACAACATTTGAGGCATTGGCTTCTCCCAATTTGTTGCCGTCGGCATCGACAGCTACCATGCAGGGAAGAAGTCCCTCTCCCTCGTACGGGAAAGGAATGGATGCAGCGTCACTGTGGAAGTAAATGGGGAATTTCATTTTTGACTTCTTCGCCCATGTGAGAGCCGCATCCGGCGTGGCATCAACGTTGATCATGATCAGCTCCGCTCCCTTGCCATGCATCTTTTTGTAGAGTTTCACGATCTCCGGTGTCTCATGCACACAAATTCCGCAAAGACTGCGCGATTGATAAATGAAGAATACTTTTGCTTTCGTATTGACCTTGGTATTGACAATGGGCGTGTGTTGCATGAGTGCAGCCGGGACGACCTGCGGAGCCTCCTGTTCCGTGTTTTCTTTGTCGTTATCCGTCGGTTCGGCCAGCGCGGCAGGAATGCACAACACGCTCCCGAATAAAACAGCCATCAAAAGTGAAAGGATAGAATGCTTGTTCATAGAACCTATAAGTGTTACCAGTGATCTCACCGTGAGATATACCACAACCAATCAACCCTTGGCAAGTATCTTTTGCATCATCATCGAGATCGAGAATCCCCTGCCAATTCGCTGTGACAGATGATGAACGGGTTAGAAAAAATCGGCCCTTCAACCTCGCATTCTCTGTTTCACTCGTTGCGGAAGGAGTGTTATGCTATAACAATAGATGAATGTTGAGATCGGAGTGCCGACAGACTCGTTGTAGCAAGGAATACGCAGTTGTCAAGACAATTTCAATCACCCAATCCCGCTATCATCATCGTATGTTGACGCATCGGCACCGCACTGCCTCAGCGCCCGTCGGGCAAAAGCTGCGCTTTTGTCCAATCCGCCTCCGATCCCTCGGCGGCTTTGTAAATCGTAAATAGGCGCAGCCCAGCGCCCCTGGCGCTTTCCTCCTATCAACGCACTCTCGTCCCCGAAATTCCGCTTCGCTACAGCTTGACGCTTCGGTACCCCACTACCTCAGCGCCCTTCGGGCAACGCTTACGCGTTGTCTAACCGCCCTTCCCGCCCGCTTCGCGTGCGCCCTATACGGGGCCGTCGGGCGCTTTCGCAACCCCGCGCTCCGCGCGCGAATTCCCTGAAATCGTAATTCGTAAATCGAAAATCGTAAATAGGCGCAGCCCAACGCCCGGCCGCTTTCCTCCTATCACCACCCCCTCGTCCCCGAAATTCCGCTCCGCTACAGCTTGACGCTTCGGTACCCCACTACCTCAGCGCCCTGCGGGCAACGCATGCGCGTTGTCCAATCGCCCTTCCCGCCCGCTTCGCGTGCGCCCTATACGGGGCCGCCGGGCGCTTTCGCTTCCCCGCGCCCTTGGCGCGCGAATTCCCCGAAATCGTAATTCGTAATTCGTAAATCGTAAATAGGCGGTGGAACACCGCCCGGGGGGGCTTTTTTTCTCGGGTCGTATGTGGTCCGAGACCCTCCGGACGGCAAAAAAAGCGGACAGGAGCGTGAAACATACTTGCCTTTTGGAGCGCGCTGGGGTAAACTGAACATGCACGACGTTACTGCACTATGAACGATATCATCACGACAGCATGCAAGTTCGTCACGTCCTCCATCGGCCGCAAGAT